>JASHPV010000028.1 GCA_030037875.1 Thermoplasmata archaeon
GGTTTTCCCTGGGCCACTCGACGATCGTCGTGGCGATGATCGCGGTCCTCGTGATCGCCACGCGGTTCATCGCGAGCAACCTTCCGACCTTTGAGGCCGACGGGGCAGTCCTCGGCACCCTCATCTCGGGCGGCTTCCTCTACGTCATCGCGCTGATCAACTTCCTGATCTTCTGGGAAATCTACCTAATTTTCAAGGCCCTGCGCACAGGAAAGCTTGACCAGAAGAAATTGGACGAGGCCCTCCTGAAGCGCGGATTCATGAACCGCTATTTCGGCAGACTGTTCAAATTCGTGAACGAACCGTGGCAGATCTACCCCATCGGGGTCCTGTTCGGGCTCGGCTTCGACACGGCCTCGGAGGTGGCCCTGATCGCCATCACGGTCACAACTGCTACCGCGGCGGCTCACTTCCCGCTCTGGATGGTGCTGGTGCTGCCGTTCATGTTCACCTGCGGAATGGTCCTGACGGACACCACCGACGGGTTCGGGATGCGCTTCGCCTACGGCTGGGCCTTCATGCGGCCGATCCGCAAGGTCTACTACAATCTGACCATGACGGTCATCTCGGTCATCGTCGCCGTGGTCATCGGCACGGTGGAGCTCCTGGGGGTTCTTGCCTCGGAACTCAGCCTATCCGGTGGGCCGTTCGGGTTCTGGAACACGATGAACTGGTTGAACAACTCGAACGGACCCGACGGCATCGAGATCTGGGGCTGGTGCGGGATCATCATCATCGCACTCTTTGTGGGCAGCTGGGCAGTCTCCATCGGAATCTACCGGTGGAAACACATCGAGGAGGTCGGCTTCGCCGGGCCTCCGCCTCCCTCGGGAAGCCCACCGACGGAACCTCTCGCCCCCGTCGACTAGGCGTCGCCGCGAGATCGCTTCGGGTCTTCCCGGGCCGTGTGCCGTTCGACGACGATGGTGTCCGATTCTGATCTCGTCGGGCGCCGGGGGCCTCTGGGCGTCCCCAATCCACGAAGAACCGTTTCATCGCCCCCGAACGACGCGGGAACTGCCCAAGAGCGGCTAGGTCTCATGACTCCTCGTTGGAAACGACTCTCGGTCCTCGATCCCTGCGGCCCATTTCAACGAGTGTCACGAGGGTCGAGCGTGTGTCGACAATCTTCTGAGCGCCCACACGGTCCAGCAGCCTCCGGTCAATCCGTTCGATGGCAAGTCTCGCGGCCTTCCCCGCGGCCCTCCCGCGCTCAGTGAGGGTCAGGTTCACCCTCCGGCGGTCCGAAGGGTCGTGCGAGCGTTCGAGATATCCCCGGTCGACAAGCGTGCCCACCGCTTGGCTGACGGCCTGCTTGGTGACCCCCATCCATCGGATTACCGATTCGAGCGAGGCCCCGGTCCAGTGCATGGCGCTGATGATGTAAGCCCCGGTCGCCGGGAGGTCGGCGCACCCGATCCGTGCCTGCGCCGCGCGAACGGCGTTCGAGTAGGTACCGCGCGCGGTCGGCAACAAGGCCGAAAGCGGTACGTCGTCGTAGCTCTCCGAGTTCTCAGGATGCAGGGTCATTGGTCAACCGTACGGATAGTCAAGTATATTGACTTATTGACCCAGAGCGGATTCTTCTCCACCCCACACAGCAAGTGGACCATGAGACGGGGCCACCAGGGCTCGAACCCCGGTCCCGACCGTCCGAGACCTCGCGTTGAACTTAGCTAGGCCCTGTGGGCCCGCAAGATCTCGAATCCGCCTACTAAAAGGGCCTCGGGGGCAAGCCCTACGACGACATCATCCGTTCTGTGACGGCCCGCGGCATCATGTGATGCGAATAGACCAGGATGTCCTTCGCCGGGTCCGCAGCGAGCAACCGTTTGAGCTCGTCCTCATCTTCGACATTCGCCACTAGTATCCCGTAGACTCCCTTCGGGTCCGCGACGGGACCGAACACGACCGCCTTCCCCTGCTTGGCGTTCCCCGACCAGTACTCCACGTGTCGGACCATCGTTGCCCGTTCCTGGGAAGTCATGTCCGATTGGAACGTCGGCCGGGGGTTGTCGGTCTTGACGAGAAAGAATACCACTGGGTCTCCTGCTCAGGCACTTTCGAAAATGGCCTGCGGCACCTCTCCCGGTGCGATGAAGACCGCGTAATGGCCAAAGTTGGGGATCTCGGTCTTCGGGACGATGGTCTGAGCGCCGGCAGCCTCCGCTTCCTTGAGCGTCTTCGCGACATCCTTGACTTGGATGTACGAGAGCGACCCCGGCGACTCACCGGGTTGAGGTTCGCGAACCGCTCCCGTCGGGAGGGCCGGAGGATTCACGAACATGTAGCCCTGGCCCATGTCGTCGAACTTCCATCCGAAGACTTTCGCGTAGAATTTCACGCTCTTGGCGGTGTCCTTTGAAATCAGCTCGACGTGGCTGAACGCTCCGGCCGGTTGCTGCTTCGGCATTCTCGTTCCTTCCTTGGTGCCCTTTCGGGCCGCAACCCCTCCGTACTCTCCCCCGATTAATGAATAGAATAGGGTAAGAAAAGTAAGCGATTTGTTCAAAGCCCACCGGCTCCTCCCATGCACCATGGAGATCGAACATATTCCGACGGTCATGTGGAAGACCTGTCCCATCCGTTCCAGTCTCGGGGTCCTCGGTCGGCAGTGGTCCCTTCTGGTCCTCCGCGATGTCTCGTTCTTCCGGAAAGTGAGGTTCAGTGACATGCTGCGAAACAATCCCGGACTCAACCCGCGCCTCCTCTCGCTCCGGCTGAAGGAGCTTCAGAAGGAGGGCTTGATCGAGCGGGCTGTCAATCCCGACGACCACCGCGAGGTTTGGTACAACATCACGGACAAGGGAAGGGATGTGGTTCCCATCCTCACCGCCTTCATCCAGTACGGGGCGAAGCACCGAGCCAAGGAGGTCTTCAGTGA
>JASHPV010000029.1 GCA_030037875.1 Thermoplasmata archaeon
GACAGTCCCTTCCTGGTCGTGACCTTCTGGTGTAACCACTGCCCGTACGTACAGGCTTGGGAGGGCCGGACCATCGCGCTCCAGAAGGAGTTCGCATCGAAGGGCGTGCGATTCGTCCTCATCAATGCGAACGACGACCGGAGCTACCCGGACGATCGGCTCGAGCGGATGGTCGCCCGGGCCAAGGAAAAAGGGTACCCGTTCCCCTACCTTCGGGATAATTCTCAGGACGTCGCCCACGCATACGGCGCGCTGGTGACTCCCCATCCCATGTTGTTCGGACCGGACCGCACTCTCCTGTTCCAGGGCCGGATCGACGACAATCACGCGGAGCCCAACCGTGTGAAGCACCGATTCCTCCGCGATGCCCTTGAAGCGGCGATTTCCGGTCGACCCATCGCGGAAACGGAGCTACCGGTTCTGGGTTGCTCGGTGAAGTGGCGAGACTGATCGACGACGCCCTTTCGCGGTCGCCCGTCGCCCGGAGCCGAGCGCTCGGATCTCTTCGGTGCGGTGCTTGAAGGCGCCGGCCAGGTCGGGGCGTACCGGCCGCCCCTCTCGGTCCAACCGAGCGGCGATGGCGACCTTCCCGGCCAAGGCCCGCGCCAGCTTACCCCGAGAATGTCGAGGGGCGCTTTGGATGTCGGGGTGCAGGAAGAGTAGGCCGTGCCGTGGGGGTGGCGCGTGACCGCGCAGGTGCTCGAAGAAGGCGCGCTCCGCCCCGAGCACCTGGATGGTGCTCGCCGGTAACCTGGCCAGCCGGTCGAGTCCCCCGGCTTGGGCGATTATCCGGGCGGCGAGTAACGGGCCCAACAGCGCCGAGACGTTCGGCGCCTCCACGGGGACCTGATCCTCGAGCGCTTTCTCGATGGCCTTCGACGATCCGCCCAAGCCGAGGTAGAGCTCCGCAAGTTCCCGGCGAGCGCGACCGAGCGATTCGCTCGGTCCAGCAAGCGCCGGCTCGCCCCCCGACTTTTCCGAGGTCAGCCGCCGGGCGGCTGCGTCGGCGGATCCGGCGAAGTCGCCCTCCTCGGGAGGGGTGTCCCTCCCCGCCCAGCTCGCAAGCCGTTCGCCCAGTAAGTTTCGGGTTGCCTCGAGGTCGCGGAGTGCTCTCACGGCCTCCTCGATGTGGACCGAGGGATCCCACGCAAGACGGAGCGATTCCTGCGCTTCCTCGAGCAGTATCTCTCGCAGCCACGCCGGGTCAATGCCTACGGTGGACGGGTCGAGATCCGGTGGTTCGAAGCGGCCCGACTTGGCGCCGGCGCTTACCAGACGACGGTCGCGGCTGCGGAGCCCTTCGTCCAGGTGCTCCGCCAGCAACCGAACCTCCTCTGGAGTGAGCCGGCCCACTCGACGCGTCCGGAGGCGGTCGATCAGAGCCGCGCGGTCCGCCGGGAAGGGGTAGGACGCGACGACTCGGCGATCGTCCAGTACGAACGCGCCGAACCAGGTCGTGACGGCCTCGTACAAAGTTGCCTCACCCGATCCGGAGACCGCCATTCACCGGGAGTGTGGCGCCGGTGATATACCTCGCATCCGGCGAGGCGAGGAACGCGATGGCGGCGGCCACCTCTTCGGCCGACCCGAGACGTCCCAAGGGAATCTGGCGGCCCCGCTCGTCCCGTTGTTCCGGCGAATCCCCGGCCAGAACCGCGGTATCGATCGATCCGGGGGCCACGACGTTCACCGTGATCCAGGGGGCGAGCTCCCGCGCAAGCGAGCGGGCGAGACCCAATTGCGCGGCTTTGGCGGTCGCATAGGGGGCCCCGTGCTTCGAGCCTTCAAATGCGAGGATGCTAGAAACGAAAATCACCCTGCCCGAAGGCGAGCGCCGGAGGAGAGGGAGCAGTTTCCGAGTCAACGCGGCCGGTACGACGGCATGGACCCTCAACTGTTCCTCGAAATCGACGTCGGTTGTTTCCGGGAAGGCCTGGCGAGGATAGCTACCACCGTTGTGGACGAGAATATCGAGGGTATCCCATCGGCTTTCGATAGCGGTGGACAGCTTCGATACCGAGGAGAGGTCCCGAAGGTCCGCCTGGATCAGAAAAGCATCTCGTCCGAGTGCCCGGACGCGCTCAGCCACGTCTTGGGCATCCCGGTCATGGTGAAGGAAGTGGATAGCCACGTCGGTTCCTTCGCGAGCAAGACGAAGCGCGGTCGCCCGGCCGATTCCTTGGGAAGCCCCGGTCACCAGCGCGCGCATTATCGCGGCGGAGTCCGAGGAGTCGGATTAGGGTTAGCCGATGGACCCAAGACAGACGGAAAGGGTTTCCCGCGCGGCCATTAAATAGAGCGCCCCGGGTCGCCCCCTCATGGCCGCTCCTCCCAAAGAATCGGTCCGTGTCCGACTCGAGCGGAAGGGACCTGTCGCTGTCCTCACGCTCAACTCGCCCCCGCTGAACATTCTTACGGCCGCCCTCCTGCGCGACTTGAGCCGCCAACTTACCGCAGCTACCGCCGATGCGAAGGTCCGAGCAATTGTTCTGACAAGCGGTCTCGAAAAGGGGTTCGCCGCGGGAGCGAGCATTCGGGAGATCGTCACCATGGGCGCACGCGAGGCCGAACGACACGGGGCCCTGGGGCAGGCGGTCACCCTCCAGATCGAGGCCTGCCCGCTCCCCGTCGTTGCAGCGGTTCACGGGATCTGCGTCGGAGGCGGGTCGGAAATCGTCGAGGCTTGCGATTTCGCCCTCGCGAGCGATGACGCCACGTTCGGACAACCCGAGATCAACCTTGGAGTGATGCCCGGATGGGGGGGAACCCAGCGGCTTCCCCGGCGGATCGGCCCCCAGGAGGCTCGGGCCTGGATCCTGCTCGGCCGGTCGATCACTGCGCGCGCGGCGCACGAGCACGGACTCATCTGGAAGCTGGTTCCCCGGACCGACCTGATCCCCGAGGCGATGCGGCTTGCCTCGGAACTGGCCCAGAAACCACCCCTGGCTCTCGCCGCGGCGAAGTATGCGATCAACGACGCCATCGACCGGGGGGAGACAAAGGGCCTCGCCTTCGAGCGACGACTCTGGTCGCAGCTGTTCGGAACCCCCGACCAGCGCGAGGGAATGAGCGCGTTCTTGGAGAAACGACCCCCGGTCTTCTGGGGCCGGGACGACTGGTCTCGGGACTCCCAGGGATTTCCGTGGGCCCCGAGGATTCTGCGACGGACACCCGCCCCGACTCCGCGGCTGCGGCGTATCCGCAGACGAAAGCCTAAGCCCTGAGGCCGTTCCGCTGTCTCGCGTGCCGCGGTGGCTCAGTCGGTAGAGCGGCTCCTTGGTAAGGAGCAGGTCGAGGGTTCGATTCCCTCCCGCGGCTGGAATTTTTTCGCGCGCGTCGGGCACCCTCACGGCCTTACGTCGGGCGCGATAGGCGGGTGAGTCCCTCCTCGTTCGTCGTGCCCGATTGGACCTGAAAGGACGCCGCTCGGCGGCGTAAACGATGCTTCCCGAAGTACGCTGCGGGAAAGGGGTCGCTGAAACGTCGACAGTCTGGTGCTACTGCGCACTTGGCGGTAAGCCCAAGTTAGCAGGCCCCGCGGGCGACGACCTCCTCGCAGTGGGAGGCAGGCGCGACGGTAAGCGTGCCCATCTGGCCGAAGGGAGCAAAGTAGCTGCGGACGACGTCGGCACTGTCCGCATCGGCAATGATGTACAGATGGTGCTGTTGGTTCGTAACCGCGTCCCCATGAATCTTGATCCCGGCCTTGCCGGCATTCGAGATCAGGGCCAGTAATCCGCCCGCCATTCGGGGGTCCTTGGCGGGGCAGCGGTCCGCGGGATGCGTGTGCTCTGCTACGAACAGCGGCATGACTGATCGTGAACTCTCGGGTGCTTAATCTGAGGGGACCTTAACGAAACCAAGTAACGCGCTCATCAGCCGCCACAGACTGATGCGGAAAAAAACCCGCGGGCTTGCCCCCACAGTCTACGGGAGACGGCGTCCTCGGGGTTCCGTGAGCGATGGAACCGGGGCCGACTTGGAAGATTCCATGAAACGGTGGGGGGACCTTGGGTTCCAATCGATTTTGATATCGCCTTCGCGATCAAGAAGCAGC
>JASHPV010000030.1 GCA_030037875.1 Thermoplasmata archaeon
AACAGCGTCTGGCCCGAGTTCGAGGCCTGGACATACGCTGCGATCGTGGCGCCCGCCAGCGCGGGGCCGTCGGCCACGACGGTGATGGTGATCGTGTCACCCGGGTTGAAGTAGTACTCGCTGGCGAGGAACCCAAAGATGTAGGTGCTGGCCTCCGCGCTGGCCGACCAAATCCAGAAGTCGCTTCCGTTGTGCGCCAACGCCTCGACGGTGAAATCTCCCGAATACGTGGTGGGCAGGGCAAAGGTGAACGATCCGGACGGCAGGGTCGAGTCCACGACCCCGCTGGCGATGACATTGTCCGTGTCGTCATCGAAGACCATGTAGTTGGTGACGTTGAGCGTCCCGACGGTCGTGTTCGTTCCGTCCCACTGCCACGCGGCGACCACATTCTCGCCGCTGTAGTACTCCGGCTCGTTGAGCCAGAAGGCGAAATTGGTGGTGCCCACGGGGTTGTAGAGGTGGAAGGGGACCGTCTGGTCGATGGTGAGCGTGGAGTTCACGGAGTCCGTGACCTCGATCTCGACATGGTCAGGGCCGGGTACATTGAAGCTCGAGCTGCTGGGTGTGAACGTGACCGCGGCATCGCCCAGCCCGTCGGTCGTCACGCTGGCCGGGACGCCCGGGACGGGCACGGGGGAACTGCCGGTGGAGAAGAAGACGAACTTGACGGTCTCGTTCGCCGCCGGGGAATAATCTCCGGTCGACGCGCTGTGGACCTCGGCGGTGACCGAGACGGTGGCCGGGCTGCCCGCGGTCAGGTCGCCGCAGAATCCAACGGCCGGGCATACGCTCCAGTCCGTCAGTTCGAGGCTACCTACGTCGACGGGCGCAGAGTAGTCCTGGCTCATCTTGAGCGCCGTCGAATTCGCCCACACGGTGATGATTGGCTGGAAGCCGGGGGTGGCCGACGCGTTCGCCGGGACAACGAAGTCCCAAGAACCGACCGGGGCCGTGGAGACGTTGATCGGAGTGCCGGGCAGCGTAAAGTGCGCGACGTCGCCCGTGTTGTAGTAACTGCCGAGGATCGTGATCGTCGAAAGGCCCGACATCGGGGCCTCGTTGGTGTCGTTGAGAATGGAATAGTAGAGAGTGTCGTGATAACCCGGGAGTACCGGTTCCGTCCCGATGGTCAAGACGACGTGATATGTCGGCGCCACTTCGGTCCGCAAGCCGGAGGAGGTCAGCGCCGGATTCGATACGGCGCGCTCCTGGGCGGGAACGATCAACAGGAAGGCGGCGGTCAGCAGTACGAGGGCGACGACGACGGCGCTCAGAGTGGGTCGCATGCCCTCTTCCTCGCGGGTTCTACTATTTCAAAGTTCCCGGATATTCGTAGAGGAGGGACCCCCACGTCTCGGCAGAAAGCCGCCGAATTCTCTGCCGAGAAAGGGAGCACGGAAGTGTACTAGAACTGGGAATGGTATACCGGCCCGATGTCGGACCCAAGCCGACCCGGCCCGAAACCGAAACGGCTGTACGTCCGGACCGTCCGGGTCGGCGACCTTCAGCGGTCGGAGCTGCCCGGCGCGGCCCTCCTCCGCCGTTTTGACGCCGAACTCGAACGGGTCGGCCGACTGGTAGCCCGGGGACAGCTCACGAATCCGCCCGGCGACCTTCTGATTTTCCGGGCCGTTTCCTACGATGAAGCCCTACGTGTTCTGCGGACGGATCCGTTCCGGGGACTGTCCGGGAGCGCCTACGAGGTGTTCGAGTGGAATCCCATGGCGCTCGGCAGCGGGGCCAACCTGGAACCGGCCCCGGCCCGTGGTTCGGGCCGGCTCACCGCCCTCCTGAGGGTCGGCGTCGTCGTGCGGGACCTCGTGAGCTCCCTCCGTTGGTATCAGGAAGTGCTAGGTTTCCCAATCCGGGAACAGGACGAGGCCACCGGCTATGTGGAACTCTCCTTGGGCCGAGGGGCCTCGGGCCTCTCCCTCGTGTCGCCTCGGCGCGAGTGGGGAGAGCCGCTCTACTCCGAAACGGTCGGGCGGATCGGTACCAGCACCGGAATCGTGTTCCAAACCGATAGCGCCGCCGCGCTCGAGCTTCGGTTAAAGTCCGCCGGGGCCCGCATCACCGAGCCGCCCCGGCAGCAGCCTTGGGGCGGGGTCACCCTTCGGTTCCAGGACCCGGACGGGAATGAGTTCCTCGCCTTCCAGTTGGGGTCCATCGCGGAAGAACGGCCACCCTCTTCCATCCCGGCGACGGCCACGCCCGCCCGCCGCCCTCGCCGCCAAGCCGTTCCCGGGCAAGAGTCTTAATCCGGGTTCCGCTCGCCTGGACGGTGCAGCCGTGACGGAGATACTTCCCGGAATTCATCAGGTGGACGGCGTGGACCCCTCGCCCGACTTCTCGACGCACGTCTATCTCGTGAAGGACAAGGGCCACAGCTGGACCCTGATCGATACGGGCCTGCCGGGGACCGCGCCCAAGATCGAAGCGTATCTCCGGAAGCACAGCATCTCTCCGGGCGATATCCGGTCGATCTTCATCACCCACCTGCACCGGGACCACACCGGTAGCCTGAGGGAGATGATCGCGAAGACCCACGCCCGGACGTACTCGCATTGGATCGAAGCAGCGTACATCAACAACGACCCCCCCTACGACGGACCGGGGAGCCCCCCGGCCGAGGCGGTCGATGTGGACGAGAAGTTCAAGGACGGAGACCGGTTCGAGGTGGCTGGTGGGATGGTCGCATTTCACACTCCGGGACACACACCGGGACACACGGCCTTCTACCTCCCCGAACGGAAGATCCTGTTCGCCGGAGACCTCTTCTTCGGGGGGGCCCCGAACGAGATTTCTCTGACACCCCCGGAATACACTCTCCATACCCCGACGGCGCGAGTGTCGGCCCAGAGGATCGCCGGCCTGTCGATCACTTCTCTCCTCCCCTACCACGCCGGACCCTACCTCACCGAGGGCTCCGCCAAAGTGAAGGCCCTCGTGAAGAAGCTCCGCGAACTCGCCCAGAACCGGGACTAGTATACCGGGTTGGTCGAGGGTCGGTTCGATGGACCCGGACGAAACGCGCCGGCTGGTCCGGGAGACCAACTACGTCACCTGGCGCCGTCAAGGTGGTTGGGATCCCTTGGTCGTCACCCGGGCCGAAGGCTCGCGATTCTGGGACAGCTCCGGTAAGGAATACCTTGACCTCTCGTCGCAGCTCATGGCCACGAACCTCGGCCACGGTAACGAGCGTGTCATCGCGGCCATCGCAGAGCAGGCCCGAAAGCTGGCGTACGCCGCCCCTGGTTTCGCGACCGAAGCCCGGGCCCAACTGAGCCAATCCCTCAACGAGGTCCTTCCGACCGGTCTCCACCGCTACTTTTTCAGCACCTCGGGAACCGAGGCGAACGAAGCGGCCCTAAAGATCGCCCGGGCCGCCACCGGCCGACAGAAGGTCCTCTCTCGATACCGGTCCTACCACGGCTCGACGGCCGCCTCGATATCCGTCACTGGGGACCTCCGCCGAAAGGTGATCGAGCCGCTCCAGAAAGTGCCCGGGACGGTCTTCGCTCCCGACTGCTACTGTTACCGGTGCCCCTTCGGACTGACGTACCCCGATTGCGGCGTGGCCTGCGCGGAGTATGTGGACTACCAGCTCGAGCGCGAGGGGGACGTGGCCGCGATGATCCTGGAACCCGTCGTGGGCACGAACGGCGTGATTGTGCCGGTTCCGGAGTATCTGCCTCGCATCCGGGAGATCACCCGGAAGCACGGCGTTCTACTCATCGCGGATGAGGTGATGTCCGCCTGGGGGCGCGTCGGCGAATGGTTCGCCGTCGACCACTGGAAGGTCGTGCCCGACATCCTCACTACGGCGAAGGGGATCACGGGAGCGTACGTTCCCCTGGGGCTCACCGCCACGACCCCCGCCGTGCACGACGCGTTCCGGGACCGTTACTTTCCCCACGGCCACACCTACGAGGCTCACCCGCTCACTCTAGGACCCGCGGTCGTGGCCATCGAGGAGTACCGACGATTGGGACTGCTGGAAAAATCCCGACGAGATGGTGAGCACCTGCTGCGCCGGCTTCGGGAGATCCAGGAACGTCACCCTTCGGTCGGGGAAGTCCGGGGGCTGGGACTCTTCGCGGCCGTGGACCTGGTGCGGGACCGGAAGACGCG
>JASHPV010000031.1 GCA_030037875.1 Thermoplasmata archaeon
GGACTCGACCCGGCCAAATCCGTCGTCGAACTGTCTTCCACCTACACCAACATCATGGCTAAGCCGATGCGAATAGCCGCCGACGGGATTCGCCTCGGGCGTCCGTTCAACGTCGTCCTGAGGAGCATGGTGGCTCCGATGAATAGCGCGCTAATCTCCCGGTATGCCGGTCTGATCGCGGACGCTTCGACCGCGGGCGGAGAGACGGCCGCCGTGGTCCACCGGGCGGCGAAGGATATGGATGACTTCATCAAGATCGAGCAAGAAAGAAGCAACCAGCTCACTCTCCCGGTCGCCGTGTTGTACATTGCATATGCGATTCTCATGGCGGTCCTCTTTGCTCTCCTCTACATCTCGCCTTCGCTCGGTTCGCTCAACATATCGTTCATTGGGTCAGCCCCGCTCAGTGGAGGCGCGGCTGGCTCTACCGTCCCTAAGCTTGCCTTCGATGCGCTGCGCGACGATTTCCTTTACTTGGGGTTGATTGTTTCAATTGGCACGGGTGCCATCATCGGGGCGTTTACCGAGGGCCGAGCGAAGTACGGCTTGATTCACTCGCTGGCTCTCGCGGCCGCGACGCTGGTGGCGTTTATCATATTCTTCCCCCACTAGCTCTCCCTTTGCCTAGACCCTCAGAGTCCGATCAGCCTCCTCAGGAACGTTCAAAAAAAGTCGGCTGGGGACTAGGACGTGTATTGCCAGACGATGGTATCGCTGTTCCACAGTCCTGTCCCGTCGATGACTAGCAGCTGGATGAGGTAGGTGCCCGACGTGGGGCTCCAATAGGTGTTGTTGAACGGAATTTCCTCACCACTCAGGTATGGAACGGTAGGGGCTGTTGCGCCGGGGCTTTCTGCGGTGACAATCCAATACCAGGCGAGGATCGAGTCGTTCCCCCCGAGTTGTACGGATGCTGCTCCGTCGAGCACGAGCGTACTCCCGCCCCCTTCCGATTCCGGGATCGCAATCGTGCCCACACTGGCGATGGCGATTGGTGCACGCATCACTTGTGAGAAAGTGTTGTCGTACAGCGTGTTGAAAGCGATTCGGAGAGTACCAGTGGCGGTTATCGACGGCCATCCGTCGGGAGCCAGAGCACAGGAGGAACTTGGGATGATAGAAGTGTTAAAGGAGTTGCACCCATTGTAGAGGAGGCCTGGGTTCGCATCGTCGTAGTTTACCAGAATCTCGTACTCTTGCAACGGAGCAAACCGGGTGGTGCTGCCCAAAGTAACCCAGGTCCCGCCAAGACCGTAAGGCGCTCCCCCGGTGCATGTGCTAGTGCTCGTCACGATGGCGTCGGGCGGCAGGGCGCAGTACCACAAGACCGGTTCGTTGTTAATCGTCATCGAAGAGATCTGGGAGGACTCCACCGTCGTACTCGCTACGTCAAAGATGTAGTATCCGACCGGGGTAGTCTGGACCGTAGAGACGAAGACGTTCCCTGCTGCAAAAGCGACGGAGGGGGTGCCGCTGGGAGTCTGATCGGCCATAAACGAGTCATTATATATGATCGCCAAGGAGGCGCCGGTCAGTGTCCCAACCTCGGTGGCGGTAAACGGGACTGAGAACGGTTGAGATACGACGCCGGCCGTGCATGACGCTGCGGCCGGAATTATGGTCGCCACGCCAAACGTTCCAGTGATGCCGGTCGGGGCGCTAAGCATGAACTCGTCGCCCGCACCGGAGTAACTGAGGCCCGGCGGAGTTCCCACCCCCGAACAGGTGCTGGTATCGGTCGATGCCAGGTCCCAGGTAGCAATTCCAGTAACGACCGCAGGAATCTCGAAAGTTTCGGGAACGTTGACGCCAAATATCGTATATGACTCGAGGGTCCTTTCGTGAGTGTTGGCTTCCTGACTGAGGACCGTCTTCTCGTACCCGGTGACGAATACTGAGAGTGCAGTTGCCGCGGCGACTACAATCAGAATGAGGATCAGCGTGCCGACGATCTCCGAAAGGCCCCGGGAATTCCCCCGGACCCGCCGCATGCGCGGCGAATGGTGGGCTGAAAGATACCCCTGACCACCGGAGTTTTCGTAACTCACCGTAGTTGTTCGTAGACTATCGATAGCACCATTAAGGCACAATGTCCAATTCCGGGCTGTGGGAATACCAATCGAGGTGCCTGGGCTCGACTCCATTATCCCCGAGGTCCCCGACGGGCACGTTATAATCCTCGAAAGCGGTGCGGATCCGGCCAAGAACTTCTTCGTCCGGCGTCTCGTGCTCACAGCTCTCGGAAGAGGAAAGCACGTCGTCTTCGTTTGGTCACGGGATCGGGCCGACCTGCTCGAGAGATTGAAGGCGGAAGGAGGGGATGGCCGAGTCACGAGCGGCCGGCTCGATATATTCGAAGCGGACACCATCAAGTCATTGAACGAGTACGGACAGTGGGGAGGCCTGCTAGCAGTGGACTCGTTCTCTCTGCTGACGCTCGATTCGGACGCGGTCCAACTCGCGGGCATGCTTCGGAGTCTCCGGGCGATCTGCCGCGAGAAGAAAACGACCGTCGTCTTAGGGACTGATCGCGGGATGCTCGAACCTCGTTCCGAAGCGGTGACAAGCCACTTGGCGGATGGCGTCCTTCAATTTCACGCCCAGGAGGCCCCCGAAGGACTGGCCCGGTTCCTTCGAATCCCCAAATGGGTGGATGGCCGTTTTATGGACAGAAACATTCACTATGACTTCGATGGAAAACGTATGGCAATCGACCTTCGTCGCCGGGTGCTCTGACCAGACTGAGGATCCTTGGCTCCCTACACCTACGACCGGTACGGGTTGACCAGTAACCCATTCCGCGAGCTCGCCAGCGAGAGCCTGCAGGACGTCGAGATTTTCCATGTAAACTTGAAGGTGGACGACCAGCTCCGTTCGATTCGTGAAGAGGTACTCGAGAAGGACAATCGGGCCGTCGTGGCGATAGTTGGGGGTTACGGCTCGGGGAAGACAGAACGGTTGCTGGTCTCCCAGGCTGAGGCGAAGGAACGCGGCGCCTTTTCGGTGTACCTGGACATCACCGACAAGGCTACCTGGGTCCTCCGGAGCCTAGCTCAGGAGTTTCTGAAGGCAGCCGCGGCGGCGAAGCTGACCAAGACATTCTCCACGCCCAAATGGGTCTCCAAGATGCAGGCACTGGGGAAGATCAAAGACGAGAAGTACGACCCTGTACAGGCCGGCAATGATATCGCGGACGCACTGAATTCCACGGCGCCTTCCTTCCTCCTGCTCAACGACCTGCATAACCTGACCGAAACGGCCGAGGTCGATGCTTTTGGAAAAACGCTCCAAGAGCTATTCGACACCATTCGGCCTGGAGTCCTCCTGATGTTCGGGTGCTACACGAATTATCTGGTGTGGCTCATCAAGAACCGTCCCGCGCT
>JASHPV010000032.1 GCA_030037875.1 Thermoplasmata archaeon
ACGCGAAGACGTCGACGTCGCCCGTGGGAACCAGGGGTGTGTGGCAGCGCGAGCATTCACGGAGCAAATGGTCGCTCGGCACGACCGTGGGGGATGGACTGGGCGCCGGCGCGACCACCGTGGGTCGGTAAGCCCCGGCACGGGACACCGGGGTGGCGGGGGCAGGCGGAGAGGCCGGACGGGAATTCGCGGTGCCTTGCGATACCGCTACCGGCCAGCTGGGTCTCGAGCCCGACGTCGTGGGCGCGGAGGGAGGTCGGCTCGGGGATCCCGTCGGCGACCCCCAGCGAATCGTTCCGGTGCGCACGTCGTAGGCAAGGCCCGTGGGGCCGTGCCGCAGCACCTCTCGGAGTACCTTCTCGGTCCGGGGGACGGACCAGGAAAGGGCGGCCGCGAGGCCCGGAACGGAGGTCGTCCCGAGCGACTTGAGCGTCGCGATCGCATGCTGTCGTTCGTCCGGCGCTCGCCGGGACCAGAAGGGAAGCCGCACCGAACGAGGTGGGCCGGTGATGGGTAGAAAAACTATCGTTCGAACGGCATCCGATCTCGAGGAGAACCGTCGGGCCAAAAGTGGGCGCCGGCGAAAAGGCTCTCGGTCTCTTGGACGGTGCCACCAAGAGACGCTTTTCGCCGGTACCCGAGGCCGAGCTACGTACGCCGCGAGGGACTATATAGTTACCGGGCTCTCTGGGGGGTGACCCAAAGCAGGTTCCGGGGCCTGAAAGGTCCGTTCTGAGGTCGGACGCAAAACGAACCGCCCCGTGCGCCAGGCGACTCCCCCGAACCGACGAAACCTTCAAACCCCCCACCCGCCCTCCATTCGGGTACGGATCGTCGACCCGCCGGGCGGGGCGACGAGCGATACCCGCAGCCGCCGGAGCCGGGCTCCGGTGCGGACCCTCCGGGAGGGTCGTGGGGTCGTGAGCCGAACGGAGAGCGACCACGGACGGTGGCGGGTGAGCCCATGGCGAACGTAGTCATCGTTGGCGGAGCCGAGGAGGCGCAGCTCATTCTCCGGGGCCTGCTGCGGCTCCACCAGCATCGCATCGTGGGGGCCGGTCTCCAAGGCGCGGCGGCGCTGGAGATGCTCCGCCAGACGAAGGAGCCGGTCCTCCTCATCGACGTGGACTCGAAGGAGCCGCCGTGGACCGAGTTCGTTCCCGACGCCCGGCGCGCGAATCCCGCGACCCGGGTCGTCCTGCTCACGCCGAGCCGGTCGGCCCGGCTCGACGCGCAGGCCCGCTCGTTGGGCGTGTCGGCTCTCGTTCGACGCCCGTTTGCGATCCAGGAGCTGCTGAACGCCGTCGGCCCCGCTTCGACTCCCATGCCTCCCACCCCGCCCGATCCACCGGTCGGTTCCCCGACTCCGGAGACCGGCCCCGACAACGTTTGACGTTCCGCGCATCCGCGCCGGGCGTCACGCCTATCTGACCGGCCCGCTCCGGGCGGTCGTGCCTCTCTCTCGGGAAGCTTCCGAAGCCCTCCGGGCTGAGGTCTCCGGCGTCAAGACCGAGGACCCGGACGCGCTGACCCGGTTCGCCTCGGATGCCTCTCACTTGTACCAGCTGCCCGCCGCCGCCGTGGCTCCTCGCGACCGGGACGACGTCCAACGGCTCGTCGGCTGGGCGCGACGGTGGAAGGTGCCCCTCGTTGGCCGCGGCGGGGGGAGCTCGTTGGATGGGGAATCCGTTCCCCCTCCGGGCTCCGTCGTCGTGGACTTCTCCGGATGGAACGCGCTCGTCGAGATCGACGACGCGGACCGTCTGGTCCGGGTCGGCCCCGGCGTGGTGAACCGGGACCTTCACCAAACCCTGGCCTCGCACGGCCTGTTCTTTCCACCGAATCCCGGTTCATGGACGACGTCGACGATCGGTGGCAACACGGCCACGAACGCCTCGGGTCCCCGGTCCTTCCGCTATGGATCTACACGGACCTGGGTGCGGGGCCTCGAGGTAGTGCTCGGCTCGGGAGAGCTCCTCCGGGTCGGCCACCGGACCCGAAAGGCCTCCACGGGACCGGACCTGCTCGGCTTCTTCGTCGGGAGTGAGGGAACCCTGGGCTTCTTCACGGAGGTCTGCCTCGCGCTGGCCCCGGCACCCCAGCGGAGGATCGGTCTCGTGCTCGCCGTCCCCGACGACCTGGTGTTCGGCACCACGCTTCCCCGTCTGCTGGCGTCGCCCATGCCGGCCTTCTCCGCCGTCGAGTATCTCGACCGGGCGACCGCCGCCGCGTTGAGCCGGTTCGCGTCGGGACGCCTGCCGGGAGACACGGCGCTCCTCCTGCTCGAGCTGGAAAGCTCCGACACGCAGGAGGGGTCGGACCTCGAGCGCGCCGCGCAGCGCCTGGTCGATGCCGGATTCCGGGAAGAGCCGGTCGTCTATCCCGACGCCGACCAACTCTGGACGCTGCGGGGACAGAGCGGCGAGGCGGTCGAGGGGGAAGGAGTGCGGGTCCACGAGGACGTGGCGGTACCGTGGTCCCGGCTCGACGAGCTGATCGCGGGGACCCGGGCCCTCTCGGCCCGGCACGACGTCCCCGTGCGTCTCTTCGGCCATTTGGGAGACGGCAACCTGCATCCGGGTTTCGTGGTCGACCCACTGTCGGAGCGCTCACGGGCCGTGCGAAGGGACCTCGTGATGCTGACGAAGCGGCTCGGCGGGACGATCAGCGCGGAGCACGGCGTGGGCGCGCTCAAGGCGTCCTACCTGGCCCTAGAACACGGCGACGTGGGGGTGTCGGTCCTCGAGGCCTTCAAGCGGCGCTGCGACCCGGATGGGATCATGAACCCGGGAAAACTCTATCCGGGGCCGGCGCTTCCCGCAGGGACGGGATCATCTTGAGC
>JASHPV010000033.1 GCA_030037875.1 Thermoplasmata archaeon
TGCTCCTGGTGCGGGATCTGGAGCAGACCGGCGACCTCGTGTTCGCCACCCGCGCCGGCCTCGTGAAGCGGACCGGCCTGGAACAGTTCCAGAACATCCGGACCAACGGCATCCAGGCCGTTTTGCTCGAGGAGAAGGATGCCCTGGTCGACGTCCAACTGATCGACGACGAGACCGTCGAGATCCTGCTCGCCACGCGCGCGGGTCAGCTGGTCCGGTTCCCGGTTGGCGAGATCCGTCGGATGGGCCGGGCGACGTACGGCGTCATCGGGGCCCGGCTGTCGGACGAGAAGGACGACCTGGTGGTCTCGATGACGGTCGCGAGCGCCGCGTTCCCGTACCTCCTCTCGCTCACCTCCACCGGATTCGGGAAACGCAGCGAGATCCTGGAGTACCGGCGCACCCACCGCGGGGCGCGGGGCGTCCGCACGATCCGGACCGGCGGCCGCAACGGACAGGTCGTCGCGGTCCTCCCCACCCGGGACGACCAGGAGCTGCTGGTCACGACGCAGCGGGGCGTGACGATCCGGGCCCCGGTCGAAGGGATCCGAGCCCAAGGTCGGAACACTCTGGGCGTCCGGGTCATACGGCTCGACGAGGGGGACATGGTCAAGGACGCGGTGGTACTCGTGCCGCCGGGCGAGACGCCGGAAGCCACCGAGCCCGGCGGGGCCTCCCCAAGCGTGGAACCCGGCGAGCCCTCCGCGGAGGAAGCTTCTCCCGAGGAGACGGACGAAACGGAACCGGAGGACGCGGAGTCGGAGGACGAGAACGATGCGTCGCCGGACTCGGGGTAAGATCGTCCGCCGCTGTCCGCAGTGTCGGTCCACCCGGCTGGTGTTCGAAGGCGGCCTGATCCTGGGGCAGCTGTTCCACTGCCTCGACTGCGATTACGTGGGTCCCTTGGTCATCGAGGAGGAGGAACCGGTGAGCTCCTCGTCCCGGCCGGCGTGATTATCGCCGAACCGACCGACCCGGACCGCATCCGCGACGGCCAGCGCCCGGACCGTAGGGGCCACATCGTGCGCGCGGACGACGGAAACGCCTCCGAGGGCGGCGATGACAGCAGCGGCGATGCTCGCCTCGAGCCGGATCTCGACCGGAGCGCCCCCCAGCGCCTTCCCCAGGAACCCCTTTCGCGAAGCTCCGACCACGACCGGGCAGCCCAAGCTGCGGAACTCCGAGACATGATGCAATAGGTCAAGGTTCTGCTCGGTCGACTTGCCGAACCCGAGACCCGGGTCGGTCAGCAGCTGCTCCGGAGCAATGCCATCCTCGATCGCACTCGCGACGGCCCGAGCCAGCGTTCCGTACACCTCGGTTCGGAGGTCGATGTACTCGAGGTTGTTCTGCATCGTCTCGGGGGTGCCCCGCATATGCACGATGATCGCGGGAGCGCCAGCGCGGGCGATCACCCGCCGCATTTCCGGGTCGCGGAGGCCCGTCACGTCGTTCACCATGTCCGCGCCCAGGTCGAGGGCGGCCCGCGCCACCTCCGGCTTCCGGGTGTCTACCGAGATGGGGATCTTCAGGCGGTCGTGAAGGGCCGGCAGCACCCCCCGGAGTCGCTCCAGCTCCTGTTCGACGGAGATGGGCGTGGCACCCGGCCGGCTCGACTCCGCCCCCACATCCAGTATCCGCGCCCCTTCGGCCTCAATCTCTAACCCTCGGGCGATGGCCACCTCGGGCTGGTCGAACAGGCCGCCATCGCTGAACGAATCCGGCGTGATGTTCAGGATCCCCATCACGACCGTAGAGTTCCCGAGCGTCAACGACCGGTGGAGCCCTTCGAGCAGGCGAGGCCCCGCGCGGGTATAGTTCCCGAGGACCGCCTCCAGTGCGTCGGCCACCGCCCTCAGCTGGAACGGCTGCCGGCGCAGTTTCGGAATCAGGTGAGTGTATTGGGCCGGCGTCCCCAGGAGGACGACCGCGGTCTGCTGCACGGACAGGTCAGCTACGCCCTTCGCGTGCGCCGAATCGGCCCCCAGGGCCAGCATCTCCTGTTTGAGCAGCGGCGCCGCCTTGAGGGAGATGCCGTCGAGCCGGACGAGCAAGGTCCGACCCTTCCGGGTCATGATTCCCACCCCTTCCGGGTCCGAGTCGGTGCGCTCCACCTCTCCCGCGATTTCGGCCGGGGTCTCCGCGTCGAGGACCCGAACGCCGTATCGCGCGATGAGCTCGGCCACGTGATGGGAAGGGAGGCGCGGCACGGGCTCGGGGGACGCGGCCGCCGCCCAAAAAGCTGGCCCCGGCGAGAGGGGGGGCCGAGGATCGGATTCGGCGGCCAACGTTATGCCCGTGGAGTTGTCCTTGGGTTCTTTCCGATGAAGCCGCTCGACCTCCTCCAACAGAGCCTCCACAAACCCGTGCTGGTCGAGCTCCGGGGCGGTCGCACGATCCGCGGGACCCTAGAGTCGTTCGACCAGCACCTGAACCTTGTCCTCTCCTCCGCCGAAGAACACGACGCGAAAGGAGAGAATCCGACCCCTCGACCCGGGGTGACGCTCGTCCGGGGCGATAGCGTCATCTTCATCTCCCCGTAGGCTCCGCCCCACGACCCGGAGGGACCTATGAGCAAGGGTACACCGTCCAGCGCGGGCGGCAAGATCGTTCACTTCCGTTGTCGCCGGTGCGGCCGCCATTCGTTCCATCGCCAGAAACGGGTCTGCTCCTCGTGCGGCTTCGGCAAGACCTCCACGCTCCGTCATTACGACTGGGCGAAACGCCACTAGGCCCTTCGCGGCGGACTCCCGTCCGCCCACGTTCGGGGACGCGGGAGAGACACCCACCGGTTCCCCTTCAACGCGAACCGCAATCGTCGGGCGCGAGCGAGCCGGATCCCGACCCTCGGGCCCGAGACGACGGGCTCGCGCTCCGACGGGCCGGGTGCAACCCGGAGATATGGACCGTCGACGGCACTGGTCCCGTCGTCGGCTCGGGTAAGACCGAATCCGCGGCATAATCGACCCGGACCCCGGGTGTCTCCGA
Organism: Thermoplasmata archaeon; assembly: GCA_030037875.1. GTDB lineage: Archaea > Thermoplasmatota > Thermoplasmata > Lutacidiplasmatales > UBA184 > JAKIWV01. Next base: position 2,989 of record JASHPV010000033.1, read on the forward strand.
TGTTCGCGGTCATGGGCTCGGCCGCCCGAAGCAGGACCGCTTCTCCCCGTCGCGTCGTCAGGTTCGCGCAATGGACCTGGTGGATCCGGTACACGTACCAGGTTCCGGGCCCGGTGAACATCGAACGGTTGCGCGGGGTCTGTCCCCGGAAAGCGTGACTCGCAGGGTCCCGGGCGACGTAGGCCTCTGTTTCGACGATCCGACCGGCCCGCCAGCCCTGGGGCGACGGGCCGACGAGCCAGTCGCCGAGGAGCGCCCGGGCCACGTCGGGGGTGGAACGGTCGTACCAGGACTGGGGCCGGGGATGCGCGAAGGCACGCGCCCAATCCATGACGAGCGGAAAGGTCAGAGCTAGAGGAACTTTCCCCGGTCCACGAGCGGCTTCCCATCCAGCGCGACCGTCGCTTCTCCCACGATCAACCACGCCAGGAACGGATTGGAATTGCTTCCGCCGTATCCCGCATTGCCCCCGATGCCGATGGCCACGGCGCCGGCCTCCTGGTCCTCCACTTGAGGGACCCCGGGGTCGAGCGCGGGGTTGACCCCGAGGGAGAAGAAGGCCCCCCGATTCCATCCGGCCGTCGCCTCCTCGGTCATCCGCTCGAACGTTTCGCCGCCGTCCGTGAAGGAACCGCTGACCATCTGTCCGTGCTCGAACTCCCATTGTCCCCCGTCGACCCGGCCTCGGGCGTAGAAGCTCGGCCGGTTCGCCACTACGAGCCCATGGGCACTCTTTTCGTCGATCGCGACGGCCACGTAGCCCGGCGGGGCGACTGCCACGTTGTTGCCGGCCTTGACGTCCTTGGCATCGACGACCCCGTCATCGCCGATCGGTTTCCGCCCCCGGAGCTGCAGCGTCACGTCCGTGCCGTTCGACGCCATGACCCGAAGTTCCTTGCCCTTCAGCAGCTTGGTCGAGAGCCGGCTCACGTCCCGCTTGATCGCCGGGAGGTCCGCTTGGATCGTCGCCCGCAGGAGCTGTTCCCGCCAGCCGGGTCCGTCCACATGGTACTGCGCCGCCATTTCGTCCGAGGCGTAGCCGAGCACGGAGCGGACCCCGCGCAGGTGCGCCGCCTTGGCGCGACGGTACCACTCCTGGTTGTAGCCCACCGACTGGCGGAAGTCCCGCAGGTCCATCCGCTGCCGCGCTCGGTCCGCCGGTCCGGGGAAGAAGACGTAGGCTTGGGCCTTCGCGAGCGCGGACCATTCGTGGCTCCCCACGCGGCCCAGGTCACGCTTCGAAACGGCCTCCCAGCTTCGCCAGTACGCTCCCTCGTCCTCGTAGAGGAGGATGGGAAACGCACCTCGCCGGCGGGCCTCGGTCACGCACGCGGTCGCGTACGGGAGCGTGTGAGTCCACGTTTCGATGATGACGTTCTCACCGCGTCTGACGCCGAGGGAGGAGCCGAGCAGCGCCCGGGCAAGGGCCTCGGGACTGGAGCCGTTGGTCGCCATGGGCATCGGAAAGCGCTTGCCCCGCTTAAAGCCCCAAGAAAGCGGCCTGCGCGGAAGTGCGCAGGCCGCGCACGAAGCGCGAAGCCGAGTCGGGAGCGCCCGCCCAAGCGGTCGTCCACCGATCAATGAGTCGACCCGCGTCATCCCATCCCGCGGGGTAGTCGACCGCGGCCGATCGCGCGGGGAACCGCGCCGACCAGCGGGGGTCACCGACGGCGCTTCGCACGATCGCGGTCACCCGCCGGAGCCGAGAGAAATCGGCGAGATCTTGTCGGAGCGAGGCGAGGACTCCGTGGCGCCGCCAACATTCGAGCAGGGCCTCGATCTTCTCGGGACGGTGTCTTCGCGTGCGGGTCCCGCGGTTCAGCACGCCGTTGAAGTAGAGGAACGGTCCGCCGGCGCTCACCGCTTCGAGAAGGGTCCGGCTACCGGTGACGAGCCGCAGCTCGGCGGCGCGGAATCGTCGGAGCCAATCCTCCGGCGAGCTCGGCTCCCTCGTCCGCCAACGAACCCCCGGCCCCGGCGGTAGGTCGAACGGGCGGGGTCCTCGGACCTCGATTTCGACGCGAGGGCTCCCCCGTTCGGGTGAGGGAAGCGCGTGGGCCAACTGGGTCGCGAGCCGGTCGGACGTGGAGGGACTGGCATACCAGATCCATTGGTGACGCCGGCGACGGACCGCGCCCGCAACGGTTTCGGGCCACAACGGACCCGCCTGGACCGCTTCGGGAAACTCTCGGGCAAATGCCCGGGAAGGTCGGAACCCCGTGAACAGGTGAAGGACGTTGGGCCGGTCGAAGGCACGCCATTCCCGGTAAGCATCGTGGAACGCCCGAATTTCCCCGCGGTCGGCGCTTCCTTTCATTCGCTGCGGGAGAGTCCGTGCCGCGACACCACCCTCCCGCCAGCGTTCGCGAGTCTGCTGCCGGCTCGTGAGGGTTCGCGCAAACTCCTCGAGACTGAGATGGACCACTCGGTCGGAGCCGTAGACGCGCTCGATGTCGCGGGTCTCGACGCACCACGGGCCCGGCGGTCCGGATCGTTCGGACCTCGGGGCCGCCGAGACGCCCCACCATGGTGTCACGGTGAGCGCGTGCCGGGAACGCGGACGGAGGCGGTGGATCCGACGGACGGAAGGCCAGCCCCATGGGCCGCTGACGGAGGGAGGAAGGGGTCGGCCCGGTCCCCGGTAAAGTAATGGGGTCCAACCGAGGCGTTCGAGCCGTCGCCCGACGGCGAGAACCTCCTCGATGTCCCCCAGACCTCCGCCAACGACGGCCGGTTGCAGGAAGACGTCGAGGGGCGGGCGCGCGCCAACGGACCTCGTCATGCCGAGAGGCGATGGACTAGAGTGTGTACCCGGAAATGCTCGACGAACCCCAGCGAGTCGAGCAGCGGGCGCATCCGCCATTGATGCTCGGGGACGGACGTCAGCACCCGGGGAGCCTTGTGCGTCTCGGTCCATCGAAGCGCGGTGAGGAGCAGGTCCCGCGCGACGGGCTCGGGTACATCGCCACCGAACAGCGGTGAGGTGAGATTCGCGGCTTCCATAACGTGGCTAACGGTGGCCCGGAGGAAGCCGGCCGGCTGTCCGTTGACCTCCGCTACCCACGCTTCCGTGTCGGACTGTAGGACACGTCGGGCGAACCCCGATACCTGGAAGTCTCCCCCGTGACGCGGCACAATCTTCCGCACTTCGGGAGGCATGAGAGCGTTGTCGAGCTCGGCCAGCCGGGGCCCGTCCGACTTGGCAAAGGGCCGGATACGCGTGGTGCCTGTGGGGGCCGGAAGCGGAGTTTCGGGGGTAAGCGTCCGGACGAGCCACACCTGGTCTCGGAGCGGCTGGTAACCCCATCGCTCGTACAGACGGAGCGCGGGGTCGTTCTGCGACAGCACGTCCAGCGCCACGTACGGGCGATGATATTGCCGGGAGAGGCGGTCGCATTCGCGGAGCATCGCCTGAGCGTGGCCCTGGCGCCGGACCGACGTGTCCACGACGACACCGCCCACGTACGAGGATTCGGGGGTGAAGCCGAGGATCGTCGTGCCCATCACCCGACCGTCGACGTCCGCGATCAGCACCACGATGACGGGTCGGCCGAAGAGACGCGCGACGCCGAGTATGAACCGTACGCCGAAGCCCTCCGTTTTGCGGAGCAACCGGCCCAGGGCGTCGGCATCCATGCCGAAGAGCGGGGACTCCAACGAAGGATTGCGCTGCCAGAGGTCCGCGATTCCCACCCAGTCGCCCTTCCGATACTCCCGTACGGTCATCCGGTACTCCTCCCGCGCCCGGGGGACTTTTCCCCAAAGAGGTCGCCGAGAGTTGGAGGGACTTGGCCCCCGCGGGTTTCCGGAGCGGGCAAACGTGCCGGGCGTCGGAGTTCTCTCACCGGAAGTCGTCGGCGGGCCGCGCTCAAAGCGCGTTCGATGATGCGGTCCGGAGATCGTTGGTGCAGGCGCCTAAGGGCCTGGACCACGGCGTCGAAGAGCCGATCCTTGGCGTCGCTTTGGAGCATCACGGCCCCGTCGCCTTGCGCGAACGTCGATGGGCCACCGGGCGGCGCTAGCGGATCCTGGAGTAGATTAAGGAGTAGGTCCCGGCTGGGTCGATCTCCGAGGTGACCGACGGCCCACACCGCCGCGAGCCGCACCTCGGGGTCGGGATCGCTCAGTCGCTCTCGAATGCGAGCCGCTGCATCGACCAGTCCGAGTCGCCCGAGCGCATAAATCGCGCCGCGACGGGGCCACATTTCCGGGTCGTTGAGCAGCGCCAGCAACCGATCTCGGTCCTCGGGGGCTCCCACGGCGCCCAGGCATTCGGCTGCGGCGCCCCGCACCGACCATATTGGGTCCCGGAGGCGCTCCCGGGCCGGGTCCGCAACCTCGGGAGCGTGGAGCTCCCCGAGCGCGTGGAATGTGCAGACCCGGGCCCAGCTCGTTGCATGGGAGACGAAACCCAGCAGCGTGGGGACCGCCGCTCGGTCGCCGATGCGACCCAGCGCCACGAGTAGGGCCGGGAGCACCCGCACGTCCGGCTCCACACGGAGCCGTTCGATGAGCAACGGAACGGCGGCCCGGTCCCTGCGTTCCCCCAGTCCGACCGCCGCGGCGATCCGGACTCGCACCGCCGGGTCGGCGAGGAATGGGCGGAGCAGCTCGCCCACGTTCGGGGGGTTGACATGGGCCAACGCGAGCAGCGCCTCCCGTCGGACCCGGTCGTTCGCGTCCCCGCGCGCGAGGGTCAGTGGGACGACCGCCTCGGTTCCCCCGACCCGGCCCAACGCCACAGCGGCGCTCCAACGCACATCCGGCGACTCGTCATCCAGACGCGCGATCAGCGCCGGCTCCGAGCGCGGGTCGGCGACCGCCCACAGCGCCCAGGCCGCCCGCTCGCGTACCTTGGCGCTCGGGTCTTTCAGGGCGCGTTCGAGTGGGAGACGGCTCTTCGGATTGCCCAGCGCGCCAAGCGAACCGGCCGCCTGCGTCCGCACGGCGGGGTCCGGGTCCTTGAGCGCGCGCTCGAGGGCGCCGCGGCTCTCGTGGACCTTGAGATGACCGAGCCCCCACGCGGCCGCCTGGCGTAGCACTGACTCGGTGTCCTCGAGCCGTTCGGTTAGCGCCTCGGGGTCCGTGTCCCCGCCCCGATCGATCCAGTCCCGGATCTCCCGCAAGCGTTCGGCGACCGGTCGGTCCGCGCCGGTACCGGGTCCGGGCCTCTTCCCATGGGATGTGCGACGCCGCGTGGGGGAGGGCATCCCTTCGGCCAATCGGCCGAAGCTAATGGCGTTCCGGTGACCAAAGGTTCCTCGCCCGCGTGCGCCGGCCGAGGTGGGTTTTGCGTGCAGAGGCCGAGGAGTTCAACTATATCGCCCCGTCCGCTTCTTTCGACTCTTCGAGACCGCGCGAGGCTTTCGTTGGAGGCCAGTACTGTGGTACCCCCTTCGGGTTCTCCCCGATCCCTGCCCTTACTTGCCCGTTGGGTCCTGATGCGGCTCTTCTTGTTGCCCGCCCAGCTGGCCTTTTTCTTAACGGTCCTCTTCACGGCAGACTTCCTCCAGACCGCGTCCCTGTCAAGCTGCAAACTCTGCTTGGTGCCCGAGTATTGGCAAGGATACGGCCGGTTCACCCTCAATCTATTGTCGGGAAACTGGGGGACGGCCACCTTTGGCCACCTCAGCGCTCCCGCCGTTCAGTTCCTCGCTTGGTGGCTGCCCGGCTCGCTGGAGCTGGCCTTCGTGGCGCTGGCGCTCTCCGTCGGCCTGGCGTATCCGATCGGGATGTACGCCGGCTGGTACGGAGGACGACCGGGCGACGCCATGGTCCGGTCGGCTTCCCTGGCGATGTTGTTCCTTCCCACATTCCTGGTCATCCTCCTCGTCATCAGCCTCGTGTACGGGGCGTTCTATCGTGCCGTCGGCGACGTTCCCTTCGGGCTCACTCCGTCGGTCATCTGGTGGGGTTTCCATGGTGGAGCCCCTGGGTGGATCGGATCCGCGGGGACCACAGAACCCACGGGGTTCCCGCTCGTGGACGGAGCACTGCATGGGGCGTGGGGCTTCGAGTTCGTCACCCTCGTGAAGACGCTGCTGCAGGCCGCCACGATCGCGATGGTCTTCACTCCGATATTCCTGCGGTATCTTCGCGGCAGGCTTCTCGACCTCCCTCGGGAGCCGTTCATCCAGGCGGCCCGTGCGAGGGGGGTCCCGGATCGACAGCTTCTATGGACGCACGGGGGACGGTACGTACTGCCGTACTTCCTCCTCACCCTGGCGGCCGCGCTACCGGTGTATGTCGGAACCCAGATCCTGACCGAGCTGATCTACAACGACACGGGGCTCGGCACCGTGCTCATGCTGTTACTGACGACCGGTCACTTGGACGGATTTCCAACGATCCTCGTTCTCTTGCTCGCCCTTCTACTCCTGGTCTCCGGAATATGCGTGGGAGCGTTGGCCCGGCGCACAGACCGTCGAATTCTCGGAGAATCGACGTGAGGCGAGGGCCGCTTCCCGAATTCCCTGGGCTTGTGCACCTGCCGGCGTCGTCGGCTTCCTCGGTCACTTCCGAGTGGCGCCGTCGTGGGCCGGCTGCTTCCCGCCTGCTTTCACACCCATCGCTCGTGGGGGGATTGACGGTCCTAGGCCTCTATGCCGTCGTTGCGGTCGTCGCGCTCGAGCAGGACTTCGGCCATCTCGCTACGCTGGCAACGAATCCGGCCCTCGCCGCAAATCCGTCGCCGCCGGGTCCCTCGTGGACGCATCCGTTCGGAGAGATGTCGGGGATTGGTGTCGACGAATTCGCGGCCCTCCTGCAGGCCACGCCGTGGGATCTCGCCCTCTTCGCGGGAATTTTGGGGATCGGCGGCTCGGTGGGGGCGCTCCTCGGCGCCTATGCGAGCCTCCGGCCGGGCCCTCCGAGGGAGGTGGTGAATTCTGTGAGTGACCTGCTGGTGGCGGTCCCTCCGTTCTTCCTGGTCTGGGTCGTAGTGCTGAATGTGGATCTGGTGGTCGCTCCGTCGAGCTTCGTCCCGGTCTTCATCGGGACGTTCGCCGCCGTCCTTTGCTTTGGTCACGCGCGCGCTGTTCTGGCGACCGCTCGCGTCGTCGTATCCCAACCGTTCGTGGAAGCCGCCCGGGCCGGCGGCGCCTCCGACACCCGACTGCTCCTGCGGCACGTCCTTCCGAACAGCGTCGCCGGCGTGTGGGCCCAACTGCCGGTCGACGTGTTCAGCGTGCTGTTCCTCCTGACCGCGTTCCCGTACGTGGGCTGCATCGATACTCAAGCGCTCCAGAACTTGGGATCGTTCGGCTACGCCACCCCGTTTCCCACTATTCCTTTCCCCGAGTGGGGGAGCCTGCTCGCCTCGGGCGCGTGCTACGGACTGAACGTTGTTACGCCATTCGCGACCTGGTGGATGTGGGTCTTCCCCGTCGGGATCGTCGTGGTGTTCGCCGCCGGAGTCACCCTGACGTGCGAGGGGCTGCAGCGATACGCGCTGCTCCAACGATGAGCGGGGTGTGCCAGGACGGAGGTCGAATGGACGCATGGTTTTCCGTCGGGGGGAGTGACTGGGCGTGGCGGAGGGAACCCGGCGCGGGACGTCCGGGCCGCGCGGACTCTACGTGGGGGAACCGAACGTGAGCGACAGCCCGAGACGGCGCCGCACCGCGTGGGTCCTCCTGGTCGTGGCCGTGTGTGCGCTCGCAATCATCATTCCGGTGATCCTGTGGAGCGGACCGGTGGAGTGGTTTTCGGATTTCTCCGTCACCCCCACCGTCGCCTACACCGGGGACCGCAACGTGACCCTCTCGGCCACCCTGGTCGGTCTCTCCGGCCCCATTTCGAATGTGTCAGTGAACTTCGTGACGTACCCGGTGCCCGGTGGCCCCCCGTTGGTGCTCCGATCCGCGTTGACAGGTCCTCATGGAGTCGCTACGGCCCATTTCAAGCCGGAGGCCCCGGAGACCCTGCGGCTGTTCGCCCAAGTCCGGATCCCCGGGACCTCGAGGACGGTTACCTCTACCCCTGTGGTGCTGCAGGTCTATCTGCCACCGACACTATAGATCCGACGCGGCCGAGCTGCCCCACCTCTTCGTCGTGATGCTAGGCGACTTGCCCTTGCCACTCCTCGAGCCGGCGTTGATCCAGCGCCTCGGGCGACCGATATGTGCCCAGTCCCTTTTCGGCGGATACCCCCCACCGGGCGAGGAGCGTCTCCCGACGGACGCCCATCGGCGCGAGCAGCGTTTCCGCCATCCGGGCCAGAAGCTCTAGGTACGCGACCGGATCGTACGCTTCGTCCCCGCGGAGCGCTTCGGCGACCACCACCCGGTCCCGCCACGACCGGGCGGTCCGGTCCGCCACCAGGTACCGGATCGTCTCGCCCGGCGCGCGGGCGATCCCGTGGTGGGCTAGTTGGCGGAGGGCCGCCACCGAGTCGCTGAACGTCACGTAGGCGCCCAGCTCCTGGACGATCCGACGAGAGATCAGGAGTTCCTCGCGGGGCCATGTCCCCTCCCGGATCCGCTCCGCGAACGCGTCGGCCCGGGCCAGCGCCCGCGGGACCGACGCGCGGAACTCGTCGGCGGTCCGGGCCCGGCCGAACAGCTGGAGGAGCTCCCCCTCGAACCGCCGGAGTACGACCGGGGTGTCGTGCCGCCGGGACCCGATCCCCCGAAGCTTGAACTCGCCCGTCGAGTAGAGCCCGTAGTACCGGTTCGGCACGCCGAGGCCGTGGGTCACCGCCGGCAGGAAGACGATCCACCGGTACCGGCCCTCGTAGCCGAGCGGCAGGTCGAACTCCCGGCTCATCGTCTCGGCGAACCGCTCGGGGTCCGGAGGATGCGTGGGGTCGAGCGGCCGGACCCAGAGCGAGTCGACGATGCCATGGATGACCCGATA
>JASHPV010000034.1 GCA_030037875.1 Thermoplasmata archaeon
CATGTGCCCATAACCTAGGGTAACGAATTTAATCCTGACGATTCTACAAGCCATCGCGCAGAAACTCGCTGGTGAATTTTAGCCAGCGAGGCTTGACCTCCTCGCGAGCTTTATGAATGGACCACGCCGTCGCGGAGGGGCTGCGATGAGCGCGACGGCGGACTGCGAGATTTTTCATCCAACGTCAACTGGCCGGAACGTTCGGAGGGGCTCCTCCCTAGCGCGATCGGCTGTCCTGCGTGTTCTAAACCGCAGGCGCACAGTATCTTGCAGTAGCTTCGCCGGGCCGACGCTGGTCCGTACCCCTGGTTCGCACTAAGCCTTGGAACCTGGACGCGAGTCGACATGACCACTTCGGGGGTGACGACCTCCCTCCGGGCCGTTCGATCACCGGGCCGGGTAGTGATTGTCACAGCCCTCGGCTTGGCCTGCGCCGCCCAGTTCGTCCTCCAACTTGACTTCAGCATCGTCAACGTTGCGCTGCCGACCATCGAACGGGAGCTGGCGTTCGCTCCCGCGGAACTCCAGTGGATCGTCACGGGCTATGCCCTCACGTTCGGGTCGTTGCTGCTCCTGGGAGGGCGTGCCGGGGATCTGGTCGGCCGTCGCCGGCTGCTCGAGGTGGGACTGGGCGTCTTCGGTATCGCTTCGCTCACCTGTGGGCTATCGTTCTCCGCTCCGATGCTCATCGGCGCCCGCCTCGTGCAGGGCGGTGCTGCAGCGTTGGTCTCGCCCTCCGCGCTTGCGCTGCTCGCGGCCGGTTACCCCGAGGGTCCGGCGCGGAATCGGGCCCTCAGTCTCTTCCAAGCCGCTACCGCGGCCGGCGCCTCCGCGGGCGTGCTGGCGGGCGGTATCCTCGTAGAATTCCTGGGCTGGAGATGGATATTCTTGGTGAACGTGCCCATCGTGGCGGTGCTCGTCGTCCTCATTCGTGGCGCAATCCCAAGCGACGTCATCACTGGACATCCCAAGCTCGATGTCGCGGGGGCTGCGCTGGCGACCGCCGGGGGGGCTGCGCTCATCTTCGGTCTCACTAATGGTCAACAGAACGGTTTCACCTCGGTGGGCACTGTCCTTGCGTTCGCGGCCACGATCCTCCTCGCGGTCGTTTTCGTGATGGTCGAACGCCGATCGAGTTCCCCGATGCTACCGTTCTCCTACTTTCGGTCCCCGACCCACCGAGCTTCGATCGGAGCGATCGCGCTCGTGGGCATCGTCCTCGTCTCGTACCCTTACTTCGTATCGCTGTACCTCCAGCGCGTTCTCGCGTTCACGCCTTTCCTCACCGGTCTCGCGCTCCTTCCATCCACCGTTACCGTCGTGGTCATTTCATCGCTGGTCACTCGGCACGCGATCGACCGGCTCGGGGTGAAGTGGACACTCATCCTCGGATTGGTGTTGATAGGTGCGGGTCAACTCTGGCTCGCCCAGCTGACGGTCAGCGGGAGCTACCTATCCAACATTCTTCCGGGCCAGATCCTCACGTCCGTGGGGAATTCTCTCGCCCTCCCCGCGGGGACGATCGGGGCCATCAGCGGGGTCGCAAGGTCCGACGATGGGATCGCGAGCGGGATCCTCAACACCGCCCGACAGATGGGCTCCGCAGTCGGGTTAGCCGTGCTGGCCACTGCCGCCGCGGCCTGGACGGTGCAGACCGGATCTCTCTCGGCCGGTTATGCTCTCTCATACTTGCTCGCCACGGGGGTCTCGCTCATCGCGGTCCTCTGGGTCGCATCCCGACTCAACCACAGGGTCTGTCAGGCGGAGCTTGCCCGTCGCCGAGCGTCAGGGCCTAACGTGACCAGAGCGTCACTGTGAGGGCGGACGATGAGACCGTCAACAGCATTCAGCGTGATGCCGGGTCCAGCCGGTGGCGTCGATTTCCCGGGACTCGGCTGACCACGGGCAAATTGATGTCCGAGCGGACTGCGGGACAAGAGCCTCTGCTGCTAGACGAATTTTCGAAGCTTCCAAAGGGCGATTGGGCTAAGATGAACGTGCCCTCCTAGAGCGCTCGTCCCTCTCCCGAAGGCAGCGAGTTCCTGCGCCCCGTCGGAAAGGGTAACCCGCCAGCCCTGTCGTGCAAGCTCTGTCGGGAACTTTCGCGCGGCCCACAGGCCTGAGGGCCCCTCCCTTCGAAGCGCCGTCCGGAGCTCGAGCCGCCCACTCAGCAGGGGAGCAATCTGAAGGTCCAAGGTCCGGGTCTGGGCGTCGATGGAGGCGAAGGGAATGGAGTTGACCTGAAGTTGGGCTGAGCCTCCCGAAAACCCCCTTAACAGTCGTACCAGCCTATCGGCTACTTCGGAGTCCGTCATCGCCGTCCGCCACGGATGATGCTATGATCCGCCGAACCCTCCACTGCCATCAAGCTGCCGGTCTCCCTGCCATTCAGAGCCGTTGACAAGTCCCGTCCGTGGCTCGCCCTTGCATCCTCAGTGAGATTCAGAAAGCGCTCCCTTCGGACAACCGAACCGCACCATCAACTCCTCCAAACCTTTTAGGTGCGGGTCGGGTCGTGGCGCTGCCAACGCATGACGCCGTCGGACGCTCCGAACATCCGGCTCCGTTGGCCGGACGGCACGTCAACGGAGGTAGCCTCGGGAACCTCTGCCGGAGAAGCGCTC
>JASHPV010000035.1 GCA_030037875.1 Thermoplasmata archaeon
CGCCGGAGAGGAGACCGGCGAGACGTCGGTGGGGCTCTCGGTGTACTCCAGCGGAGGGGCCCACCCTGTGGGCATCGTTCGGACCGGCCCCTCATTCGTCGAGGGCCTCTGGAACTACTCGTCGGGTTCGGGCGCGGAACCGATCACGGTCGATCTGCAGCCGGCGAATGCCTTTCTCTTCGTCAACTCTGGCAGCAGTCCAAATGTGCAGACGGCCCAGTGGGTTCCGACCTCCTCCACCGGCACGACGGTGGTCTATCTCCGAACCGGCGGCAGCTACTACTTCGACTTCCTGATGAGCGACTACACACCCACGTCGTTCGTCCAGACGGCGACTGCGCCGGAGACGGTCGCGGTCCATCTCGCCGCCAATTCCGCGGAAGGTGTTTACACCCCGCTCTTCGCACTGAACAACGCCGAGCTCGCCGCCATCTCGTCGTCGGGTGCCGGCACTCCCGCCCACCCGTACGTTCTGGTCAACAATCAGTACGGTCCCCTCGCCCCCCAGTTCGCCCAGTGGGACGACTACCTGTTTCCCATATTCCCGGGGCTCTTGCTCGCGAACACGTCGGCGTGGGTCGACGTGACACCTCCCTCGTTCGAGATCAACATCCCCAGCTACGAGTACACCACACCGTACCTCCCTCTCCCGGTCGTGGGGCTCCCGTCGACGAACCACCTCCAGATTAACTTCTACGACGCGTCGAACATTTCCCTCGTTCACGCTCCCGGCATCTCCGGGTGGCTGAGCGCGTTCCTGTTCGGCTATCCGGAAGCCTCGGTGATCCTCTGGGGCTGTGAGAACATACTCGTGGCCTCCAACAATTTCGCCGACCAGGGGAACGCGCTGCTCCTGTACGGTGGGACGCAGAACACGGTCTGGGGCAACCGATTCTTCCCCGTGCCAATCCCCGGGGCGAACCTTTCGATGGTGGACGACAGCGGGGTGGACGTCACGGGCATCAACGAGACGGAGGCGGGCGACCTGATCTACAACAACTTCTTCGCGCTCCCGCTCCCCGCGCTCACCCCGACGACGGACCCCTTCCTCTGTGCCCAGTACGGTGACTGTCCGTTCATCACGTACCTGGACACGTGGAACGTCAGCAAGCAGCCGGCCACCGACCAGCGGGTCGTGAACGGCTACGTCTTGACGGGGAGCATCATCGGCACCTGGTACCAGGGCGGCAACTTCTGGTCCAACTACGGCACCCGATCCAACCCATTCGGGGTGCTCCCCTACAACGACAGCGGGGACATCACGGTGGGAGGGGACTACGTCCCGCTCGTTCTGTTCCATCACCACTATCACCACTTCTGGATCTTCCCGGAAGTCGGTTTCCCCTCAGGCCGGTCGAGCGCGGTGGCCCCGGCCCTGGTCGCCGGGCGGAGCCCCCCCTCCGGCATCTAGATCGAGTGGGCAGACGGCACGTGCTCGCGGCGTGAGGCCGGACACAGGACGCCGCGGTCATACCGAGGTCGTCCGCCCTGGACGGTTCCGTCATCGTGGACTTCTCCTTCGGGCTCCGCTCTCCTGCTTCCCTCCCCGACTCGTGAGAACCATGCCGGGGACAGTTTTCCTCGTGGTAGCGCGCCCGACGCTAGGGCGGCCTGTACAATGGCATAGAGATCGTACTTTTCCGGGGGTGGGCCTTCAGTCCTTTCTGCCCATACCGAGGTACGATCCCATTCGCACCAGCGCGTTCCGGATCTCGTCGTAGTCAAGACCGATGTAGTGCGCCGATAGAGCGGGTGATGCGTGTCCAAACATTCCCTGTAGGGAGATGATGCTCATCCCGGAAGCGTTGGCGAGCCGCCCGAACGTTCTCCGGAGGTCATGGTGTGACACCTTGACCCCGGCTTTGAGCAGCTCGGACCGGCGAACCGCCCTCTGAAGGGCCGCGTCCGCACCAGACCTCGACAGTGGGACTACGCGGTCTTCTGCGGATTTGGCCTTGATCCAGGCTCGAAGCTGACGCTCGACCTCGCCCTGAAGCGGGACGTTGCGCCACTTTCCGCCATGTCGACCTTTTCCGAGGACTCGAACAGATCTCTCATCGAGCAGCACGTCCTTCACCCTCAGCCGCAGGACCTCCACACGTCGCAGTCCGGCAAACCCCTCGAGCGCAACGATGATCCTTTCCACGCCTCGAGTCGCCCGGTACAATGAGAGGAACTGCTCCCGAGTTAGCCATCTCCGGTGAACCGGAACCCCCGACGGGAGCCTCCATAGCGAACGATCCGTAGCGATTGGATTCGCCGCCCATCTGAGATATTGCCGTACCGCCTGAAAGTGGATGGCGAAAGTCGGTGTCGCCCAGGGGAGTCCATCTCGCAGCCTCAGAATGTGATCTCGTCGCACATCCCCCGGTGCTCGGAAGGACTCACGGAGTCCGACGCGGCGGATCAGCTCGGGAAAACGGTACAGTTCCCATCGCATCCGCGCTATCCAAGGCTCACCGACTTCCTCTGTGGTCCTCTTGTGCTGGAGGAACTCGTCAACTCGAGTTCCCCAACTGAGAACGCGGGTGCTTGTCGAACCGCGGAGTCGCCCACGTCGGAGGCGAGAGGAAATGCGAGTCGCCATCGCTTGGTCCCCAAGTCCGAGGCCTCGGGGTAAACCGTTCGTAACTGAAGGAATGTGGAAGCTGCGCAGAAGTGCGCCAGGGTGATTCGGAGAATTCTTGGAGCTTAGAAGCGACACCGCTTGCACCTGCCCCGGTGACAACCCAGCTACCTGGCACGGCTTGCGGCACAAATCTCCCCTGGGGCGCGCCCACCGCGACGGCCCTGCTCGCTACGCGAGGTCAAGGACGAGTCTGTGCTTCTGGTCGGGGGCCAAGAGTACTTCTTGGCCGCTCCGGAGTTGGAGATAGCGAGCCAAGGCGGAGGGAATCCGAACCACCAGAGAATTTCCCGAGCGAGCGACCTTCACCTTTGAGGCTAGTCCCCAGAGTCCGAGTTCCTTCGCGCGGGCTTCGATCTTGTCTACGCTCTCGGCGGTGAAGAAAACCTCTCCGCAAGAATCGCAAACCTCTGCATC
>JASHPV010000036.1 GCA_030037875.1 Thermoplasmata archaeon
TTCGCCCGAGAGCCAAACGGTGACGATCAACCCGCTATCCGCTCCAACGGGAACCACCGCGTGAGTCGGGCCCGGACGGACTTGGTGTGGGTGCCTTCCCAGTAGAGGTGGCCGCAGCTCGAACACCCGTAGAGGGGGGCTTGCCCCGCCCGCACTTCCGTGGGCAAGTCATCAAGCCCTCCCGCACGCGATGGCACTGCGTCGAGGAGGGAGAGGAGACCATTGCATTCCGAACACCGCTCGAACCGCACGTCGCGAATGAGGGCAGGGTATGCCGCCCTCAGCTCTCTCATCTGCCCTTCGATATCGGTGTGGGTGAGCAACACCGCGTCCGGCAGTCTTCTGGCGAGGTTCCGGTCCCGGGTGATGGTCCTCCGACCGTCCTTTCGGGCCCGTTGGACGATCTCGTCGTCCTCGGCCCCACGGACGTACTCCGTGTCATACCCGAGGAACCGAAGGTAACGGGCGAGGCGGCCCAGCATCTCGTCGACGAGCCACCGAGGTTCGTCCATTTTCCGTGGAGGGGCCGCCGGCGATAAACCGCTTGCTCGGCTCGGAAGGGCTAGGGGTTATCTGTTTGGGGCCCCACCCCGAAACCGTGCGGCTGTTCGGCACGAATGGCATCCGCGATGTCGTGGGGGACCGGATGACCGCGCCGTTCGTCACGTCCGTGGCCGCCGCGATCGGTCGGGCGTACCCCGTGGGGGCCCCGATCGCCGTCGGGTGGGATGGGCGAACGTCGAGTCCCGCCTTTGCCGATATTGTCGCCGGCACGCTCGCCGCGTCGGGTCACTCGGTCGTCGAGCTCGGCCTGTTGCCCACGCCGGCGATCCAGTACAACGTTCGGTCCGTCGGGGCGCAGCTTGCCGTCATTGTGACCGCTTCGCACAATCCTCCCGAGTTCAACGGCCTCAAGTGTATCGCGGCCGACGGCCTCGAGCTTCCCCGCACGGAGGAGGAGCGGATCGAGAATCTGGTGGAGTCCGGCGAGATCCGGAGTGTCCCGTTCGACCGGATCGGAGGAATCCATTCGGACACCCACGGCGGCGAACGATACTTGCACGGGATCCTCTCGAAAGTGAGCCGGGACGCCATCATTTCGAAGCATTTTCGAGTGCTCCTCGATTGCGCGAACGGCGCGTCGGCCGAGACCAGCCCCTCCCTCCTCCGACGCCTCGGGTGCCGGTTCACCACCTTGAACGGCCAAGTCGACGGCACGTTCCCCGGGCATCTCTCCGAACCGACGGAGCAGAACCTGCAGCAACTGATCCACACGGTCCCGGCGCTCGGCGTGGATTTTGGCGTCGCGCATGACGGAGACGCGGACCGGGCCATCTTCGTTGATAGCCGGGGCCGCTACGTCCCCGGGGAGCGGATCCTAACCTGGTTCGCCCGGGAGTTCGTGCGCCAGCGTCACGGAGGCCTCGTCGTCGTCCCGGTGACCGCCTCCCAAAGCGTCGAAGAGGTGGTGAAGGCCGAAGGAGGGCAGGTTCTGTACACCGCGGTCGGGTCTCCCTCCATCACGCGCGCGATGCAGCAACGGGGGGCCATCTTCGGAGGGGAGGACAACGGGGGCTACATCTTTCCGCGGCTCCAGATCGCGCGGGACGGCGCGATGACGCTGGCGACCGCGCTCGACCTCTTGACCCACCTGAACGCTTCGCTGGAGGAAGCGCTGAGCGAGCTCCCCCGATACTTCGTGGAGAAGCAGAAGGTGGCCTGCCCGACTGCCTTGCGTCCCGCCGTCATGGAACGTCTCTCCGCCGAACTCGCTCAGGGCGCCGACCGGGTGGTCACCCTCGATGGTGTCAAGGCGTACCAGGGACGCGGCTGGGTGCTTCTGCGACCGTCGGGTACCGAACCGCTGTTCCGCATCTTCTCGGAGGACCCCGACCCGGAAACGGCGCAGCGCCGCGCCGCCGCCGTCGTGGCCCGAGTGACCTCCGTCGTCGCGGAGCTCGAGGGCCCGGCGGGCCGGTCCTGATCCGGCGAATCTCTTGGTCGAGCAAAGGACTAATCGGCCCCCGTTCTCCCGGTTTGGCTGCGCATGGGCGACCAGGACCTGTCGACGGAGCTCTCCAATCAGGGGTACCAGCTCGTCGGCCGGCACAGTGCAGTGAAGACCTGCTACTGGACGCGCCAGTCGCTGCTGAACGGTCGGGACTGCTACAAGGGCCGGTTCTACGGTATCCAAAGCCATCGCTGCATGCAGATGTCGCCGGCGATCGACTCGTGCAATCTTCACTGCCGGTTCTGCTGGCGGAACCAGGGTTGGGAGAACGATGAATCGATGCCGGAGTACGATGATCCGGAAACCCTGCTCGACCGGTCGCTCGAGGCCCAGCAACGGGCCATCTCGGGATTCAAAGGCGAAGGCGAGGTCCCCGAGGCGAAGTGGGAGGAAGCTCGCCAGCCTCGACACATCGCCATTTCATTGACCGGTGAGCCGACGCTGTATCCGAAGATGAACCGGTTCCTCGAAGTCTGCCACAGCCGGGGGATCACCACCTTTCTCGTCACGAACGGGACGAATCCCGACGCCCTGCGCCACCTCGACCCCTTGCCGACCCAGCTGTACGTTTCCGTGACCGCGCCCAACGAAGCGCTGTTCCGGAGACTCACGCTGCCCGCCCACGACGATGCCTGGCAGCGTCTCGAGGAGTCGCTCGAAGTCGTGCGGCACCTTCGAACGCGGCGAGTGATCCGGCATACCCTCGTCCAGGGGTGGAATCTCGGATGGGAGGACCAGTACGCCGAGCTCGACTCGGTAGCCCGGCCGGACTTCATCGAGCCCAAAGGGTACGTGTACATGGGACGTTCGCGTCAACGGCTCTCCCGCGCCCACGTGCCCACGCACGAAGCGATCCGCGGCTTCGCGCGCCGACTCGCCGTGCGGACCGGCTACCGGATCCTCGACGAATCCCCGGACTCCAAGGTCTTCCTTCTGGGACTCCGGGAAGAGGGTCGTTTTCTCCCGGGGCTGGGCCCCACGCAGGCCGCCGAAAACTGAATCTCCGGCTGGGGACTGGCGACGCTACGAGAATTTCCAGTTGAGCACTTCGACGAGGATGGCGGCGCCGATCCCGAGCATCAGGACGTAGTAGGGGGCGATCTTGAGCGCCCGGGTCTCCTCCATGTCGTAATACTGGATGAGACCGGCCGCGGAGCTGAACGCGCGCTGGCGGCCCTCGGGCGGCATCGAATTCGCTACGGCGCCGGCCGCTATTTAACCCCAATGGGAGACAGGCGCTCGGCGGCTACCGACCGAGCAACGAATCGTACGCGAGGTCTTCGACCGCGTCGTGGATTCCGTCCCGGAGCCGGTTGCCGAGCACGCTCATGCCGCCCTGCAAGAACCGCTCCATGAAGGGCCGCGGAGGAGCGACCCGAACTGTGCGCTGGATGGGAACCCCCGTCCCCTGCGCCAGGTACTGCAACGCGGCGTCGCGGTCGCCCAGGGCGTCGACAAGCCCGAGCTCGAGCGCCTTTCGTCCGGACCAGAATTCGCCGGTGGCCAGAGGCAGGATCTGCTCCACCGTCCGATGCCGCTCGCGCGCGACGGTTTCGACAAAACCGCGATAACTGTCGCCGATGACGGCCTGCAGCTTGGCGCGTTCCTCGTCGGTCAGGTCCCGGTAACCCTGGTAGGCGTCCTTGTGCCGGCCTTCGTGAAGCAGGTCGACGCTGATTCCGAGCTTTCCCAGCAGCTCCCGGACCGCGACGTGGGGATAGACCACCCCGATCGAACCCACGATCGACTCAGGATAGGCGTAGATCGTGCGAGCGCCGAGGGCCGCCATGTACGCGCCCGAAGCTCCCACCGAACCGATCGACGCGACGACAGGCTTCACGGAGTTCAGCCGTTTGACGGCCAGGTAGAAGTCCTGCGACGGAATGTCGGCGCCGCCCCCACTCGAGATATCCAGTAGAACCCCCCGGATCCGGTTCTTCCTCTCGAGCATCTTCATGATCCGGACGTAGGGTTCGACCGAGCGTTCGCGGATCGTGCCGCGGAATTGGAGGTGGGCGAGGAGCGGCCGCATGGGACTTTCCGGGGATGAGGGAGGCCAGACGCCGATATATCGTTCGTCTAACCGTCGTTCCATCTCTGACAAACCCTAAGAACGTTCATCGGTCCGCTCCCGGTTGTTCGCATGCCCGGGGAAGAACGAGACGTCGTTTGGGTCGAGAAGTACCGACCCAAGAGCCTGGCCGACATGGTGGGCCAGGAGAACATCGTCCCGGTTCTGCAGGCCTACGCCGCAAAGCGGTCGATGCCCCACCTGCTGTTCGCGGGGCCTCCGGGCACCGGGAAGACGACCGCGGCGATCGCCCTCGCCCGGGACCTTTTCGGCGAGGAGTGGCGGCAGAACTTCCTGGAGCTGAATGCTTCCGACGAACGTGGCATCGACACCGTGCGTACGACGATCAAGAGCTACGCCCGGAGCGCGCCGATGGGCGGGGGCTTCAAGATCCTGTTCCTCGACGAGGCCGATAATCTCACCGCCGAGGCACAGGCCTCGCTCCGCCG
>JASHPV010000037.1 GCA_030037875.1 Thermoplasmata archaeon
CTCGGTGGGGATCCGCTCGAAGCCCATCGACTCGGTCGCCCAGAGCACCTTGCCGGCGGTGGCGCTCCGGATGTCGGAGGCGAAGCCGAACAGCTCCGCCACCGGCACCTTCGCAACGACGGTCTGCAGGTCGCCGACGCTCGTCATGTCCAGGATCTCCCCCCGCCGCCGCTGGAGCTCGCGGGTCGCGTTGGCGAGGACCTCCTGCGGCACGTTGACCGTGACCTTCTGCATCGGTTCCAGGAGCACGCGCTCGCCGAGGACCATCGCCCCGTACATTCCCGAGCGCGCGGCCGGGATCGTTTGGGCCGGGCCGCGGTGGATCGAGTCCTCGTGGAGCTTCGCGTCGACCAAACGGACCTTGAGGCCGTAGACCTTCTCGTTGGCGAGCGGGCCCCGGTTCATCGCCTCCTTGAAGGCGTCCACGATGAGGTCCATCGTCTCGTTGAGGTACTGGATCCCCTTCGTCACATCGAGCAGCATGTTCGTGCCTTCGACGGCGATCAGCCCGCGTCCCTCCTCGCGCGGGAGGCCGAGCCCGTCCATCTTCGTGACGAGCGTCTTGAGGTCCTTGAACGACTTACCCTGGGGGATCTCCCCCTCGCGGATCGCCCGGACGATCGTCTCGGGCAGCGGCTCCACTTCGAAGTAGAACCGGTTGTGCTTGTTGGGCGACTTGCCCTCGAAGGGACCGCCGGGGCCGGCCACGGTCTCCCGGTAGACGACGATCGGCTTCGACGCCTGGATCTCGACCTTGTGGTCGTTGATGATCCGGAACTGCGTGATCTCCAGGTGGAGCTCGCCCATGCCGGAGAGCAGGTGCTCGCCGGTCTCCTGGTTGATCTCGACCCGGAGGCTGGGGTCCTCCTTGGCGATCTTGCGCATCACCTCGATGAGCTTCGGCAGGTCGCTCATGTGCTTGGGCTCGATCGCGACCGTGACGACCGGCTCGGAGACGTGACGGATCTCCTCGAACGGTACCATATCCGGGGCATCGGAAACGGTCGTGCCGGCGAAGGCGTCCGTGAGGCCGACGACCGCGGCGATGTTCCCGGCGCCGACCTCCTCGACGAGGAGGCGCTCCGGACCCATGAACAGCGACACGTTCTGGACCCGGTTCTTGAGCTTCGTGCCGACGATCGAGAGCTCCTGGCCTTTCTTGAGCTTCCCCGAAAAAACGCGTCCGGTGGCGATCTCGCCGGCGTTCGGGTCCATCGTGATGTCGGTGACCATGAACGCGACGGGGCCGTCCGTCGCAGTGGCGAGCATCGCCTTGCCCACGGGCGAGTCGATCTCCCCCTTCCAGATGTTGGGGATACGGTACTTCTGGGCCTCCGCCGGGCTGGGCAGATGCTTCACGACCATATCGAAGACGACGTCGTTGATCCGGGCCTTCTTCGCGATCTCTTTCGAGCGGCCGGTCGATACGTAATCGATGATGTCCTTGAACGTGACCTGGTTCCGCTGCATGTAGGGGACGCTGATCGCCCAGTTCTCGTAGCCGGAGCCGAACGCGACCGAGCCGTCCCGGGGATCGACGGACCACTTGTCGACGAACTCGTCCGGCGCCATCCGGCGGATGAGCTCGTTGACCTCGGAGATGATCGTCAGGAAGCGCTTCTGGAGCTGCTCGGGCCCGAGCTGGAGCTCTTTGATCGCCCGGTCGACCTTGTTGATGAACAGGACCGGCTGGACCTTCTCCCGAAGCGCCTGCCGGAGCACGGTCTCGGTCTGGGCCATCACGCCCTCGACGGCGCAAACCACGACGACGGCGCCGTCGACGGCCCGCATGGCCCGGGTCACGTCCCCGCCGAAGTCGACGTGGCCGGGCGTGTCGATGAGGTTGATCAGATGCTGCTCGCCCTCGTACTCGTGGACGATCGTCACGTCGGCGTTGTTGATCGTGAGGAGCCGGGTCTGCTCCTGCTCGTCGAAGTTGAGGTAGAGCTGCTTCCCCGCGAGCTCGGTCGAGATCATGCCGGCGGCGGCCAGCAGATTGTCGGAGAGCGTCGTCTTCCCGTGGTGGATGTGGGCGACGATCCCGATGTTCCGGATCTTGTGGATCTGGGTCATCATCTCGGGGATGGCCTTCGCCAACTCCGCCCGAATATGCGCCATGCGTTGAGCCCCCTGCCTTAGCGCGCCGACTGCGCGACCCGCTCGACCTCTTCCTTCCGGCCGACGGCGAAGCTCGTGAGCTCCCCTTTCGCGGCCGAGGCGATCTCGGTCGCCAGACACGAGGAGATCGATTTGGTGGATTTGTGGGAGGCGTTGATCGCCCCCTGGGCGATGTTCCGGATCGCCACGTGCACGCGACGCGCCGGCGCCGCATCCACCGCTCGCGGGACCGAGATGCCTCCGAACTGGAGACGGGTGACCTCTTCTCGGGGGGCCGCGTTCTCGACCGCCCGGACGAGCAGCTGGATCGGGTTCTCGTTGGTCTTCTGGGCCAGCTCGTCGAACGCCTCCCGGATGACGCGCAAGGCCTTGGATTTCTTACCGGTGAAGTTCCCCCCTTTCATGAGGTGATTCGCCAGGCGCTCGACCAGGTGCATCCGGCTCTTCATGAACGGGTGCCCGGAGAGCCGGCCCTCGGAGTGCGGCACGTAGATCGGATGGAGGTACAGGTACGGCGCGAGGCCGGGGTCCGTGACCGTCACGCCCTCGAAGGGGTACTTCCCGAACAGCGGAGGCACGGGGAACGGCGGCGGGAGCGGAGCCGCCGGCTTGGGGACCGGCGCCGCGGGGGCTTCGTCCAGGCCGAGCGGACGCGCCGCGGCCGACGGGGGTGCCTTCGGAAGGTCGTCGCGAGGGCCGCTCATCGCTGCGGCTTCTCCTTCCGGCCCCGAACGAGTTCGTCCAGCGAGACGCCGTTGACCTGGATGACCTTGTAGCGGACCCCGGGAATGTCCCCGTAGGAACGTCCCATCCGGCCGCCGATGCCTTCGACCATGACCTCATCATGTTCGTCGATGAAGTTGATAGCGCCGTCGCCCACGGCGAAGGCCGTGACCTGACGGCCGTTCTTGATCAGTTGCACTTTGACGCATTTCCGAATCGCGGAGTTGGGCTGCTTGGCCTCGATGCCCACCTTCTCGATCACGATCCCGCGGCCCTGCGGCGCGCCCTCCAGCGGGTCGGACTTTTCCTTCAGATGGAGCATCCGACGCTTGTAGTACCGGTCCGACCAGCGTCGCCGCTTGCGGAGCGCGGCCAGCCGGTTGGCAGTGTACAGCCCTGACGGTGGAGGCATGGTTTTCTATCGGAGGGGGCGAGCCATCGGTGCACCCTATTTAACCCTCCCGTTTCGTTTTCGGATTTCTGGATGGGCCGCGCCGAAATCGGCGCGTTTCGACGGACTCCGCGCGGCGGGAGCGACTGAATCCGGTGGACGCAGAACGTTATCCGCTCCGCGCGGTCCGACGGGCTGGCACCGATGGATCTCTTCACTCACGTCATCTTCGCCTACCTGCTCTCCTTCGTCATCTGGGGGCCCGGGGCCCCGCAGTACATCGCCGCGGGCGCGCTGGCCGGCGGGCTACCGGACGCCGATATCCTGCTGTTCCCTCTCACCCGGTGGTTCCCCGCCCTGCATCACCGAGGCATCGTACACTCGGTGCTGGGGGTCACGGTCATCGCCGTCGTGGGCGCGTTCCTCGTGCCGTTCTTGCCCTACTTCACCCACGCTTCGACCCTGCTGTACTTCGTCGCGATGGAGATCGGCGGGCTGTCCCACCTCGCGCTGGATGGGTTCACCAATTATGCGGTGACCCCGCTCGCCCCGTTCTCGCAGAAGATGCTGCGAATGGACGCGGACACGGCGGTGAACGTGACCACCCTCGGTCTGACCGCAGTGACGATGGGGGTGCTCATCTACGAGCACGGAAGGGTGCCCTTCAACGTCTGGACGGAAACGGCGTGGATCCTGATCGCCGTGTATGGAGGGTACCTGCTCCTCCGAGGCCTCGCCCGGTGGCGGGCCGGCGTGCTGGCCAAGCGCGAGGGCTTCTCCGCCGTCGAAGCCACGAGCAGCCCCTGGGTTTGGATGCTCGCCGACGAGCAGGATACCCCGGATCACTACCGGATCCGGTACCGAACGCTCCGACTGGGGCAGCCCGGCACCGGGACGGAACGGAGCATGGAGGTGGCGAAGATGTCGCCCTCGACGGGTCCGGTCGATTCCCCCCAGGCTGCGTTGGACCGGACGTACATCGCCGCCGTCACCCAGAACCGCTGGCTTCGGATGCGGTACCATTTCGGCGAGGCCATCCCGAACGGGAACGTCTTCCAGGTGTTCTGGTACGTCCTCGGAATGGGCGGTGCGCGACGGGCGATCGGCGTGCATGGCGAGATCGACCGAACGACCGGCGCCATGCAACTGAAATCCGGGTTCTTCCGACTACCGACCCCCCAACAGGGATAGTCACTTACGGCGGGCCGGCCTCCGGGACCGGGTGCCGCGCCTGCCCACCGTGGAGGAAGTTTGGCCCACGGTGCCTCGGACGCGCCGGCGTTCTCTTTCCGAATGGAAGCGACTCAACCGAGAGATCGAGCGCTGTCGGCGGTGTCCCCTCGGGAGCCTCCGACAGCACGTGGTGATTCACCGGGGGAGCCTTCGCCCGCGAGTGCTGTTCGTCGGCGAGGCTCCGGGCGCCTCCGAGGATCGAGTGGGCGTGCCGTTCGTGGGAGTGGCGGGGAAGCGTCTGGACCAACTGGTCTCGCGCCTCGGGCTGCTGGAAAGCGAGTTCGCGGTCGTGAACGTGATCAAATGTCACCCGCCGGCGAACCGGTTCAGCGACGAGGCGGCGAGGGCCTGTCGACCGTTCCTCGCCCGACAGGTGGAGTTCCTCCAGCCGATCATGATCGTCCCGCTGGGCGTGTCCGCGCTCTCGGCGTTCCGGCCGGACCTTCTTCCGATCTCGCACGCCGCGGGCTGGCTCTCGCGATGGCGCGGACTTCTGTTCTTCCCGATGATTCATCCGGCCGCCGCGGCCCGCTCCACCGCGCTCCGCCGCCGGTGGGAACACGATGGGAAGTCGCTCTCGAAGGTACTCTCGCGCCTCGGTGCGGTGGGAAATCCCGGGTCGATCCCACGGCCCGGGGCAAGCGTATAAGGGACAGCCCAGTCCGGTCCGCGTGGAAGACGTCGAGCTCTTCCTCGTCGGGGGTTCCTACCGAACTTTCGGCGACGGCGTGGTCGTCGAACTGTTCGGTCGGACCCGGGCCGGGGAGTCCATGGTGGCCCGGTACTATGGCTTTCGGCCCTACTTCATCATCTGCGAGCCCACCGACGAGCAGCGGGCCCGGCTGAAACAGGAGAAGGACGTCGTCTCGACCGAAGAACTGACCCTATGGGTGGAGGGGAAGGACCGTCCCTCGCTCAAGGTGACGGTCCGGGGGCCGTGGACGGTCCCGGAATTCCGGGACCGGTACCGTCGTCCCGGGGAGTCGTGGAGCGTGCTTTCCAGCGACATCCCGTTCGTGCACCGGTTCCTCTATGACAAGGGCGTCGGCCTCACGATACGATTCCAGGCCGAACCCGAGTCGGCCGAGCTGGCCGCCGGATACTCGGTGGGCCGGGTCGTGCGTGTCGTCACCGCGAACCACGACATCGAGCCGGCCGAACCGTTCCGCCCGCCGCTGACGGTCCTCTCGTTCGACATCGAGAACGCGATCCGGGCCCGGACGATCTTCACGATCTGCGGCACGGTCCACCGCGACGGCCAGGAGGTCGGGTCGTTCCGCATCGGACAGACCGAGAGCGAGGCGGCGATCCTTACCGCGTTCGTGGACAAGGTGCGGGACTACGACCCCGATGTCATCACCGGGTACAACATCGGCGGGTACGACCTGCCGCTGCTCGAGGAAAGAGCGCGTGCGCTGAACGTCGGCCCCCTCGCCCTGGGACGCAACGGGAGCAAGCCGGAGAACCGGGGAGGGGATCGGCTGTGGCGCGTGGACGGTCGGGTCTTTGCCGACGCCTGGTGGTCGGCGCGGACGGAGCTCCGTCCCAAACAGGAGAGCCTCCAGTTCGTGGCCCAGCAGCTCTTCGGTGAAGGGAAGCTCGACGTCGACCGTCGGAACATCGAGGCGGAATGGCAGAAGGACCCGGTGCGCGTGATGGAGTACTGCGAGCACGATGCGCGGCTCGCCGTTCGGGTCCTGCTCCGCCTGCGGTCGCTCGACCGGGCCCGGGACCTGGCCACCGTCGCGAACCTCCCGCTGGAGGAAGGCCTCAACGGCCGGACCTCGTTGTTCGTCGATTCCCTCCTGATCCCACGGGCCGACCGGAGGAAGATCGGGGTACCCCAGAACCGGTTCGGCCGAATGGAGACCGCCATCGAGGGCGGCTACGTCCACACGATCAAACCCGGGCTCTACAACTGGATCGTGGTGCTCGATTTCAAATCGATGTACCCGAACATCATCATCTCGAAGAACCTCTGTTTCACGACGCTCTCTCCCAACGGCCCGACGGTGAGCCCGTCCGGCGCCCGGTTCCTGTCGGCCGAGGAGCGGCCGGGGCTCATCCCCGAAGTGCTGCGAGAGCTGCTCGCCGAGCGGGACGCGATCCGCCAGCGGGGACGGGACGCGGAATCCCCGGACCTTCAGCGATACTACGACGGGCTGCAGAGCGCGGTCAAGATCCTGATGAACTCGTTCTACGGCGTCCTTGCGTCGAACTTCTACCGGTTCACCAATCCGGAGATCGGTGCGGCGATCACCTCCTTCGGCCGCCAGGCGATCACCACGATCATCAAGACCCTCGAGGACGACCACTTCGAGGTGGTCTATTCGGACACCGACTCCGTGTTCGTGAAGTCGCCCCAGCCCACCCTCGAGGGGGCGATGCAGTGCGGCCAGGACCTGGCCCGACGCTTCACGGAGAAGGGCGTGACGTTCGAGTTCCAGTCGGTCTACGAGGCGCTGTTCTCCCACGGGGCGAAGAAGCGGTACGTCGGGCACACCGTATGGCCTAAGGACGACATCATCATCCGGGGTTACGAGACCCAGCGGACCGACACCTTCGACTACCAATCGGCGGCGCTCCGGGAGGTCTTCACCAAGATCCTCTCCGGCGACACCCAGGGGACCTTGGTCCGGGCGCGAGAGCTCGTGGCCGAGGTGCAAGAGGGTAAGGTACCGGTCGAGCGGCTGGTCATCGCCCGAACGGTCCGCCCGGAGGAACAGTACAACGCCTCGACCCGGGAGAATCTTCCCTTCCTCCGCGTGTTCAAGAAACTCCAGGCCGAGGGGTACGACGTGATCCCCGGCATGAAGGTGGCCTGGGTCGTGACGAACGCGCGGAAGACTCCGCAAGAGATCGAGCCGTGGATCGAGGGCCGGACGTTCCCGGCGACTCTCCGCCCCGATTACAGCTACTACGCCGAGCGCCTGGCGCAGACCTTGGCTCGCGTGACCGAGGTCTTCGGATGGAATGCGGCCGACCTGCTCAAGGGGAGCCGCCAGCAAACGTTGGGAGACAGCCCCTCGGCAGGCTCCGCGACACGCGGGGACGCCGCCACGCTGGACGACTCGGTCGCCAGTCTCGCGGGGCCGCCCAAGCGAGCGCGGAAGTCGAAGACGCTCACAGAGTTTGGGTAACGTCGGGCGGGGTGCTCTCCGGCGGGTCGCCGGGCGCGTCCGGCGCGAGGGCGCCGCCCTCGGTCAGCAGAGCTTCTTCGGGGCCGGCGGGCGGCGCGGGAGCCTGGGCGCCGCGGTAGGCGAAGAATCCCCCGACCACCGCGATGGGAATCCCCAGGAGCCCGAGGGGTGTCGGGATGAGGTGGAGAAGGACCGCCGACAAGAGCAGCGCGAAGATGGGGATCAACACCTGAAAGAGCGCCGGCAGCACGATCCCGGACCGTGCCACGGCCCGGAAGTACAGCACGGGCGCGATGAAGAACGTCGTGGCGGCGACCCCGATCATGAGGACGATCGGTTTCGGCGCGGTGAGCAAGAGACCGTGCCATCCGCCCGGCAGAATTCCCGCGAGGAGCAGGCAGAGGAACCCACCGGCGAGGGTGGATTGGCCCACGACGGCGCTCGACGGGCGATGCTGGCCCTCCCGCGCCGACAGGATGTAGAACAGTCCCACGGTGACCGGCACCAAGGGGGCTATGAGGAGTGCCCAGCCACGGAACGAGGTCGCGCCTCCCCCGGCGACGATGGTCAGCGTGGCGCCGAACACGGCGAGGACGAGACCGCCCACGAACTCGGGAGACCGGGCCCGGTGCCGTCCTTCCCGCAGGACGATCATGGCGAGGAGCGGCGTGACGGCGGCATCTCCCAGCAGGCTGAGCAGGGAAGTGTCGACCGCGCCGGCGAGATAGGTGCTCGCGAGCACCGACAGTTGCATCACGGTGATCAGACCGACGCGAAACCAGGCGGACCCCTCTCGGAAGAGCTGGAGGACGACCCGTCCGTGGCCCCAGTAGGCCGCCCACGCCACGTACATCGCTCCTCCGATGAGGAACGGGTACGTGGCCAACGCCGACGGCGCAGTCCCCGGCGTCATCGCCAAGACGAAGAAGAAGTAGGTCGCCCAGAGAAAGGCCGAAACGATGGCCAACGCCGCGGAGGGTCCCGGCGACGCGCGACCCTCGGTCATCTCGGGCCGCAGCCGATGAAAATCTAAAACGGTTGGCGGCGCGCGGAGCGCTCGCCGGCCCTCACGAATAGCTTCGGTACGTCAGGTCGAAATGGGGCATCGTAACGCCTTCCCCGGGTGCGACATGTCCGACGACCAACGTGTCCGGGTAGCCCGCGCGCCAGAGACGGCGCAAGGCCTCGGCCTCGAAAGAAGGCCGGACCGCGACGACAAAACCGATCCCCATGTTGAACGTCTGGTAGAGCTCCTCCAGCGATACCCCGCCGGTGTCGGCAAGCCACTGGAACAGTCCGAACGGCCGAGGCCATCGGTCGAGGACGAACTGAACCCCCGGATGGAGACGCAGCAGGTTCCGCACCCCGCCGCCCGAGATATGGGCGAAGCCGGTGGTGCCACTCTGATCGGCGAGGGCCTCGGAGGCGGCGACGTAGATCCGGCTCGCCGTCAGCAGCTCTTCTCCCACCGAGCGGGAACTGCCCGGGCGACGGGCGCGCAATCGCCTCTTCGACGCTCCCACGATCCGGCGCGCCAGGGTGAGGCCATTCGCATGGAGGCCGGTGGAGGGGATGCCTAGCAAGACGTCCGTGCGCCGGATGCGGGCCCCCGTGACCGGCCTCCGGCCTTCCGGAAAGAACCCAATGGCCGTTCCCCCCACATCGACGCCTTGTACGAGCTCCGGGACGATCGCCGTCTCTCCTCCGAGCAGAGAGCACCGAGATTCCCGGAGCCCGCGGTAGATTCCCCGGCCAATCTGCTCGAAGACGTCGGGGTCGGCCCGGCGGCACGAGATGACATCAACGAGGCCCGCGGGACGCGCACCGACCGAGGCCAGATCGTTGACGTTCACGGCGACGGCATCGACGCCGATCTCCTCCCACCGACCGAGCGTCTCGGCCAGGATCGATTTCGTCCCGACGGTATCGGTGGTGACCGCGATCGTCTCCCGGCCAATCCGGATCAATCCGGCGTAGTGTCCGGGGAGTGACACGGGCCGTCCGCTCGTCGCCGGAGCGCGATACCCGACGTTCGCGAGCAACGCGGCGAGTGCCCGGGACGTTCGCCTCCGGTCCACGCCCGCGGCGGCGTACGTCCGGACCCGCCGATGGCCGGGCCGCCTCGCCACATTCGGCGGGAGGGCCGTGCGGGCAAATAGGTGGCGCATCGGTCCGTGCGTCCGAGCTGTTCCGGCAATGCTATGAAGGAGGACGAACCGTGGCGCGGGCCATGCCCCGGCCTCGGAGGCAGTCCCGACGGGCGGACGCGAAACCTCGCCCTCCCTCCATTGAGCTGGTGCTGGCCGGCCGCGTGTGGATCGGAGGCCGGCTCCAGCCGATGGAGGTCGGCATTGGGGAGGACGGCCGGATCCAGGCGGTGGGCAAGAATCTCTCCGGCGGGGACCGCCACGACGTCGGCGACGCGGTTCTGATCCCTTCGGCCGTGGATCTCCACTCTCACTTTCGGGACCCGGGGCCGCCGGACGCCGCCGACAACTTTGCGACCGGCACCCGGCAGTCTGCCCTGGGCGGGATCGGGGCGGCGGTGGACATGCCGAACACGCAGCCGCCCGTAACGACGGTCGACCGGCTCGAGAACAAGGCCGAACGAGCGCGGGGACGGCTGGCCGTGGATGTGCTGCTCTACGCCGCGCTGACGGTCCCGGAGCGCGTGGCGCCCCTCTCGCGCACCGCAGGGGGATTCAAGCTCTACATGAGCCCGACCACGGACATTGACCCACCCCGGCTCGAGCGACTCCCTTCGCTGCTGGCGGCCGCGGCCGCGACGCGCCTTCCGGTCTCCGTCCATGCGGAGGACCCGCGGCTCTTTCGCGAGCCGACCGGGCTCGAAGGAACCGAGGGATGGAACGCGCGACGACCCCCCCAAGCGGAGATGGAGGCGTACGAACGCCTCCACCCGATTCCGGGGGGATTGCGACTCCATATCGCCCATGTCACGCTGCCCGCCCTGGCGAGCCGGATCCTCCAGGAAGGAGAGAGCTTCGAAGTTACCCCGCAGCATCTCCTTCTCTCCGCGGGTCGCGGCGCGGACGCGCGCTGGAAGGTGAACCCTCCGCTCCGCGAACCCCCGGCGGCGAAGGAGCTCTACGAAATGTTCCAGCGGGGACTCGTCCCGATCCTCGCGAGCGACCACGCCCCGCAGTCCTCGGAACTCAAGGCGCTCCCCTTCTTGGAGGCGCCCAGCGGCATGCCGGGGGCCGAAACCATGCTCCCGCTCTTTCTCTCCCGCGTCCGGGACGCGGAGCTCGACCTCCCCGTACTGCTGCGCGCCGCGGCCGACCGTCCGTCCCGGCTCGTGGGACTACCCCAGGGACGGATCGCCGTGGGGCATCGGGCGAACCTGCTCGTCATCGACTTTCGGCGACGGACCGAGATCCGGGCCCGGGATCTGCACGCGCCGGGCGGATGGACGGCATTCGAGGGCTGGCCGGCGATCTTTCCCCGGGAACACTACATCGACGGACACTTGATCGTGAAGGACGGGGAGTACGTCGGAACCCACGAGGGCCGGGTGGTCCGACCCGAGTTCGCGCCCGGTGAGCCGTCGCGGGACGCCTAGGCGGCCGGGCCCCCGGCGGGCGGCGCGCGGGCGAGTCGGTACTCCCGGTGCCACCGCAGGAAGAGCCAGATGAGGAAGACCGCCACCGCAACGACGATGGCGTAGTCGGCGTAGCTGAAGTACGGAACCAGAACGTTCCACCGACTCCGTAGCACGACGCCCGCGTAGAGGAGGCCCGCGATGAACGGGACTCCGCCGACGATCGTGAAGGCGCCGAATTTCACCGGGTTCATCTCGGCGGTTCCGGCGGGGTAGCTCACGTACGCGTTGACGACCGGCAGGAGGCGGGCCACCGCGACGATCACCTCTCCGTGTCGGGCGAACCACTGGTCCATGCGGGCGAGATGGCGCGGGTCTAGCCTCAGGCGAGCGGGGGCCCGGTAGCTGACCCAATCTCGCCCCCATCGGCCGACCGCGTACGCCAGAAAGGCACCGACGAGGGCCCCCGCCTCGGCGGTGAACAGCGCACCGCCGAACGACAACACGCCCATGGCCACGAGGAACCCCGTGAACGGGAGTATCACCTCGCTCGGGATCGGGGGGATCCCGAAGCTCTCCACGGTCATCAGGCCAAACAGTCCCGGGTATCCGCCCCAGCGCAGCACTCGAGTGATCACCGAGACGACCGTCTCGATGATCGGGATCGAGCTCACGGCACGACCGTCCCGAGGGAGTGGCGGGACCTCAGGAAGACGACCCCTCGTCGTAGATCAGGCGGAACGGTTGCTTGAGCCCGGTGTTTGTGCGAGCGGGAATGCCATCAAAGGCCAACGGGTCCTCGCAGCCCCCGCATGAGACGGCCGGGCGGAGTTTGCCCAGAGCGATCGAGAGCGCGATGCCGACCTCGATCTCCTTGACCTTGTGAGAGGCACCGGAGACGGCGGTGCGGAGCTCGCCCAGTAGGCGGCTCTCCTCGAGAGACTGGGCCGATGCGGTCATCACACCGTGGAGGTCAACAACCCTTCTTTAAGCCATCCGGGCCTCCGCACCACTGCGCGAAAGCTGTGCGGGGGGCCGGGCTCGCAGGGGGTCAGACTAGGCGTCCGAGTCGGCGTCCGTCTCTTCGCCGGACGTGTCCGGAGGAGCGCCTTTCTTGGGAGGAGTCTTCTTCAGGATATCGTCGCTGATCTGGTCAAGTTCTTTCATCAGCTTGTCGATGTCCGGCTCCGACTCGTCCATCGGGGGAGGCGAGACGGCGCCGACGGTCGCCGGCGCGGCCGGCTCGGCCCATTCGGGACCGGTCTCGGCAGGGGCCGCTTCATCGTACGTCGACACGGCTGCTGCGCCGCCGACGGCGGCTCCCGCCGGAGCGAGGCCACCGGCCCCGCCGGTCGTGTCCATTCCCGGGCCGGTGCCCGGGCCGCCTCCGGGCGTCTCTTGCCAGGCGGCGACGCCACCGGCACCGCCTCCGCCTCGCTTCTTCCGCCGCTGGAAGATCATGAGGCCGACGATCGCCGCGACGATGGCGGCGACAAGCACGCCAATGAGGGCGTACTCGAGGGTGGTGTTGGCAGGCATCGTGCTCGTGTACTGGGAATTGACCTGAGCGGACACGACGCCGACATTCGGAGTCAGGGCCGCGACGACGATGACCGCCAGCATCGCCGCCCCGAGAATCGTTGGAATCAAGCGGCGGGCCCAGTGGGGAGATTTCATGCGGGTAGACCGGAGACCGGTCAGAATAACCACGACTGTGGAGGCATATTAAGACTATCGCGTTCTGAGCGACTTTTCGGTGTTCTG
>JASHPV010000038.1 GCA_030037875.1 Thermoplasmata archaeon
GCCTACGTGGTGTGGGGCGTCTCGAACCTGATCCTTACGGGACAGTACCTCCTCTACGTTCCGGTCTCGGTCGCGGCGCTGATCGTCGCCGGGCTCTGCGTCCTCTTCGTGTCCGGGATCCTCTACCGGGTCGACCGGTTGCGGGGCGTGCCCCATCGGGAGGTGGCCCTGTTTGAGTAGCCCCACCGCCCTGCCCACCGACTTCGTCACCCGGACCCAGCATCGGGAGCTGAACCTCTACGCCGCGATCCTGATCCTGATGCTTCTCGTGATCGCCGTGCTCGTCGTCTACGCGATCCGGCTCGGGCCGTTGATCGGGCCCGGCGTCGAGGAGTCCTTCGGGCTCGCGGTCTCGCTCCTCTTCCTGTGCGCCGCGATGATCACCCACGTCGTCGACCGGGTGTACCGGGTCTGGCCGTTCGGCCGTTACGTGACGCCGGTCTTCCCGGGGTTCATCACGGCGCGCGGGTCCGCGAACCTGCTCAAGGTCCTGGTCATCGTCTGCGCCGGCGCGGCGATCGCCTACGTCATCGCGACGCTGGTCACGAGCTGAGGAGGTCGAAACAACATGTCAGATCTGGTCACGCCCGCGGTGGAAATCGGACTCATCGTCGCCCTCGCCGGATTCCTGCTGTGGGTCTTCTCCTATCACGGGGAGTGGACCGTCCGGAAGATGAAATTCTGGCTGTTCACCACCGATCACCGGAAGATCGGCCTGATGTACATCATCACCGGGTTCGTCTTCTTCTTCATCGGCGGGATCTATGCGATCCTGATCCGGACCGACCTGGGATTCGTCCAGGGGCTCGGACTCGACCCCGAGACGACGCTCGGCATCTCGCCGGACGTCTACTCCACGCTGTTCACGATGCACGGCGTGCTGATGATCTTCATGTTCGCGATGCCGGTCCTCGCCGGCTTCGGGAACCTCCTCGTCCCCTCGATGATCGGCTCGAAGGAGATGGCGCTGCCCCGGATCAACGCCATCGCGTTCTGGATGATCGTCCCCGCCGGGATCATCCTCATCTTCTCCAACGCCAACGCGGGCTGGACGGGCTACGTTCCCCTCTCGCTCCAGGTGGACCCGTCCAATCCCTACGGGATCGACTACTGGGTCCTGGGGCTGCACATCCTGTCGGCGTCGTCGATGCTCGGCGCGATCAACTTCCTGGTGACGATCATCAAGCACCGGGCGCCCGGCGTGGAGTACTGGAACATGCCGCTCTTCGTCTGGTCGGTGTTCATCAACTCGATCCTGCTCCTGTTCGCCATCCCGTCGCTCTCGATCGCGCTCACGTTCATCCTCTCGGACCGGCTCCTTGGGACCCACATCCTCGCGGCGGTCAACGGCACCCCGCTCGGCGGCGCGCTGCTCTACCAGAACATGTTCTGGTTCTTCGCGCATCCGGAGGTGTACATTCTCGTCCTGCCCGCGTTCGGTCTCGTGTCGACGATCATCCCCAAGCTGGCGCGCAAGGACATCTACGGGTACGCCGCGATGGCCGTGGCGCTCGGCGTCTTCGCGGTGCTCTCGTTCGCCGTCTGGGAGCACCACATGTTCGTCACCGGTATCGCCACGAACATCCGGTTCGTGTTCATGCTCTCCACCATGGCGATCGCCGTACCGTCGGCCGTGAAGACGTTCAACTGGGTCGCGACGCTCTGGGGCGGGCGGATCTGGATGGCCACGCCGATGTGGTTCTGTCTCGCCTTCCTCACCGGCTTCGTGATCGGCGGCCTGTCCGGCGTGTTCCTCGCCTCGATCCCGATCGATTATCTGTACCACGCGACGTACTTCGTCGTCGCGCACTTCCACTACGTCATCCTGGGCGGCACGTTGATGGCCGTTTTCGCCGCGGTCTACTTCTATTACCCGGTCCTCACGGGCCGCTGGTACAACCAGACCCTGGCCCACATCCACTTCGTCACCACCTACGTCGGGGTGAACCTCCTCCTGTTCCCGATGTTCCTGCTCGGGGCGGAGGGAATGCCCCGCCGGGTCTACACCTACATCCCCACGCTGAACTTCCAGTTCCTCAACTTCCTCTCCTCGCTCGGCGCGGCGATCTTCGGCATCGCGCAGCTGTTCTTCGTGTTCAACATGATCTACAGCTACTTCACCGGCGCGCGCGCGGCCGACGACCCGTGGGGCGAGCCGCTCCCGTCCACGTTCGCGGGCCCGGCCCGACCGGCGCCGGCGCCGCTCCCCTCGGGACCCGTACCGACCGCCGCGCCGGAGGGGACCCCGTGACCTCGACGAAGGGCCGGGACCTGTTCCGGTGGAGCGCCATCGCGTCGTTCATCGCCTGCTACGCGACGATGATGCTCGGCGGCGAGGTCCTGGCGAGCGGTTCGGGACTCGGCTGCGCGAGCTGGCCAAGCTGCAACGGGAGCTTCACCCCGCCCCTCGTCGGCGCGGCCGCCATCGAGTGGTCGCACCGGCTCGGCGCGGCGACCCTGTCCCTCTTCGTGACGGTCCTGTTCGTGTCGGCGCTGCTCTTCGAACGGAAGCGGCCCACCCTCATCCGGCTCTCCTCGTTCGCGTTCAGCGCGGTGCTCCTCGAGGCGCTCCTCGGTGGCGTGGTCGTCGAGAGCCGGCTCATGGTCTGGCTCGTGGTGCTCCACTTCGCAATCGCGACGGCCTTGCTCGGTTTCCTCGCGATGATCGTGCTCCT
>JASHPV010000039.1 GCA_030037875.1 Thermoplasmata archaeon
GCGCAGGATGTTCATGATCTCGAGCCGGATCTCGACCACCGAACCGTCCTTCAGCTTGAGCCGGAGCTTCCCGTCGCCCGCGATGACCGTGTAGTCGACGATCTCCGCGTTGGACAGGTCCGCGGGCTGGCCCGGCGGGCCCATCATCGGCCACCCCGGGCGGCGAGACGGCTTGCGAGGAGCGTGCGCGGGTCCTCCCCGTCGACCGTGATGCCCATCGAGACGGCGGTCCCGAGGACCTGATTGATCCGCTCCTCCACGGAACGGCCCTGAAGGTCCTCCCCCTTCGACTCCGCGATCTGCTTCACCGCGTCCAGCGAGACGTCGCCGACCACGTCGGTCTTCGACTTGCCGGAGCCCTTCTCCTTCCCGGCCTCCTTGAGCAGGAGCGCGGCAGTCGGGGGACGCCCGACCTCGAGCGTGAACGACCGGGTGCTGGCATCGACCTTGACGAGGACCGGGACCTTCATCCCCGCGAACTGCTTCGTCTTCTCGTTGATCTGGGTCACGACCTGGCCCACGTTGACGCCGAGCGGACCCAGCGCCGCGCCGAGCGCGGCGCCCGCCGCGGCCTTGCCGCCCTCCACGAGAACGCTGACCTCAGGCGCCACTCTTGCCGCTCCCCCGCTCCAGCATGCGGACGTGGTCGCCCCGGACGGTCACCGGAATCGGCACGACGGCCTCGATGAGCTCCACCGTGATCTGCTCCTTCCCTTGGTCGATCTTCTTGACCCGGGCCTTCTCGCCCTTGAACGGTCCCGCGATGAGTTCCACGATCGCGCCCTCGACGAAGCCCTCGACGGTGATCTTGGGCACGAGCAGCGGCTCGACCTCCTTCAACGTCGTCTCCCCGGCGACGAGCCCTCGGGCCTTGCGGATGCCGCGGAGCATCTCGCGCACGCTCTCGAAGCTCATCCCTTCGGCGAAGACGTAACCACGCAACGCCGCGGGGACCAGGATGGCGAACAGGACGTCCGGTTTCTCCTCCGCCCGGGTCAGCAGCGAGTCGGCCACTTCGCGCTCGTATCCGCGCGAGGTCTTGATCGCCAGGAGGGACTGCCGCGCCGTCCAGGTCAACGTCAGCTTCGCCGGCGCGACCGAGGTGTTCTCGAGCCGGGCCGTGAGGCGCACCTCGAGCCGGTCCCCGTACCGGACGCCCACCGGGGCCGAGACCTCGTAGGTGAGCGGGACCGGGATGTTCGGCTTGAGAGACAGCTCGGCGTTCGTGCGCCGGGCCACCAGCTCGACGAACTGCTTCTTGCCCGGGAGCATCCAGGAGACGGGCCATTCGGCGCCTTCCCCCGGGTAGGTCGAGGTGTACGCGACTTCCGTGCTCAGATGGAGCGTCGCTTCCTCGGGATGGACGCTTTTGATGACCACGGAGACGTCGGTGACCGTGCCCGCGGTGACCTCGCGGCTCTTCTCATCCGCGACGTCGAGCGTCAGCACCCCCGTCTGCAACACCGGAGCGGTCGTCGCCCCGGGAGCCGGCGGGGTGGGCAGGAGCGTCTTCGCCACCGGAGCTTTCGGCGCCGTGGGCGAGGGAGTCTCCTCGCCGCCCAGTAGGCCGATGCCTTCGTCGGGGGGAGTGCCTTCCATGCTCTCCCTCAGAGACCGGCCGCCGTCAGCTGCCCCCAGAGCCAGGGTCCGGCCTGGGAGAAGAAGATGTACAGCAGGAAACCGACGGTGCCGATGATCACCGCACCGATCGCGGTGATCTCGAGCACGCGCACGTACTCGTCGACCTCGGGCTTGCGGGCCATCCGGAGGATCCGGCCGTACCGGCCGTGGCCGACCTGCCGGAGTCGGCCGTCGAACTGATCCTGCACGCGCTTCGCGCGGTCGAGGAACGCCATTGTACCTGCTTACCGAACCAAGTCGAGCTCAGGGCCCTGCTTCCGGGCTCCCGGCGCGCCGCTCGGCTGGCCCCCGAGAATCTGGGGGGATTTAACGCCGGTGACCACCAGCATGACGCGGATCGTGTTCTGCATCGTCGGGTCGACCGCCGCGCCCCAGATGATTCGGGCCGTGGGCGAGACGGCCTTCTGTACGACCTCGGCCGCCTTCTGGGCCTCGCTGACGGTCATGTCCGGCCCGCCCGTGACATTGATGAGCGCGCCCGTGGCGCCGCCGATGTCCACCTTGAGGAGCGGCGAGTTGATCGCCTCTAGGACGGCGTCCTCGGCCCGGTTCTCGCTCTCCGACTCGCCGATGCCGATGAGGGCCACCCCGCCGCCCTTCATGATCGTCCGGAGGTCGTTGAAGTCCAGGTTCACCAGGCCGGGGCGTGTGATGATCTCCGTGATGCCGCGAATCGAGCGGGCGAGAACGGAGTCGGCCACCTTGAAGGCGGTCTGGATCGGGAGACGCGGAACGAGTTCCAGGAGCCGGTCGTTCGGGATCGTGATCACCGTGTCGATCGATTGGCGGAGCTTCTCGAGACCCCACGCGGCGTTCTCCCCCCGTACGAGTCCCTCGCTGGCGAACGGGAGCGTGCAGACGGCGATCGTCAGCGCATCCCCGCCGTTGCTCTCTTTGGCGAGCTGTGCGACCACGCCGGCCGACCCGGTCCCGGTGCCGCCACCCAAACCCAGCGTGATGAACACCATGTCCGAGTCCTTGAGCGCCTTCTTGATCTCATCTTCCGCCTCGCGCGCCGCCTGTTCGCCGACCTGGGGGATCGCGCCGGCGCCGAGGCCGCGCGTCAGCCGGCGGCCCAGGAGGATCTTCTTCGGCGCATGGATCGCAAGGAGATGCTGCGCATCTGTGTTGCACGCCACCATCTCCGCGCCGGCCAGACCCTCTTCGGAGAGCCGGTTGATGGTGTTGCAGCCGCCGCCGCCGCAGCCGACGACCTTGATGTTGGTCTTGAGGGAGGCGAGAACGGCCTCGAGCTCAGCGTCGTCGCTCGTGGGCGGAGGAGGGCTCGCCGGGCCTGATTTCTTGTCCCCGGGCAAGTGCGCGAGTATCTCTTGGGCCAATGGACGCATGTTGAGCGTTCCTCGGCGGAGAGAGCATGCGCGCGGTTATAAAGGGTCATGCTTCCATCAACGGAGAAACCGTGCGCTATCGACAGTGGGCGCCCGAGTACGAGCGGATTCAGGCGGAATTCGGGTTCTCCTTCGACAGAGAAGTGGCCGCCTCCGAGCGACTGGTCTCGCTGCTCCCGAAGCCCGCGCTAGAACGGGCCGAGCAGCGGATCCGGGCCCGCGTTCGAGGACGGGACACGATCGTGGTGGGACTGGCCCCCCGTTCCGGAGCGCCACCGGTCTGGATGCTGCCCCGCGCCGAAGTGCCTCCCGCGTTGGTCGTGGCCGACGGCGCGACGGAGCGTTGCCTCGCCGGTGGGCTGGTGCCGGACGTGGTCGTCACAGACCTCGACGGTCCGATCCCCAGCGAGGTGACCGCCAATGTGAGAGGATCGCTCGTGTTGATCCACGCCCATGGGGACAACGTACCGGCTCTCGAGCGCTGGGTTCCCGAGTTCCCCGGCGAGCTGGCCGGCTCCTGGGCCGGGCCGCCGGAACGGGGCCTGGTGGATTTCGGGGGCTTTACCGATGGGGACCGGGCGGCGTATCTCGCGGAGTACGTCGGGGCACCCCGTATCCTGCTCTTCGGGTTCGATTTCCACCATGTCGACCCTGGTGACCCATCGCCGGAAGTCAAAGGCCGGAAGCTGGCCGCCGCCCGGCGGGCCCTCGACCTTCTGGCTCGGGAAGGACGATCCCGCATCGAGCTCTGGGCGTCGGACGGTACGCTTTCGCCCTACGTGCCCCAGTCCACCCAATAGATGACCTGCGGTCCGCTCTCGTAGACCGGCACGAACGGCGGAGCCTCCAACCACGCCGCAGCCTGAGGGCTGAGCGGGAGCGCCAGGTTCGCCGGATTGAGCGCCACGCCCGAGTGCATGGCGGCATCGACGGCGACCGCGTCGATCACTCGGTACTGAACCGGCGCTCTGCTCGAGTGGAGCTCTGCCGCCGCGGTGGCCCAGCTGTTCCCATTGAACAGGCCGGGCGTCGAAGACCATGTGGCGGCCAGGTCATCGAATCCGAACAGCATGGAGCTGAGCCGGTGGTCGGACGCAACCGCGGTATGGGGAGCCAGCCCGATACCGCCCCATAGCCAGAGCGCTTGGTCCGGGAACGTCAATCCTTCCTGGAACCCGCCAAAGTCCGACGGAGGCGGGTAGATGATCGCGGCGTTGGCGGCCAGGATCAGAACGACCACGCAGCCCCCCGCGATCAACGCCGGCCGACCGGCGCCGTCCTGGGCTCGGGCGATCCACCGACCAAGGCCGACGGCCAGAAGCAATCCGAGCGGAATCGCGAGGAACTCGACGGTGCGGCTCGGGATCAGCACCGTCCCGATCTGGGGGATCGCGAATCCGACGGCGACGGAGAGTGCCAACATCCCGACCCACGCGATGGCGAACGAGCCGAGGCGGGAGAGCCCCAGCAAGCGCCGAGTTCCCGCGGTCAGGACGAACGGAAGATAGTACGGGGAGAAGTAGAGCAGTTCGCCGGCGGTGATGTGCTGGTTGCCCGGAGGCAAAGGGAGGACCAATAGGAGCGCCAGCCCGGCCGTGGTTCCCACTCCGATGCCGACCACTTCCGTCAGGACCGAGCGGTCGCTCGGGAACTTGGCATGGCCGCCGAGCTGGGACGCCCGGGACCGACGCAGGCGGACCAAGAGGCCCAGCACGACGACTCCCCCCACGGCCGCCACCAGGATAGCCGGGGGCGGTACCCGCGCCAGGAACGAGACCCCGAGACTGACGGTGAGGAATCCGGGAGCGTAGTAGAACCAGTACGACAGCATCGCCCCCGCGAAGGCGGCGGAGAATCCGAGCTCCCGGGTCGGAAACCGGTGGGACCAGCTGCCCGGTCGCCAGAGCTCCAGCAGAAAGACCGCTCCGAGCGCGCCGAGGAGGAAAAAGTAGCTCGAGAGATGATGGGTGACGATCAGGGCGCCCGCGGTCAACGCGAGGGGCACGTACCAGCGCCGGTCCTTCCGGCTCTCGACGTACATCCAGAGCGCGGCCACTACGAACAGATCGCCGAGGGCCTGCGGGGCCGGATGGGCGAGGATGTACATCCGGGGCATCGCGACACCGGCGAAGGCCGCCCCCAGCAGCGCCACCAAATCGTGCTGGAACAGTTGCCGGAACAGCAGGAAGACCGGGAAGACGGAAAGCGCCCCGAGAATCGGGATCGTGTACATCAGCGACGAGAGCGTGTTGGCTCCCAGCGCTCCGTGAACCGCCCCGGCGAGGGCGAACATGCCCGGGAAATCGGGATATCCGGTGCCCCAGCCCTGGTACACGGGGTACGGGGCGGCGAAATGACCGGTCGACACAAGGGTGGCCGTCAGAACGTAGTACTCGCCTGTGTCCGAACCGAAGAGGGCGAAGGAGAGCAGGGGTTC
>JASHPV010000040.1 GCA_030037875.1 Thermoplasmata archaeon
CGGGCCGTTGCAACCCTGTCGACTGTCGCGGTGACGGTGGCAGGAGCCGCCGCCGGGGCTCCGAAATGCATCACGGCGTACTGGGCGGGAGCGTGGGTGGTGACCGAGGTGGACCCAAGGGCCGACCCTTGACAGAGTACGACGGTCCCAAAGAAAACCGCAAGCAAGACTAGAGCTGTGGAGGAGGGACGAGAGACCCCGCGCGACAATCGATTCCGCAGGGGGGAGCGGGCGGCAGTGCGCCCTGTCTCCTTCCGCGGCTCTGGGCTTTGCGCGACAGGTTCCATGTTCCGAGTTGAAGGGGTTTTAGGGGGGCGGCTTCCGCCGTCCCCCGGTGTAGGCGGTACGGCGGGGCCTATGGGCAGGTCGTCCCGGTGGAACACTGGTTGAATACCACCGATACGGAGTCGATAATCGGCGCGGCTGGGCTTCCAAGGTCCACGAAGAGAAAGACGGGGACCGTGTTCGCGTTGGCACTGGTGGGCAGCTCGAGGTAAGCGAACGCCACGACGGTCGCGGTCGATGTGACCACTGTAATCGCGATGTCGAAGCCGAGCCCCGAGTTCGCCGCCGACTGGACGGCGTTCAAGGTCAACTGCTCCGCGTAATCTCCCAGGACGGTCGCTGGCGCCGCGGCCCTGAAGCTCTGGGCGGCACATGCCGCCGGAGCGGCAGCGCAAGCGGCCAACTGAGTCGTGGTGCCGGAAAGGCCCGTGCTTGCACCTTGGGCTCCAGCCGGGGCGGAAGCCGCCATGGCCGTCGACACAACTACGAGCTGTTCGGAGGCCACTGAGGCCAGCGAGAACGCCCCTGGATTTCCGGACGTAACGTTCGACGCTTGATTGGGCAGGCCCGACAGAGTCGTGGCCGCCAAGGCGTAGCCGCCGATCATAGCGATCATCGCGGCGATGGTGACGAGGTAGACGGTTCGTTGGCGTCGCTTCATTACGATTCTCTCTCCGTGCCACTGTGGGCTCCTAGAAATGTGTATAAATACGTATTTACGACTTATCGTTCCGGCACTTGACCTTGTTATACGGCCTGGCCGGCCCGATTTGCCTCCGAAAGGCACCGACGACACCGGGGGGAGCCCACCGGTTGCAGCGTTAAAGGACCCGGCGATTCCCCGAGCCGAGCATGACGGACGGACTGTACCTGGACGATGCCTATCTTCGAGCATTCGACGGGCGAGTGGTGGCGTCGGGGCCCGGCGAGGTGATCCTGGACCGGACGGCGTTCTATCCCGAGGGCGGGGGGCAGCCCGCCGATACGGGCCGACTGACCGCCGGACCCGCGCGCGCATGGTCGGTCACAGCCGTGGCCAAGTCGACAGCCGGGATTATCCATCGCGTCGAAGGACCACCGCCCAGCCTGGGAGAACTCCTCCACGGAGTGATCGATTGGGACCGCCGATACACCCACATGCGTTACCACACCTGTCTTCACATCCTAAGCGGAGTGGTGTACCATCGGTTCAAATCCGACATTACGGGCGGTCAGATCTACCTCGACCGGGCCCGGATGGATCTTTCGATCCCCGACTTCGACCGCCGTCTGGCCGACGAGGTCGTCGCGGAGGTCAATCGGGTGGTCGAGCAGGATTATCCGATCGCCGTCCGGGTGGTGCCACGCGACGAGCTCGTGCGGAATCCGGGGCTCGTCCGGGTCGATGCTCAACTAGTTCCTGAAGTCGAGTCCTTGCGGGTCATCGACATCCAAGGGTTCGACGCGCAAGCCGACGGAGGGACGCACGTTCACTCCACGGCCGAGGTGGGACAGGTGACGCTCCAGAAAGTTGAGAACAAAGGCGCGCGTAACAAACGGCTGTATCTCAGTTTAGGCTCACCGGTCCGCCCTCCGGAGTAACCTCGGAACGGTCCCAACGGACTCCAAGACGCTCGGCTAGTGAGCTCAGGAGCTTCTCGGCGTGATCGGGGCTCCAGGGCGAGGGGGCGAGCGAAGTCAGCACCTTCCAGTCTTGAGGAGCGGAGAAATGGAAGTCGCGTTCGAACTCGTCCCGCCATTCCGAAGGGAAGGGGGCAAACGGGGGGGAGTCCGTCGTCTTTCCGGCAACTCGGAGGGCGACCCGAGCGAGGCCCCGGGAGACGTTCTCCGGAGCGTATCCC
Organism: Thermoplasmata archaeon; assembly: GCA_030037875.1. Lineage (GTDB taxonomy): Archaea > Thermoplasmatota > Thermoplasmata > Lutacidiplasmatales > UBA184 > JAKIWV01. The sequence continues at coordinate 2,127 of JASHPV010000040.1, forward strand.
CCCCCGCCCGCAAGCAGGAGCCGCCCGCCGCACACTTCGTGGGCCAGCGAATGGGCCAGTCCGACCGCCCGCTCGTAGGCCCTCGGAGTGTACTGTAGACTGCCCAGCCGGTCTCCGACGTGCGCATCCATGCCACATTGCATGATGATCAGTTCGGGTCGGTATTGCCGGACCATCGTCGGAACAACCTGCTCGAACAGGGGGATGAACGCCTCGTCACCGGTTTCCGGCGGGAGGGGCACGTTCACTTTGAGGCCCGCGCCATCGCCCCGACCCGTCTCGGTAAGGAATCCGGTGCCCGGGAAGATCGTCCGGCCGTCCTGATGAAAATCGATGTCGAGGAGACGACCATCCTCGTAGAAGCCGTACATCACGCCGTCTCCGTGGTGGACATCGATATCGATGTACGCGATCCGGTGCAAGGCGGGAGATTCGTCCTGGAGGGCCCGGATGGCGACCGCGAGGTCGTTGAAGATGCAGAATCCGCTCGCCCGGCCGGGATGGGCATGGTGCAGTCCTCCCCCGGGATTGAACGCGTGGCGTGTGGGACGGTCCCGGACCTGGCGGGCCCCGGTCAGTGTTCCTCCGGAGAGAGCCGCTGCCGCTTCGTAACAGCCTGGGAACGAGGGCGTGTCCCCGGCATCCAATGGGTGGGAGGACCGGCTTCGTCCGAGGCG
>JASHPV010000004.1 GCA_030037875.1 Thermoplasmata archaeon
ACACCGGGTTTACGAGACACCCTTCGGGAGCCACGACGTTCACGCAGCGGTAAAAGCCGCTGTTGGTCGCCACGGAGGACCCGAGGGCCGAGCGGACGGCAAACGCTGTCGCCGAGTACGTCACGCCGAACACGGCGTTGATCGGTGCGTCGACCTGCGCGTGCGACCCCGAGAAGTCCGCGACCACCGCGCGGTCCGATATCGAGAGGTGGAGCCGTATCGGGAGGATCGACCCGGCCAGCTCCATGTAATCCACGGAACGGTACCGACCCGCCTTCCACCTCGCCAAGCTCCTTCGGACCACCGAACGAGTGTGCTCGATGGATTCCTCCCACCCCCGACGGACCGAGGACCGGCCGAACCGTTCGAACAGTCGTGTGAGTCGGTCGATTCCCATTCGGTTCGCGGCGATCTCCGCGTGGATGTCCCCGATGGCGGTGCCGGCGTCCTTGAAATTCGCTGCCATCCACCGGATCACGTCGGAATCCACCGAACCCTCCCGGAGCAGTTTGGTCGGTGGAATCACGAGGCCTTCTCCGAACAGGGTACGGGCCTCGGGATTGAGGCTGCCGGGAGCCGGACCCCCGACGTCAACAATGTGAGCTTTGGAGACAACGTATGCGACGGTCCTTCCCAGCGCACAAACCGGGGCCAGGAGCATCACATCGTTCAGGTGGGTTCCCGAAATGTACGGGTCGTTCACCACGATCATGTCCCCCTCCTTGACCGAAACCGAGTCCCGCGCGAGCCGCCCCAGCAACTTCTCCACGCCCACCTTGAAGGAACCTAAGTGGACCGGGATATGTTCGGCCTGGGCCACAATGTCGCCCTCGGCAGTCACGACCGCGCAACTGTGGTCCATTCTCTCTCGGATGTTGGGGGAAAGGGCCGACCGTCTCAACGCCACGCCCATCTCCTCCGCCACGAATTCGGTGGCCTTGCTGACCAGCTCCCATCGGGGGTTCAATTGAGATCCCCCTCCATGACGAACTCTCCGTAGTGACCGACAAATCCTCTCCAGCCCGGCGGCACGAGTATCGTCGAGTCGTACTCTTCCACGCAACAAGGCCCGCGTACCGTGGCACCCGAGGCGAGGCCGTCGCGGTTGTAGATTTTCATTCGGGCCATCTCACCCTCGATGAGTGCGCGTCGGGCCCCCGCCACCAGAGGAGCGGTCGCGGTTCGCCGCATCGAAGGCTTCGACCGCCGGATGACCGCGAAGACCCGTATCACCACGATTTCGACGTCCCGTTCGAGCTGGAAACCGAACGTCGCGTTGTGAGCGCGTTCGAACTCTCGGACGATCGCCCTCTGGTCGGTATTCCCGACCTGGACCGTGAGCTCAGAACCCTGCCCGGCGTATCGGCAATCCGCGGTTCGCAGGAACCGCGACCCCGGGTGTGCTTTCTTCAGCTTCGCTTCCAGCGACGCGAATGCCGTGGAGGGGTCCCCCGGGAAGGCGACGCGTCCCTCGAATCTCCAGTCCGAGTGGAGAAGCCCGAGGGCGCTGAATAGGCCGGGGCGGGGGGGTACGATGATCTTCCGGATCCCCAACTCGCCGGCAATGTCCGCCGCGTGCTGGGGGCCGGCACCCCCGAAAGCGACCAGGACGAACTGGGACGGGTCGAGTCCTCTCTCAACCGTTACCATCCGGATCGCCCGCGACATCTCGAGATCCGCCAAGCGGAGTGCTCCCTCCGCGACGTGCATCGGGTCCCCTAACCTCTCGAGGCTTCGACGCGCTGCACTCACATCCAACTTCAGCGCCCCGCCGAGCATCTGCTCCCCGAGGACCCCCGTGGCGAGGTTGGCATCCGTCAAGGTCGGCTCTACCCCGCCCCGCCCGTAACAGGCCGGGCCCGGCACGGACCCCGCGCTGCCCGGACCGACCGTCAACGCGTGGTCGTCGTCCGTGGAAATGATGGTCCCTCCTCCCGCCGATACCTCTACTAAGTCGACGAATGGGAACCTCACCGGGTAGCCGGACCCTTTCGTCTTCCGACCATGATGGGAGGTTCCCCCGACCTCCAGTTCGGAGGTCGTTTCGACCGTTCCATCTGTAATCGTTCCGGCCTTGGCGGTCGTGCCTCCCATATCGAGGCTGATCGCGTTTCCGATTCCGAGAAGCCGCACCAGTTCCGCACAGGCCATTACCCCGGCCGCCGGGCCGGATTCGATGATCTGGACCGGTTTTCGGCGGACCTCCTCGACCGAAACCAGCCCTCCTGAACTCGCCATCACAGTGAGCGAAGGGTGGGGACGTGAACCCAGGCCCCGCTCGAGCCTCCCGATATAGTCCGAGATCAAGGGCATCAGGAGCGCGTTCACGACGGTGGTGGAGGTTCGCTCGTACTCTCTAGGCTCCGGAGCGATCTCGGAAGAAACGGAAACGTAGGGGAATCTCTTCCGGAAGAAGCTCGCCGCACGCCGTTCGTTTTCGGGGTCAGCGTACGAGTCGAGGAAAGAGACCGCGACCGAGCGCACCCGGTCCCGCTGCATCCGACCGCTCAGCCGGGCCAGGTCTCTTTCCCGGACGTGGGATACTGCCTTCCTCGCCACCAGGCTTCGCTCCTCCAGTTCGTACCGGTGACCCGGCGAAATCAGCGGCGGCGGACGCTGGAAATCGAGGTTGTAGAGTTCGCTTCGGTTCTGACGTCCGATCGTTATCACGTCGCGGAACCCGCGCGTGGTCACGAGCCCGGTGTCGTCGCGCCGGCCATGTCGATCTAGGAGCGCGTTAGATCCGAGAGTCGTGGCGTGAACTACCTCGTCGATGCGACCCCCAGGTACGTCCTTCAGAGCGGAAAGAACCCCCACCTCAGGCGCCCGAGGCACGGTGAGAACCTTGAATGAAGACACAATCCTGCTACCACGCTGGACAACCACGTCGGTGAACGTGCCGCCCACGTCCACGGAGGCGGTCACAACTGACTGGGCACGTGCGAGACGGTTCATGCACCCGTTCTGACCCCCGTGGGGTAGCACCGGCTCCTGAAGAGACTGCCTAGATTTCAGCCCGTGTTAACACGCCCCGGAATGCGCTCCGGGCTTCCTCGGTCGGGTTACGGCGGCCGAGACGAGAAAGAGACCCGCACGTCGACCGGGTCCTTGCCCACTTCCACCGTACCGGACGCCGGGGAGGCCGTGAAGCCCGCGACCTCCTTGATGGAGTACTCGTGCTTCCCTTTCGGGGCGTTCAGGGTGATCGTCGGGCCCGTCGAGCTCAGAGCAGCCCCTGCCCACGTCACCGACCACTGGGTATTCTCCGGCAGCCCGACGGCAGTGAAGACCACTTTCTTCCCTCGGCGGCGCAGCAGGGCCAGCAGCAGGAGGGCCAGCGCCAGCGCGACCAAGATCCCGACCACCGGGTACACGTACACGGGCAACGGGGACGAGGAATTCGAGGGGGCGATGATCGTCACTTTCGCTGTGGCGGTCGCAGTCGCAGGAACCGTCGAGCTGTCGGTGGCGGCCACACAGTACGAGGTGGCGGCCGTCAGCGCGGGGGTCGTATAGGACTGGGTCGTCGCTAGGACGGTGCCGCTGCATGAGCTCCCCGAGTACCACGCGTAGGTGTCGGCTCCCGTCCCTCCCGCTGCATGGGCGGTGAAGACGACGCTATCCCCGCTGTTAATCGACGGGGCGGCCGGAGTGATCGTTACCGTGAGCGGGGACCCGCTCACCGTGACCGTCGCGGTGGCCATCGCGGTGTCGGGGGGATCCGCGCTATCCGTCGCGGCCACACAGTACGTGGTGTTGACCATCAGTGCCGGAGTTGTGTAGACCTGAGTCGTCGCCAGCACGGCGCCCGAACAGGTGGCCCCAGAGTACCACGAGTAGGTGTCCGGTCCGGTGCCTCCGGAGGGGTTGGCGGTCAGTTGCACCGTCTGCCCGCTGTCAATCGACGGGGCATTCGGTGTGATGGTGACCGTGAACGGCGATTCGGACGCAGTGACCGTCACCGTTGCGCTGGCGGTCGCGGTGACAGGGACGTAGGCACTGTCCGTGGCGGCGACGCAATAGGTGGTGGTGGCCGTCAGGGCCGGAGTCGTGTAGCTCCGGGTTGTTGCCAGCACGGAGCCGGTGCACGCGGCACCGGAGTGCCAGGCATAGGTATCGGCCCCAGTCCCTCCCGAGGGATTGGCGGTGAGTTGCACCGTCTGCCCACTCGATATCGAGGGGGCCGGGGGCGTAATCGTGACGCTGAGGACGTTCGCGCTCACGGTGACCGTAGCGTTGGCCGTAGCGGTCACCGGCACGTACGCACTGTCGGTAGCCGCGACACAGAAGCTCGCAGAGGACGTCAGCGAAGCGGTGGTGTAGACCTGGGTGGTCGCCAGAACGCCGCCCGAGAAGCAGGTGAGCCCTGCGTACCAGGCATACGTGTCCCCTCCCGTACCTCCCGACGGGTTGGCGGTGAGCGCAACCGTCTGCCCTTTGTCGATGGAGGGGGCTGCTGGGGTGATCGAGACCGAGAGCGGGGATCCGCTGACCGACACGGTTGCGGTCGCCGACGCGGTGACGGGCGAGTACGCGCTGTCCGTGGCGTTCACGCAGTACGTTGTGGTCGCCTCCAGGGCCGGAGTGGTGTAGACCTGAGTTGTGGCGAGCACCGCGCTCACGCCGCACGTAGCCCCGGAGTACCACGCGTAGGTGTAGGGTTCCGTACCGCCCGACGGGTTCGCGGTCAGCTGCACGCTCTGTCCGTCATCGATCGAGGGAGCGCTGGGGCTAATGGTGACCGTTAGGGGCAGGGTGCTAACGGCCACTGTGACGGTGGCGTTCGCCGACATCGGCGAGTAGGAGCTGTCGGTGACGTTCACGCAGTAAGTGGACGTGGCAAACAGCGCAGGCGTGGTGTAGATCTGCGTCGTCGCCAGGACCGAACCGATTCCACAGGTGGCCCCCGAGTACCAGGCGTACGCGTAGGGTTCCGTCCCGCCCGACGGGTTCGCGGTCAGTTGCACCGTTTGCCCGTTGTCGATGGAAGGAGCGCTCGGGTCGATCGTGACCGTGAGGGGGATGGTGTTCACCGTCACCGTGACAGTGGCGTTGGCCGTAACGGGGGAATGGGCACTGTCCGTGACATTGACACAATACGTGGTCGTCGCCGTCAAGGCCGGGGTGGTGTAAACCTGGGTTGTCGCTACCGGCGTGCCCGAGCACGTACTGCCCGTGAACCAGGCGTAGGTGTAGGGACCCGTGCCGCCGGTCGGGTTGGCGGTTAGCGGCACGGATTGTCCCTCATCGATCGAGGGAGCGCTAGGGGTGATCGCGACCGAAAGTGGCGGGCTGTGCACAGTCACCTCGACGGTCGCGTTCGCGGTGACCGGGGAGGAAGTGCTGTCGTCCGTGACGCTCACGCAGTACGTCGCATTGCTCGTCAGTGCCGGGGTCGTGTACGATAGGGTCGTGGCTACCGGGACGCCCGAGCATGTGGCACCCAGGAACCACGCGTACGTGTACGGCCCCGTGCCACCGGACGGGTCGGCGGTCAACTGCACGGACTGCCCGCTGTCGATGGAGGGGGCGCTGGGGCTGATCGTGACCGTTAAGGCCGGATTGACGGTGATGTTGGCGACGTTCGAGTGCACCACCTGATTTGTCGGAGTGCTGCTGTCCGTTGTCCACACACAGTAATAGTAGGACCCCACCGGCTGCGCCGGGGGCGTGTAGGCTTGACCAGTGGCGCCGACAATGAGCGTCCCGGACCCACAGGTAGACGTCGAACTCGCAGTGTACCACTGATAGGTGTAGGGCGGAGACCCGCCCGTGGCCGAGGATATCGTTAGGCCGATGGTTTGGCCCACGTCGATGGCTGCCACGGCCGGGCTAACCGTTCCGGATACCAAGGGGGCGGCCTTCAGTGCGACCGCAATGGCCGACCAAGAGGCACTAGTAAACGTCGCAGAAAGGGAAATTGCCCCCGTTGTCGGGTCGATCTCATCCAGGAGCGCCCCCGAATCCAGGTCCGCTCCCGTGGTGGAGGCGTTGTTCACTAAATTGTCTCCACCGGTCGCCGCGAATCCGGTGGAAGCTCGGACTTCGACGCCGAGGATTACCAGGTCGTCCGCCTGGGTCGTTGTTACGGTGGCGGTTCCCGTCGTCCCTGCGGCCGTCGAGCAAACTCCGGCGCCGATGGTCTCGAACGGCGAGGCAGCGGCCCCCACTACGTCGAGCGCGTGGATTGTGTAGTACCGATCAGCGGGGTAGTTGACCGTGAACGTAACGGACGCCTGCGCGGCCACGTCGGCCAGACCGTAGATGGCTGTTACCCCGTGACCGCTGCCGGTGATGCAGGGAGTGGCTCCGAGCTCGGTGAGGTCATTATCCCCCCCGGAGGTGACTTCTTCGACCAACGAAGGAGCTCCGGCGGAAGTCGTGAACTCCGTGACCACGACGACGAGGGTGTCTCCCGCGCCGATGTTCGTTATGTCGCCCGTCGTGCACGTGGTAACGTCACTGCATGACGCGGCGATGTTGCCGCCCTGCGACACGAACGGCGTCAGACCCGGGCCGGCTCGGTCGGCCACCGGTTGGCCGTTCAAGCTGTTACCGGTGATGGCCGGTAGGATCAAGCTGGAGCCCAGGACCATCAGCGCACAGGCACAGAGTGTGGGCAAGAATCTGAGGAGGCGGCTCTCCCGGTTCATGGTCTGCGGCGTCCAGCGCGGCGCTGAGCCCGTAGTAGATGTGACCGAAAGGATGATAAACCGTCCGATGCGCATTCCTGCGCTCCGGGGAACGAAAAGGGCCTTGGTTTCCTCGGTACCGCCGCTAGCGGAACCCCAGCGCATCGGGCTTGTTCCGCCCCCATACCGATAAGCAACCTCCCACCCTAGTCGAACTCGTGAATCGAGTCATCACGATTGTCGGCGCGGCGTTCGTCGTCGTGGGTCTCGTCATCTCGTTCGTTCCGATCTTCGATGGACCATCACAGGTCCTCACGCCGTCTCAGCCGACGGCCGCGTTCAACGCAACCACGTCGATCTCTCTCACCCGAGATTGGACGATCGGACTCGACTGGAGCTCGAACCTGCCGGTCTCCCTCCTCGTGGTTGTTTGTCAATCGATCAACCACACCGCTTCCTCTTTGCAAAAAATATGCCCGGGGGTGTCCCTGACGGTCATCAACGGAACCTCGGGTTCGGGCACCTTTTCGGTCCCCCTCGGAGGAACCCTCTTGGTCGGAATTGTCAGTACGGCGACTCACGGGCTCCGCGTGAACGTTCTATTGAAACCGACGCTGGTACTCCTCGGGACGATTTTCGTCATCGGGGGGGCGGGAGTCACGGTCGTCGGGTTACTCCCGCGGCGGAAGGCTCGTCCCCCGGCGCCGGCCCCGGACAACCCGCCGGTCGAGCCGCCGACCCCTCGCACCTAGGCGAGAGGCGTCACGAAGGTCGGCACGTAGTTCTTCGGGAGACTGCCGACCATCGGGATCGAGTGGCGGCAGACACGGCATCGGTTCTGTTCGTCGAGGCCCCAGCGGCGGATCGTGAAGCCGTAGCGCTCGACCGCCACCGACCCACAGCCGGGACAGTACGTGTGCTCGAGAGGGTGACCCCAGACATTGCCCAAGTACGCGTACTTCAGACCCTCCTCGACGGCGATCGCATGGAGACGCTCAAGCGTGCGGATGGGAGTCTCTGGGAAGTCCATCATCTTGTAGTCGGGGTGGAACCGCAAGAGGTGGAAAGGGGTCTCCGGCCCGAGCTCGTCGCAGACGAATCGGGCGAGCTTGCGGCAGGCCTCCGGGCTGTCCCCCACCTGGGGCACGATCAGATTCGTGACCTCGACGTGAACGCCACCGCGCTGGAGGCGGGTGAGCGTGTCGAGGATGGGCGCCGGCCCCTTGGCCGTGATGTACTTACGGAGGAACCCTTCCTCCCCGCTCCCCTTGAAATCGACGCTGATTGCGTCGAGGTGGCCGACCAAGGAATCGACGGCCTCATGGGTCATGTACCCGTTCGTCACGAAGTTGGCGAACAGGCCGTGCCGCTTCGCGACCTCCATGATGTCCAGCGCGTACTCGATGAAGATGGTGGGTTCGTTGTAAGTGAAGGTCATCCCCTGGCAATCCAGCCGTTCGGCCCACTCGACGGCCTGGGTGGGCGATAACGGGCGGCCCTGGATCTCGCGCTCTTGGGAGATCTCCGCGTTCTGGCAGTAGAGGCAGCGCCAGTTGCAGCCGACGGTTCCGATCGAGAAGACGCGACTACCGGGATGGAAATGGGAGAGTGGTTTCTTCTCTATCGGGTCGACCTGGACCGCCGCCGCCCGTCCGTAACTCAGAAGCTCGAGACGGCCCCCAACGTTCTTCCGGACAAAGCAGAACCCGTGCGACCCTTCGGGGATCGTGCAGTACCGCGCGCAGGCGGTGCATCGGACCTTGCGGTCCGGGAGCGGTTCGTAGAGAGTGCATTCGTGTGCCATGGCCCGGTCGGTCGCGCCTCCTAGCCAGAAGGCCGCCGGGCACGATAACCGTTGTTTGCTCCCCCCGGAAGGTGTCGATTCCAGCGCAACCTTTCAAGCTCTGGAAACGGTGAGGCGCCCGTGGCCTCTTCCAGCGGATCGGAGGGGAGTCCGGAGACCGGAACCCTCGCGGGCGTCGAGCGCGAGGTCCTGGTTCGCATCGCCCCCGACCCGACTCTTCTGACGCGATTGGCCGAGGTTCGGGAGCATCTGGTCCGTCGGGCATCCACCGAGGCCAACCATCGTGGCATACCGCTCCGCCGTGCGCTCGTAGCGGGGAGCGCGGCTCGGGGAACGTTTCTCCACGAGCGATTCGACATCGACCTGTTCTTACTCTTCCCGCCAGACTTGCCGCGAGAACGGCTGGAGACCGAGGGACTCCGTTTGGCCGAGGCGATCCTGGAAGCCCCAGAGAAGCACTACGCGGAACACCCCTACTTGCGGGGTCGATTCGAAGGGTTCACCGTCGAGGCGGTCCCGGGGTACGCCATCGAGGACCCCTCGCACCCGCTCACCGCCGTCGACCGGACCCCGTTCCATCAGGAGTACCTGGCCGCTCACCTGGCCCCGGAGCAGGTTAATCAAGTGCGTCTCACGAAGCAGTTCCTTCGAAGCCTCGGTGTCTATGGCTCCGAGGCGAAGACCGCCGGGTTCTCGGGCTACCTGGTGGAGCTGCTGATCGTGCGATTCGGCGCGCTCAAGTCCCTCCTCGAGGCGGCCCAGGACTGGCGACTACCCGTGCGGCTAGCCTCTCCCGGGAGCCGGCCCGCTGTCCCCGAGGACGTCGCGATGATCCTTGACGACCCGGTGGACCCCCATCGAAACGTGGCCACCGCGCTCTCGGCCGAGAGCCTGGCTCGGTTCATTCTCGCCGCGCGCGAGTTCCTCCGGGCACCCTCCGTCTCCGCCTTCTTCCCGACCCCTCCGACCCCAATATCGATCGCGGAAGCGAAGACCCGGGTAGCCGCGCGGGGAACCCACGTCGCCGTCGTGCGACTGCCCCGACCATCCTTGGTGGACGATATCCTGTATCCCCAGCTACGAAAAGCCGAGCGGAGCCTGGGGGCGGAAGCGGCTCGACTGGGCTTCGACGTGCTGGGGACCTCGAGCGTCGCCGGCGTCTCCGACCTGTGGATCGGATTGGAAACGGCGACCCCCTCTCTTCCGAACGTCCGCGTCCAGGACGGACCGCCCCCGGGGATGGCGCACGCGGATGCCTTCCTGACGAAGTGGAAGTCCGCGGGGGGCGACGTTCTCCAGGGCCCGTACCTTCGCCCGGATGGCAAGCTGGCGGTGGACGTCGCGCGCGAGGAAACCCGTCTTGAGGCGCTGCTTTCGGCCGCACTGCCCGGCCTCGCACTCGGCCGGGACCTCCGTGAAGCGTCCAAGACGGGCGCGAATGCCCGACCGTTGGAGGCGCTGGAGGGCTCCCCTGAACTGTCCGAGCTTCTCGACCGGCTACTGAACAAGCGGCTACCCTGGGCGCCGGCGCGCTAGTGCAGGTTCGCGAACAGGAACCAGAAGCCCAGCCAACCGAAGATCTCCATCAGGAACAGGCTCGCCCAGTCTCCCTTGGTGTAAGTGCGCGCCGCTTCGTGGAGACGCGGTAGGACTAACGGCACCGCGGCGATCGCCACAACCGAGATCGCCACCGGAACGAACCAAGGGAGGCCCACGACGCCGAGCGACCACGAGAGCAGCCCGAGCAGGATCGCCACCACCAGAGCGATCGTCGTGGCGGTGGTCATTTCGAACTCGTGGGTGAGGAAGGACTTGGAATCGAAGACGGGGAACTCGAACGGCGGCTCCGCCGCCTCCTCGACCTTGCGACGGGCTTTCTTCGCCATCCGCTACGCCTTCCGCGGTGCAACCGCTCTTCGATAAAGCTCCTCGGCCCGGTAGGAACTGCGCACGAGGGGTCCGGACTCCACTCCGGAAAATCCCCGGGCCAGCGCGAGGTCTCGGAGCTGGTCGAATTCCTGGGGGGTCGGATAGCGTTGGACGGGGGCGTGGGCTGCCGACGGTCGGAGGTACTGGCCCAACGTGAGCAGGTCCACGTCCGCCCCTCGCAGGTCGTCGAAAGCGGTGGCGAGCTCCTCGCCCGTCTCGCCGAGCCCCAGCATTACCGAGCTCTTCGTCACCAACGAGCCCGGGGCGAGGCGCTTCGCGGTGCGGAGGACATCGAGCGACTGGTCGTACCCCGCCCGATGGTCTCGGGCCATCGGGGTGAGTCGGCGCACCGTTTCGAGATTGTGGGCCAACACGTCGGGTTGAGCCTCCACGACCGTGCGCAGAGAGGCGTCGCGTGCCGCCAGGTCGCCGATAAGCAACTCGACCAGGGTCTCCGGACATCGCGCCCGGATCGAGCGGACGGTGGCCGCGAGCACCGAGGCGCCGCCGTCTTCCAGGTCATCTCGGCACACCTGGGTGAGCACGATGTAGCGAAGTCCCCAGGCCTGCACCGCCTCGGCCACTCGGGCCGGTTCTGTGAGGTCCACCTCGCCATGGGACCAATGGGTGTTGACGGCGCAGAACGCACAGCGTCGCGTGCAATCCGTGCCAAGGAGCATCACCGTCGCGGTGCCGGCCGACCAACATTCCGGCAGGTTGGGGCACCTCGCTTCCTGACATACGGTCCCTAGCCGATGGGCCGCGAGGAGGGTCCGGACCTCGGGGTAGAGGGGTCCCGCGGGAGGCCGGGTCCGAATCCACTCTGGGAGCGACCGAGGAGGGCGCACCGCCGCACTGCTAGTCGCCATGAGTTCTGGGCCGCTGCGAGCGGGGGGCCGCCTTTAGCGTTTATGCGGACGAGGAGGCGGCATCCGCTCCTCGATGAGAAGTTCCAACGTGCTCGCGGGAAGCTCGTCCATGGCCAGACGGGCCGACTGCCCCGCGCCTCCGGCGTCCACGTCGACCAGGCCATCCCGTTCGAGTTCCTTGATCGTTCGCCAGAAGGTCACCCGGCTCATGGGCTTCGCTCCGTGCTCCTCCGCGACGACGGCGTAGGTTTGGCGCACCTTCTCAGTGGTCGCGTTGCTCCGGGGGCCCTTGAGCGAGCGGGCCAGGCTCAGGAGGACCAAGAGCGCGGTGGCCGAGAGACCGGACAGCTTCTCCTCGCTGAGGGTGGGAGCGATCGAGCCCTTCGCTGCGCGCACATCCTCGGGCGTGATTTCGTCCCGGCCCGCCGACTCCGCAGCCTGCGCGGCGCTGGAGAGGACCTCGAGCGCAAACCGAGCGTCGCCGGTAATGCCCGCAGAACGGGCCACTTGAGCGATCACCTCGGGGGAATAGCTTCCGGGACGAAGGGCGAGCTTGGCCCGGGCGGCTAGGATCACCTCGAGCTGGGCCACGTCGTAGGGCGGCAAGTGGAGCCGATGCGTGACCCCGAAGCTCGACCGGCTGGCCGCGTCCAGGAAGTGAAGGACATCCTGGGGGGCGATCAGCACCAGCGAGATCGAGCCGAGACCCACTTCCCGGGCTCGCGAAAGAAGATAGACGAGCTTCGTGCCCTGCCGGACGAGCGCACCCACCTCGTCGAGAACGACGAGCAGGTGGCGAGGGTCCTTGCGGATCCCCTGCTCGAAGACGTCGAGCATCTCCGAAATGCCGTACCCCCGATCGGGCAGCGACACGCCGACCCCGCGGAGCAGGTCGAGGAGAACGGTGCGGTCACTGGCTCGACGCCAGCAATTGACGTACAGAGGATGGACGGCGAGGCCGCCGATCTTCACGCGCTGGCGTAGGTCGTCCGAGAGGCGGCGCGCGAGCGCGGTCTTTCCGCTGCCGACGCCGCCCGTGATCAGGGTGTGATACGGAACGCCGCGGGCCAAGGTCGTCCGGAATCGCTCTTCCAGTGCCCGGTACTCTCGTTCCCGGCCCGGAAGCGCCGGGGGCACGAAGCCCGGGTCGAGCGTTTCCTCACGAACCAAGATCGTAGGCATGATAGGGCCGCGACCGAGCAGTCGCCCGGCGGATTAAGCTCGCCCCCGGGCTCGAGCGCTCCGACGGAGGACCCAGGGCGTCAACTGTCGGCGGAGTTGGTTCAAAAGTTGTTCTGGGGCCCCGCGCGCGTCGAGGACGATCCATCCGGGCCTCTTGGCCAGCCGACGGTACGCTTGGGAGGCCTGCCGGAGAACCTCACGCCGCTCGGTCGGTTCGCGCGAGTTGCCGCGGCTCCGCAGGCGGGCTTCAGAGCCGCTCAAGGGCAACGTGAGAAGTACCACCCGGTCGGGCACTATCGTGGCCTCCCGCTGAAGCCGCTCCAGCTCCCGTCGCCGCGGTGCGGGTAGCGCGCTGCCCTGGTACGCCAAGGTAGAGTAGAACGACCGGTCGAGCAGGACGACGGTTCCCCGACGGAGCGCGCTCTCCATCCGGATACGCTGGTGGCGCCGATCATCCGTGAAAGCCATCGCGGCGGTCCACGGATCGCGGCCCGCCATTCGACGGGCTCGCTGGCCGGTCGGTCCCCGCGACGGTTCGCGAAGTGCCAGTACCCGCACTCCAAGAGCCCGCCACTCCCGGGCGAGGGCGCGCTGGAGCGTGGTCTTACCCGTTCCGTCGATTCCCTCGATCGCCACGAGCGGCGCCCGCGACGTTCCCCTCATCCCGGGCCCCCCGACCGTCGTTCGGGAGTAAAGCCATACAGCTTGCGGACGGACTCCACGAACGGGATCCGAAGTCGATCCACCCGGTCGGGATACTGCCGTGCGATGGCCGAGGCCCGGCGGGGAACCGTCGCGATGTCCAACACCGCGCCGGGCCGTTTCGGGTCGTCTAGGAAATCCGTCTCAAGGAACCAGGGACCCGGGTCCATCAACGCGCCCGCGACGGTCTCCTTTCGGGCGAGAAAGGACGGAGTCACCCCCGAGCGGGCGTCCGGCGGGACGTAGCTCCGGGTGTAATGCTTGATGACTCGCTCGGACGGTAGTCCCGCCGCCCGGGCCCTCTCGCTCAGCCTCCGATACCCGTCGGGTGCGAGTTCTTCCGAGTGAACCACGACGGGGCAACCTACATCGTGCGCTACCCCGAGCGCGTGGAGAAAGATCTCTTCGGCGGCGGAGCCATGATCCGCGGACACGGGGAAATGGGGCCATCCGACCTCCCCCAGGGCCACCGCGCGATGTTCTCGGACCCAGGTTCCGGCGAGATCCAGGGTCTGCATCTGGACCTCCACGGCCTTCGCGAGCCCGATCGCGTCGGCGGTCTCCAGGAGGTCCACCGGGTACGGCGCGACGACGAGGGACGTTCCCACGGCGGTTTCAGTTCGGATCCGGCGACCCAATTCCTCGATGCTCTCGAACTGAACGCGGTAGTCCTCCACGGAGCGAAGCGGTGCGTGGCTCCAGTTGTGGGTCGCGAGAAAGAGATGTGAGCCGCCCTCCCGGCGGAATCGACGGGCGGCCGCCACGCCCTCCCCGCCGGGCGAAAGATGACAATGATGGTCGACGACCGGCAGGTCGGCCGGGAGCGTCACGCCGTCCGCCCGACGGGCCCTAGCGCAGCAGCCCCGCGCCGCGAAGCTCCTCGGTGATCTTGTTCACGGCGAGCTCGACGTCGGACGGCTTCCGGGCGCCGGTGCACACCAGTTTCCCGCTGCCGAACAGCAGCACGACGACCCGAGGCTCCTCGATCCGGCAGACGAGACCCGGGAACTGCTCGGGCTCATACTCCACCCGGTCCAAACCAAGCGTGACGGCGATGGCGTTGAGATTGATCTCGGAACCCAGGTCCGAGCTCGCGACGATGTTCTGCACCTCGATGCGCGGGTGCATGTTGATCTTCTGTCCCCCCTTCTTGATCTGTTGCGAAACGGTGAGGATCGATTGCTCGACCTCGTTCATGCTCTTCGCACCGGTACAAACGACCTTTCCGGACCGGAAGAGCAGTATCGCGGTCTTCGGCTGCTTGAGCCGATAGATCAAGCCCGGAAACTGCTCGGGTTCGTACTCGGCGCCATCCAGCCCCAGCGCGATCGACTGGAGGTCCAACTCGTCCCCGAGCGACGTCGAGGCGACGACATTCTCAATGCGAATCTTAGGCATGGAATTCCCCGCGCTTGCATTTAAATAGGGTTTAAATAGGTTCGCTTGTCCGGCGCGGCCCTTTAGGGCGCTTCCGGAGGTCAGAAGACATCCTGGGGGCGAACCTCACAAGGCTTGGCTCCGCCCCCGACGCAGTTCTCGCGGGCCCACGGTACCCGATTCCTCCGAGAGGGCAACCCACGCTGCGAAATCTTGGAGCACCCGGAGGGTGAATCCCCAGACAACATGACCCTCGTAGACCGCGGTATCGACGTAGATCTCTCCCAACGCGGTCGTCCGCGGCCGGCTCTCGATGTGGTCTAGGGCGTCGAGCGGGAGCCAGAACGTCGTAGCCACCTCCGTCGGATTGAGCACTCCAAAACTTTCCACACTCTTCTGTAGGCTCCCGACAAAGACCGCCACCCGTAATCCCGAGGGTCGGGCGCGACGGGTGTCGAATAGTTTAGGGGGCGCGTCAAGGTCCGAGGCACGGATCCCGACTTCTTCGCGGAGCTCCCGCAGTACGGTCTCCGTCAGCGACCGATCGCCGGGTTCTGTGTGGCCGCCGGGAAGACCCACCTGACCCGACCATGGGTCCCCGGGCATGTCTGCCCTTTGCTCGGCAAGAACCTCGAGACCCTTCGTTCCGGACCCGAGAAGGATGAGCACGGCGGCGTCGGCCTGATCCGTGGGCGGAGGAGCGTCCGAGAGGGTGGCCAGCCGGTCGTGGAGTCGTACGGTCAGGTCACGCCGTCGGCTCGGCGGCGCGGTCACGACTGCCAGTCGTAGACGACCTTCTCTTGAACCGTCTTCCGGTCGACAGGGTTTGTTTGACGGGGCCGGTCGTTGATCTCGTAGGCGGCGAGGCGTTGGGTCAACTCCGCCACTTGGCGTTCCAGTTGCGCGATCCGAGCCTTGAGTTGCTCCACGGTGGGGGCCGCCATCGAACTTCCTCTAGAGGACGGGTTCGTATGATTTTATCGGGTCGCTTCCGCGGGCGAGGCGGCCCGGGCCGGCTGCCGCGCGAACCAATCGAGGAGGATCTGGGCAGTCTCTTCAGGGCGTTCGATGGGGATGAGGTGACCGGTGTTCGGGAACAGCCGCACCTCCGAGCCGAGGATCGCTTGGCGCAAGAGGCGAGCGTGAGAGGGGTCGACCACGTTGTCGTCCAAGCCATGGAGGATCAGGGTCGGGGTGCGTACTTTCCCCAGGCGAGGACGGAGGTCGTAGTCTTTCATCGCGAGCGCCCATTGCACGACCCCCCGCAAGTTGCGCTGTTCCTGCGATTTCGCGATACGCTCGGCGAGGTCCATGTGGGCTTCCAGCCAATCGGGCGCGAACAGGTCCATCGCCAGCCTCCGAGAGTACGCCTCGGGACCTTCGTCGCGCAAGATGTCCGACCAGCTCTGCCCGACGGCGCGGGTATGGTTGTCCATGTGCCCCATGGCGCTGAACAGGGCCAGACTGCGGACCCGACTCGGGTCGTCGACCACGAGACGAAGGGAAAGGAGCCCCCCGCCGCTCAATCCGACGAGGTGGACGGGGCCGGTCTTCCGGTCATCGAGTAGCTTCCAGACATCTCCCTCGAATTCGCGGAACGTGTATCGAGCGCCTTCGGGCAGAGGAGAACGTCCATGGCCACGTAGGTCCGGGGCCAGCACGCGGTAGGACTTGGCGAGCGTGGGAATCTGGTAGTCCCAAACCGTGTGGTCTCCGCCCAAACCATGGAGGAGCAGCACCGGGTCGCCCAATCCGTCCTCACGGGCAAACAAGGAGACCGGTGGTGGAACCGCCTCGGCCACGCGGGCGCCCACTGGTGTGCGCTATTTAACCCGGAACCGAACGTCGACACCCCGGGTGTGTTCGCGGGCGCATCGTCAAATACGCCGAGCCCGCTTCGGCTCCCGATGAGCCGCGGTGTGATGTTGATGAGCGGGGGGATCGACTCGCCCGTCGCCCTCTACTACATGCTGCGGCAGGGCCACGAGATGGTCGCCGTTCACATGGACAACCGACCGTTCACGGACGACTCTCCGCTGGAGAAGGTCGTGGACCATCTCCGCGCGCTCGAAACCACGTTCTCCTGCAAGGTTCCGCTCTACGTACTGCCGCATGGGCCGACCCAGATCACGCTCATGCGCAACACCGACCGTCATGTCGGATGCGTGATGTGTCGGCGCTTCATGTGGCGCTCGGCCGAGAAGATCGCCGAGCGAGAGGTCGCGTCGTTCCTTGTGACCGGCGAGGCCCTGGGGCAGGTCGCTTCCCAGACGCTGAGCAACATGCGTTCGGCCACGGCCTCAGTTCAGCTTCCGATCATACGCCCGCTGATCGGCTTCGACAAACAGGAGATCGAGACCGTGGCGAAGGCGATTGGCACGTACGCGATCTCCACAAGGCCCGGGCTCTGCTGCCAGGCGGTTCCGGACAAGCCGGCGACGCGGACGAATCTGGTCCAGATACTTCAGGAGGAAGACCGACTCGACGTGGACCAGATCGTGAACGAGTGCGTCCGGCGCGCCGTGGTGATGTGAGTTCTGACCTCAGCGGTCGAGGAACTCCGTGTCATGGGGTACTACTCCTTGAGGTTATGCGCCGGAGGAGGCGCGTTCGAGGCCGTTCCGGCCCCGCGGTTGACCCTGGATCTCCGCCGCGTCAAAGGTACGCTGGAGTCGCACGGAGTTTCAGTGGTGGACGCCCGGGTGATGCTCATCGCCCAGCTTCAACGGGAAGTGACGCTGAGCCGGGACGGTCGAGTGCTGATCAAGACCAAGGACAGTGCCGAGGCGGCCGCGATTTTCGAGCATCTGCAAGGGATACTGGGCCTGCCCTCCGTCGAGAAGTGAAACCGGGTCGAGACCGGGCCACTGACCT
>JASHPV010000041.1 GCA_030037875.1 Thermoplasmata archaeon
GGCGACTACATCGCTTCCATCCGCCAGTTACCAAGTTTGGGAAGAGATCAGAAGGTCTCCATCGACCTTCCGAAACTCCAACGCCGCGGCAAGAAGATCCGGGTCCCGCCGGTAATGTCTCCAGATTTCGCGGAGTTTCTCGGACTCTTTGTGGCGGAGGGATACATTCGAGGGCGTCGTTCTGTCGTATTCACGAATTCAGAGGACCGACTCCTCCAAAGGTTCTTGCTTCTTACGAGGGAGCTCTTCGGCATCGAGGGAACGATCGAGATCCAACCGGGCAAAGCCCCGAATGTCCTCGTCCATAGCAAGTCGCTCGTCGACCTGATGGACCGGCTGGGAACGGGACGGGGGTCGTCACACAAACGCGTTCCGCCGCTCGTCCTGTCCTCTAGCAACCGAACCCTCGCGGCGTTCCTCCGCGGATACTACCTCGGAGATGGCGGCTTTTCTGACGGGGAGATCGAGTTCTGCACCGCCAGCCGACATCTCCAGACAGAACTCGCCTACGCATTGTCGCGGTTCGGGATCACGTCGACACTTAGTCGAAGGGTTGTCGACGGGACCGACTATCACCGGATTTTCGTCCGTGGTCTACCCAACCTTTCGCGGATGCGGGACCTGCTGGCGTCCGATGCCCCCAAGATCGCCGCTATCGGACGGTACACAGATTCGAAACGAACCACCTACACTTCGACGGACGTGGTGCCGTTATCGCCGGAGGTGATCGCCCGGATCTATCACGGGCATTTCCCGAACGGTGGATTGTCCTCGGAAGGGATCGATATCCACAACTACATCACCAATCGGGAGAGAATGAGCGCTCCCACCTTCCTCCGGTTCATGGGATCCCCGAGCTGGGACGACGGCGTGATTCCGGAGTGGGATCCCGCCCGGCTGGCGGAGCTGCTGGACTGCCTCTACTGTGACGAAGTGGTGGACATCCGGGAGGAAACGGACGGACCCTTCGACGTGTACGACGTCTCCGTACCGGAGTTCGGAAGCAACTTCGTCGGTGGGTACGGTGGATTCCTGCTCCACAACACCGTCACCCAGCAGCAGCTTGCCAAATGGTCGGACGCCGATGTGGTGGTGTACGTCGGCTGCGGAGAACGGGGGAATGAAATGACCGAGGTGCTCGCCACCTTCCCCAAGCTCGTCGATCCCAAGTCCAAACGCCCCCTCATGGAGCGAACGATCCTCATCGCCAACACCTCCAACATGCCCGTCGCGGCCCGGGAAGCGAGCGTGTACACCGGGATCACCCTCGCCGAGTACTATCGGGACATGGGCTACAACGTGGCCCTGATGGCGGATTCCACGTCGCGCTGGGCGGAAGCCATGCGAGAAATCTCCGGCCGTCTCGAGGAGATGCCCGGGGAAGAGGGGTACCCGGCCTATCTCGGCCGACGCGTGGCCGAATTCTACGAGCGGTCGGGTCGCGTCATCACTCTATCTCCCGAAGGCCGCCAAGGGTCTGTGTCCGTGATCGGGGCCGTGTCTCCGCCCGGCGGAGACACCTCCGAGCCGGTCTCGCAGAACACTCTCCGGGTCGTGCGGGTGTTCTGGGCGCTCGATGCGGCGCTGGCCAACCGCCGGCATTTCCCCGCCATCAACTGGCTCCAAAGCTATTCTCTCTACGCGGGCGAGCTCGAGCCCTGGTTCCGGAGCAACGTCGCGCCGGATTGGGGAGCGCTCCGACAACAGGCCATCCAAACCTTGCAAAAAGAATCCGAACTCCAGGAACTGGTACAACTGGTGGGGGTTGACGCGCTGCCCGAGCGCGAGAAGGTCACGCTCGACATCGCGCGGTCGATCCGAGAAGACTTCCTCCAGCAGAGCGCGTACGACGAGGTCGACACCTATACCTCGATCAAGAAGCAGTACCGGATGCTTCGGACCATCCTGCGGTTCGGCGACCTGGAGCTGGACGCCGTCCAGAAGGGTGTCACGCTCGCTCAGATCGCGAAGCTCCCGATCCGGGCGCAGATCTCGCGCATGAAGTGGATCAAGGAAGCCGACCTGGACAGCAGCTTCGACAAGCTCGAGCTGGACATGTCGGCGGCATTGACCGCGGTGGTACAGGCCGTGTCGACGCCGAGCACCGCGACCGAAGCCGCCACGGCGGGGGCGAGCTAGATGGCACAGGCCAAGGCCAAGGCGGTCGCCGCGGCGGACGCGACCCCCCGAGTTCCGATCGAATACCGGACCATCGACCGCATCGCGGGCCCGCTCCTCTTCGTGCAGGATGTGGCCAACGCCGCGTACGGCGAATTGGTCGAGATCGGTCTGCCGGACGGAGCTCGACGCCAGGGCCAGGTGCTCGATGCCCGGCGCGGTCTCGCGATCGTACAGGCCTTCGGCCCGACGATGGGCATGAACCTCCGCGACACGTCGGTCAAGTTCCTGGGGGAGACGGCCAAGTTGCCGGTCTCCGAGGAGATGCTGGGCCGAGTGTTCGACGGACTCGGGCAGCCTCGGGACGGAGGTCCCCGCATCGTTTCCAAGACCGCGCTCGAGATCGTCGGGAACGCGATCAACCCATGGGCCCGGGAGGAGCCGTCGGAGTTCATCCAGACCGGCATCTCCGCCATTGACGGGATGAACACGCTGGTCCGGGGACAGAAGCTCCCGGTGTTCTCGGCGGCGGGGCTTCCGCATAACCAGATCGCTGCCCAGATCGTGCGGCAGTCCAAGCTTCGCGACTCCTCCGAGGGGTTCGCCGTCGTCTTCGCCGGGATGGGAATCACCAGTGAAGAGGCGAACTTCTTTTTGCGCGAGTTCGAGAGCACCGGAGCCCTCGAACGCGCCGTCGTCTTCCTGAACCTGTCGAGCGATCCGTCGATGGAACGGATCGTCACTCCCCGGATGGCGCTGACGGCGGCGGAGTACCTCGCCTACGAAAAGGACCTCCACATCCTGGTCGTGCTGACGGACATGACCAATTACTGCGAGGCGCTCCGAGAGGTCGCGGCGGCCCGAGACGAGGTACCCGGCCGGCGAGGGTACCCAGGGTACATGTACACCGACCTCGCGACGATCTACGAGCGGGCGGGGAAGATCCATGGCCGGAAAGGGTCGATCACGCAGATCCCGATCCTGACGATGCCGGCCGACGACATCACGCACCCGATCCCCGACCTGACCGGCTACATCACGGAAGGGCAAACGGTCGCCAGCCGGGACCTGCAGCGCCGGGGCGTGTTCCCACCCATCGATGTCGCCCTCTCGCTCTCGCGGCTCATGAACCAGGGCATCGGCCCCGGTCAGACGCGGGAGGATCACCGGGGCGTCGCCGACCAGCTGTTCGCCTCGTACGCCATCGGCCGGGACCAGCGGGCCTTGTCGGCGATCGTGGGCGAGGAATCGTTGTCGACGACCGACCGGCTGTACCTCCGATTCGCCGACCGGTACGAACAGGAGTTCGTGAACCAGCGGCCGGACGAGGACCGCAGCATCGACGAGACCCTCGACATCGGCTGGAAAATCCTGTCGGATTTCCCGGACAGCGAGCTCAAGCGGATCAAGCCCGAGTTCATCGCCAAATACCGCAAGGCGGCCCCGGCGGCGTAGTCCCGGAAGTGAGGGTCGGGAGGAGCAGATGGCCATCGAGAACGTCCGGCCCACCCGTCTGGAGCTGCTGCGGACGCGCCGCCGAATCGTCGTGGCCCGGCGCGGGCTCAAGCTGCTCAAGCTGAAGCGGACGGCGCTCATCCAGGAGTTCTTCGCCATTTCGCGCGAGGCGCGGGAGCTGCGGGGCGACCTGCAGCGGAAAGTGGCCCGCGGCTACGGCTCGATCCGGATGGCCGAGATGCTCGAGGGGCCGGTCCGACTCGAGAACGTTGCGATGCTCCTGCCGCAGATCCATCCGATCCGGGTCGCGACCAAGAACGTGATGGGCGTCCGGACCCCGCAGGTCGACGCCGCGGCGTA
>JASHPV010000005.1 GCA_030037875.1 Thermoplasmata archaeon
TGCCGAGGGGTAGTGGGCGGGGAGGAAAGGGTTTCTCCGCTACGAGGTCCGTGACGATGTTTGCTACCGAGAGTCCTCCCGGACTCCAGTGGGCTATGGCGTTCTCCCCGATCCGGACGCGGCAGAGCGGAGGCAAAGCTCCTCGGTAGGGAGCCGTCCTTTCGGCTCTCGTCCACTTCGTTCAAGCGGCGACGACTCGGCCCGGTTCGAGCATTTTTGCTTATAAACGAAACTTAAAGGACCGGGGCGCCTTCGGGGCGCTGGCCGATTTCCGGCACCCTCCGGTCGGTCAGAGGATCGCAGATTACTGATGAAACGACAGATGGTCGACATGCTCGCGGAGCTGATCAAGATCCCGAGCGACCCGAGCGCCAACAAACAGGAGATTCTGGACTATGTCCAAACCTTCACCGATCAGATCCACATGCGCAACACGCTCCTCGGGGACCCGGGCACTCCCGCTCTGCTGGCGGAGTACGGGCAGGCCGGGATCGTTCTCTCGGGTCATCTCGACACGCCGCCCGTGGGCGACTACTGGAGCTTTTCCCAGAGCCAGTTAGCTTCGGGACGCATGTACGGCCGTGGGGCCGCCGACATGAAAGGAACGGTCATCGCGATGATGCAATCCGCCCAGGACCTGGTCTCCCGCAAGATCCCGGTCGCCCTCGCCCTCACGACGGACGAAGAGACCACGATGCAGGGCGCCCAGGCGCTCTCGAAGACCCTGACTCTCCGTCGGGCCAAGGCGGTGGTCGTCGGGGAACCAACCGGCCTTCGCATTGCCGCTGCGGAGAAGGGGGTCCTCGACCTCGCGATCGAGACCCGGGGGAAAGCCGCGCACGGGGCGATGCCGCACCTGGGGGAAAACGCCGTCTCAAAATTGATGCGGATCCTCCGGGCGCTTGAAGGGTTCAAGGGGCGAATTGCCCATCCGGAACTCGGGAGCGTTACCATCAACATCGGAACGATTCACGGCGGCGCCCGTCTCAACGTGGTGCCGAACAAGGCCGTCGCCGAGGTCGACATCCGGTTCCCGCCGCCGTACACGCCGGACCAGCTCTATCACGAAGTGGAGGAGCACCTGCGTCGGATCAAGACGCCGTTCACCCTCCGACGAATCGTCTCGATGCCTTCCGTTCAGCTCGACCCGAACTCGGAACACATTCGGTTGCTCAAGGAGATCTCCGGGGCGGAGAGCACCGTTCTGGTACACGCCTCCGAGGCGGTCCATTACTCCCTCTCGAACCCGCGCGTCGTGATCTTCGGAGCGGGGGAGGAGGAGCTCTCCCACCAGGCCAACGAGTACGTGAAGATCGAGTCCGTGGCCCGGGCCACCGAGATATTCAAGAAGTACGCCCAACGCCTGGTGCAGTCGCGCGCCGGGTAGGTCCGGCCGGTGGCGCTCGCCCAGCTATCGACGCGCTACCCGCCTGCGCCCGGCGGGGTCGAGCGGCATGTGGAGGAGATCTCCCGGCGCCTGGTGGCGCGCGGTCAACCTGTCAGGGTGTATACGAGCCGGCTCTACCGGGAGTTCCCGTGGCAGCCGTTCCCGGCGGACTTTGTCGAGCCCCCAACTCCGCCCGGCCTTACCGTCCAGCGAGTCCCCGCCTGGAGCCTTCCCGGCGAACTGCACTATCCGTTCTTCCGGGGACTCTACCGGAGGTTGGAAACGGATCGGCCCGAGCTGATGCACGTCCACACCTACGGGACCAACCAAGCGGCGGTGGCCCGGCGGTATCATCGGCGCTCGGGAGTCCCGTACGTGATCACCGCGCACTATCATCCGATCTGGTCGATCTACGGGGGTCGACTCCGTCATCTGATCCGCGGGTTCTACGACCGTCGGCTCGCGGCTCCGATCGTCGGCGACGCGGCCCGTCTCATCGTCCAAACCCACGAAGAGGAGCGGCTGGTCCGCGCGAACGGGTTCCTTCTGCCTCGCGTCGAGATCATCCCGCCGGGCTACTCCCCGGCCACCCCTCCCGCCGACCCGGCAGCCTTCCGCCGAGCCTTTCGAATCGATGGTCCGTACGTGCTCTTTGTCGGTCGGCTGGCGTCGAACAAGGGCCTCCTCCCGCTCGTCGAGGCCTTCTCCGACCTTCACCGGTGGGACCCCTCGGCGTACCTGGTGCTCGTCGGCGCGGACGGGGGAGAGGAGGCCGCCGTGGAGAAACGGGTCCGGGAGCTCGGGCTCACGGACCGAGTCCGCATCACTGGATTCGTGGCAGACGAGTCCTTGCTTGCGGCCGCTTTTCGGGAGGCGAGACTGTTTGCTCTGCCGAGCCAGTACGAGGCTTTTGGACTCGTTCTGCTCGAATCCCTGGCCCAGGGGACGCCGGTCATCGCGTCGCGGGTCGGGGGCATTCCGGAGTTCATCGAGGATGGAAAGGCCGGACGGTTGATCCCTCCTGAGGACGCGGCCGCGTTGGCGGAGGCGTTTCGGGAGCTCTGGGCGGACGAGGCTACGCGCACCCGGTGGGGAACGTATGGCCGGGAGACCGTCGTGCCTCGTTATCAATGGGACCGGGTCGTCGATAAGCTCCAAGGGGTGTACGCGGAGGTGCTCGGCCGGTGAAGATCGCCCAGGTCACCCTCCGGTTCGACGCACCGGGCGGCGTAGAGACCGTTGTCCGGGAACTCGCCGTACGTCTCCGGAACCGGGGACAGGACGTTGAGGTGTTCGCGAGCGATCTCTTTGACGAGGCGCACTGGGTCCGGCGGAACGACTTCCCCCCCTCCGTGGACGGCATTCCCGTTCACCGATATCCGGTGTACAAGCGACTCATTCCGGGCGTCACGATGCCGCTCGTCGTGGGGCTCATGAGCGGGCTCGGGGACCGCCAGCCCGACATCATCCACGCCCATTCGCACCGGTACGGGCATGTCCTCGAGTCAGCGGCCGAAGCCCGGAAGCTGGGTGTTCCCTGGGTCGCCACCGCCCATTATCACCCCGCTCGACGGGACCAGAGCGGGCTTCACCGCGCTCTACTTCGGGTGCAAGACCTTCTCTTCGGCGCGACGGCTTACCGGAACGCCGACGCGGTGATCGCCATCACGGAGCAGGAACGGCGGCTCCTCGCGCAGTTCGTCCCTCCGAAGCGGATCCGGGTCATCCCGCACGGGATCGACCTCTCCCACTGGAGCCTACCCGAGTCTAACGGCTCCATGGCCGCCGGGCTCCCGGCGCTGCCGGCGCGGTACATGCTCTACACCGGGCGCATCGCTCAGAACAAGGGACTGCCCCTGCTGCTCGAGGCGCTCGCCCGCATACCGGCGCCCGAGCGGATCCCTCTGGTCATCATGGGTCGTGACTGGGGAATGCGACCGGAACTGGAACTGCAGGCGAGGCACCTCGGCGTGGAAACCGAACTCATTTGGCTTGGTCACGTCGAGGATCCGGCCGCGTATCGGTCGGTGTTCCGCCGCGCCGCGGTGTTCGTGTTCCCATCAGAGTGGGAAGCCTTCGGGCTGGTCCTTCTGGAGGCGATGGCCGCCGGCGTGCCCATCGTCGCGACCGCCGTCGGGGGGGTGCCCGAGGTGCTGGACCAGGGCCGGGTTGGTCGACTCGTTCCCTACGGCGATGCGGAAGCGCTGGCCAGTGCGGTCCGCGATCTCTTGGGCTCGTCCGAGCGGTCGGCCGCGCTTGTCGCGGCGGGCCGCCGCCGCGTGCAGGACTACTCGTGGGACCGGGTCATCGAGGACCATCTGGCGCTGTACCGGGAACTCGCCGCCTGAGGGGCGGCCGGCGGCCAGGGTGCGCCAACTCCTCCGCGATGTGCACCAGTGCGCTTCGCTCCGGTTCCTTCCGCAGGAGGGACGAGACCCGAAGGAGCCTGACCGTGAGCCAGCGGATCATGATCGCTTCCGTTGCCCGGGCATGTCCGTCGCGTACTTTCCTAGTATCGCCAACCCTCGCTTTAAGTTGGGCCTCGAGGCGGCGAACGATAGGCGAAGGTGCCGGGCCCCAAGGCGTCCGAACGCATCGCCCGGGGTGGCGATCAATCCTCGCTTGAGGAGGTCTCCCGCGACGGCGTAAGCGGTGACGGGCCAAGAGAATCGTGGGAAAGCATAGAACGCCCCTGCCGGGGGAACGCACCGTAAACCCGGCATGCGGTTGAGCGCCCGGATGACCAGTTCGCGCCGGGCATGAAACTCCGTCCGCATGGCCGCGGTAGCCTCCTCCAGGTGGGCGAGGCCGGCGAGAACGGCGAATTGAGCCGGCGTGGAGGGACATGCCACCACGTGGTAGTGCACCTTGTTGATCTCGACCGCCATCGAGCGGGGAGCCACCAAGAACCCCAGCCGCCACCCGGTCATGGCGAACATCTTGGAAAAGGAGTTCACCACGATGGCCCGGTCCCCCTTCCCCGCGAACGAAATGTGGTGGCCCTCGTAGACCATCTCGTCGTACACCTCGTCCGAGACGATGGTGAGATTGTGCCGGTCCGCGAAGGCGACCAACCCTTCGACCGTCGACTTGGGGAACACCGCGCCTGTGGGGTTGGAGGGAGAGTTCACCACGATCGCGCGAGTACGCGGCGTGACCCGGCGCTCGAGCTCGTCGAGGTCGGGAAGGAACCGCTGCTCCTCGGCCAGAGAGTAGGGAACGGGCGTCGCACCGGCGAGACGGGCGTGGGGGGCATAGAGCACGAACCCGGGGTCCGGCACGAGCACCTCGTCGCCCGGGTCGTAGAGGGCGAGCGCACACGCCATCAAGCCCTCGGACCCGCCGGCGGTAACGATGACGTTCTCCCGCGACACTTCTGGGTCGATGTCGCGGTAACGGTCCGCGATCTTCTCGCGTAACGCCGTAAGTCCGGCCGACGGGCCGTAGTGATTCATCTTGTCGTGGACCGCCGAGACGAGCGCCCGGACTACGACGGCGGGAGGCTCAAAGTCGGGCTCACCCAAACCGAGGTTGATGGCCCCCGGCGGAGCCCCTTCGAACATCCGACGGATGCCCGAGATCTCGATCTCGCTGACCCGGCGGGCGACCACCCTCGCTGGACCTGGGTCGCCCCCATAACCATTGTGGGAAGTTGAGTGAGTCGAGGGCGCCAGACCTCCGGGGGCGTAACCAAGATGTATCGCGGCGCTACCCGGACGCTGGGGAGGAGAAATCTACGACGGTTACCGTCGTCGTCGGGGCGCAGTTCGGCGACGAAGGAAAGGGAAAAATCACCGACTACCTGGCCGCGAACGCTCGGTTCGTGGTCCGAACCGGCGGCGGACCCAACGCGGGGCACACAATCCAGATTCCGCAGGGAAAGGTCGTGCTCCACCAGTTGGCCTGCGGGGTACTGCGCGCCGGGGTGACGGGTATCTCGGGCCCCGGCATGGTCATCGACCCTGCGGCTCTTGAGACCGAGATCTTGGACCTGCAACAGCGAGACTTGCTGAAGGGCGAGCCGGTCATCAGCGAACGGGCCCATGTCTTGCTCCCACTCCACCAGCTCGAGGACGCCTGGGAGGAGGACCTCCGGCACTCGAAGAACCCCGCCGAATCGGTGGGAACCACTCGTCGAGGCATCGGGCCCGCGTACGAGGACCGGTACGGTCGCTGGGGCATTCGCATGGTCGACCTGGTGCATCCGGCCGACCTTGGTCAACGGCTGGATCTGCTCTACGCCACGAAGAGCTTCCTGGCGAGCCCTCCGCCTCGCGACCAGCTCGAATCGGCATTGCGCGACGTCGGCAGCCGCCTGGCGATGTACGTCCGTCCCACCGAGCCGATGCTGTGGAACGCCATCACCGATGGATTCTCGATCTTGCTCGAAGGCGCTCAGAGTGCGCTGCTCGACGTGGACTTCGGCACCTACCCTTTTGTCACTAGTTCGCACCCCACGGCCGCCGGCGCCCTCATGGGGAGCGGGATTCCCCCCGCCGAGCTCGACGAGGTCATCGGCGTGGCGAAGGCGTATGCCACTCGCGTCGGCGCCGGCCCATTCCCGACGGAGGTTGGCGGGGAGATGGGCGAATTCCTTCTCCGGGAAGGGAACGAACGGGGGGCCACCACGGGCCGACCGCGCCGGTGCGGTTGGCTGGACCTCGTCCTTCTCCGGTACGTGGCCCGGCTGAACGGTTTCACGTCGCTCGCGATCACCAAGGCCGATGTCCTCGGGGGGCTCGACGAGATCCCCATTTGCGTAGGCTATCGGACGGAATTGGGGGAGACCATCACGGATTACCCCCCGATCCAAGCCAGCGAGTACGCGAAGGTCACGCCCCTATACGAGCAGTTCCCCGGGTGGCCTCGCTTCACCCCCCGGCTGCGGGAGAAGATTCGCCGCGAAGGACCCTCCGCGGTACCGGGAGCTCTGAAGCGATTCCTGCGGTATGTGACCCAAGAGACCCGGGTCCCCGTGGAATACTTGAGCTACGGCAGCGAGCGCGACGAAACGCTTTGGCTTGGACGGGGGGCGCCGACCCATCCGGTGACGATCACCCCTTGGACAGCGTGAGCGTCGACCGGCTCGCGACGAGGCCGGGGGCCCGGTAGCGTGATCGATGTTTACCTGTATGTCGCGCTAGGGGCCGGAATCGCCGCGGGGTATCTAACCCAGTGGAGGAGCCCCTGGATCGAGCGGGCCATTCTGGCCGACGTCGTCGTTCTGGTGTTCTTCCTGGGCGTGCTGCTGTCTAGTCTCGCCGCCGTTCACCTCCTTCTCGCCATACCGCTCGCCCTGGGCCTGTTGGCTCTGACCCTAGTGCTCACCATCGGACTCACGTTCGTCCTTCCGCGACGACCGCGGGTGCCGGGCACCGGGAAACGACCCAGCCCCTTGGGCGTGTTCATCGTCCTCGCTCTCGTGGTCGGTTATGGCGTGGGCCGTTCCGTGGCGCTGCCCGGAGGAACGGCTATCACGGTCACTCTCCTGATTCTGTTGGCCCTCGTGGGCTTCAACATCCGTTTCTCGTGGAGCGCCCTCCGGACAGCACCGACCCCGGTGGTGGCAGCGATCGTTGGCGCGCTGGTCGCGGCTCCTATCTTCTCCCTCGCCACGGGCCTCTCGTTCCGTACGGCGCTAGCGTCGACTCTCGGTTTCGGCTTCTACAGCCTGGCCGGTCCTCTCGTAACGACCGCAGTCGGTCCCTTGGCCGGTCTTGTCGCGTTCCTGACGAACTTCTTCCGGGAAAACCTGACGATGGTCACGGCACCCTGGCTCGGGCCACGGGTCCGAGCCGAGGGCCTGACGGCCATGGGCGGCGCGACCACGATGGACACGACGCTGTATTTTGTGACGGCGTATGGCGACGCCGACTCTGGGTCGATGGCTCTCGCGAGCGGCCTCACCCTGACCGTGCTCGCGAGTCTGGCGATCCCGCTCGTCCTCGCCACACTGTGAGCGTGACCATTATGGCCGCCGACGCGTCGGTCCCGTTCGCCGGGGCTCGTAGTCCAGCGGTGAAGACGTCGCTCTCACACAGCGAAGATCGCCGGTTCGAATCCGGCCGAGCCCACTCTCCTCCCGGGGGCATCCCCCCTCACCGAACCCGCTCCCTGAGGCGTGCCCGCAACCCGTCCCCCACTCGAGGGTCGGCCCCTCATTGCGCTGAGGTACGGCTTCAGGGCTCGTCTACTGGCACCCTAATTTTTAGGTCCATGGTTATGTAGCAGTCGACTCTTGATAGGCTGCTGAGCGGCGCGATCGTGCCCACGTAGCTCAGCCCGGATAGAGCGCCCCTTTC
>JASHPV010000042.1 GCA_030037875.1 Thermoplasmata archaeon
GGATCACCCGCGAGCGGCACGTGACGAATCGCGACGGCGGTGTCGGAGAGGGCTTGCCGTTCCGTTCCGGACAGCAGCGCCAACCGCGCCCCAGACCCAGCGGTGTTCCCAACGAAGCGGATCCGGTTCAATGGGACGGCGGGCGGAATCATCCCGACGTGGAGGGCGCTTTCCGGGGCGAGGTAGCTTCCGAACGCTCCGGCGAGCGAAAAGGTCTGGATCTCGTCCGCGGACCGGCCCAACTCGTCCAGCAGGAGCTCGATCGCGGCCCGGATAGCCGCCTTTGCGAGCTGGAGCTGCCCGATGTCGCCCTGCGTGATCACGAGGTCCTGGCCGATGGCCGTCTCCTCGGCGGGAATCAACCGGAACGCCCGGTTGCCCTCCGTCGTGATGATCGCGTTTCCCGCGCCGGCTTCGGTCAGTCGCCCCGCGCGGTCCACCGCACCGACTCGATGGAGCTCGGCGAGCAGGTCGAGGAGGGCCGAGCCGCAGAGACCTCTCGGTTTCTTGCGGCCGATCGTCCGATAGGCTACCTGCCAAGTCCCGGGCGTGATCGACACCCGCTCGACGGCTCCATCGGCGGCTCGCATTCCGAAGCGAATGTGGGCGCCTTCGAAGGCGGGTCCGGACGGCGTAGAGCAGGCGAGCAGACCGTCTCGGTTTCCCAGGCAAATCTCCGTGTTCGTACCGACATCAATGAGCACGCTCAATCCGCGAGCTCGGTCCATCCGCGTGGCACGCACGCCGGCCACGAGGTCGCTCCCTACGAAGCCTCCCACGACCGGGGGCACAATCACGGGCGTCCGAGGACCAATGTCGAGCCCCAAGGCCTCGGCGTCCACCACCCATTCTCCCCAGGCGGATGGATTGTACGGGGCGCGCGCGAGGGAAGTTACCGAAGCGCCGAGCAGGAGGTGATGCATCGCCGTGTTTCCTACAACGTCGACCACGGCGACCTGCGACCGGGACCCCTTGGCCCGACCGCAGGCGATCCGGATAATCCGGTTGAGCGTCTCCACGATCTCTTCGTGCAGCTGCTTTTCCTGATTGGTCGACGCCAGGGCGAACGCCAATCGGGACATGATGTCCTCCCCGTGTACCATCTGGGGGTTTGGTAAGGCGAGACTCTGCAGCACTCGTCCGTCCTCGAGGTCCAGCAGGTAACCGGCCACTTTCGTTGAGCCGATATCGAAGGCCATTCCCCAAACCGGATCGTGGGGAGGGACGACGCCGAAGACGGTGCGTCGGCGAACGAGCAGCCCCCACTTCCGTCGTTGTTGGCGCGCCTCGCGCAGCCACTCCGTCGCGCCGGGCGGGAGGATCCACCGGGCCTTGTGCAGTTCTTGTTCCGTCAAGTCCCGAGGGGCTGGAACCTTCCGCACCTCCGGGTCCAATCGGAACTCCGGCGTCCACCCAGCGGTCTGGAGCCGTTGCCAGCTGCGCTGGGCCTCCGGGGGGACTTCAAGAACAACGGTCCCCGCCGACTCGGCGTGAGTTTGACATGCCCATCGGACCCCTCGCCGGGGCTCCTCGAGGGCCAGCATCTGTTCCGCGGCCGTGGGCGGGGACAGGAACTCGCGGCCGTGGTGGACCACGACTTTGCATTTGCCGCAGGAGCCTTTGCCGCCGCAGAGGTCCTCGATACCGGCACCGCAACGGAGCGCCGCATGGAGGAGGTTCTCCCGGTGGGATACTGATACCCGACGTCCCTCCGGCTGGAACACAATGGTCGTGTGCTTCATGGAGAGATTTCCCTCCCTGACGGAGCATCGTCGACATCATACCCGATGAGAATGGAGGCGAGGTCCTTGCCCCCCTGAACGCCGAAATGCGCGCGGAGCCACTCATCCTGTGGAGGGTCGGGACTACCCGAGACCACCCGGCAGACCGCGGCGACTCCTTCAAGTTCCGGGAATTTCACGGGGGGAAGGACAAATCGAAGGCGACCCGAAGGACGAAGGCCCGGGACCAGCACAAAATCCCGCCCCAGGTAAACGGTCCGGCGCTCCCCGGGGGCGGGTCGGTCTTCCGGACCGGTGAGCTCGCGTCCGAGCACGTTCCCACGCTCGTCCATCATCAACAGCGGAGACTCGGGGGGAGCTCGGAACGACCGACCTTTAAACAAACAGATCACCCGTTCGCGCTGGAGGACGGTCTCCACTCCTCGATTCTCCGCCGCGGCCGGCGTCGCCAAACGCTGGAGCTCAGAACCCAGCGTGGCGGGAAGAGGTTCCGCCGCCAGCACCCCGGGCAGCCCTCTCAACAGCTGCAGGATTCGTTGTTCGGTTTCCGGTGGTTGCTCCATGGCCCTCCACGTGCGTGTATGGAGCCGGTCCGCCGAGGTCAACGGGCCGCGGCCAGGCACTCCTGCCGAATGCGCTGCAGCACGGCGTCCATCCCCGACGCCATGGTGGGATCCATCGGGAGTCCGTGGTGTTCCTCCAACAGCTTCCGGGCCCTCTGATGGGCCCGGTCCAACATAGACGGGCTTCCCGCCTTTTCCCAGGCGAAGCGGGACCTCCGGTCCGCTACGACCGGAAAATAATGTTCCGTCATCATCCAGCGTCGGGTATGCGTCAGCGCCGCCCGGTTTTGGAGAAAATTTCCCCCCGGGCCCACATTCTGGAGCAGATCCAGTCCGAGATGCTCCGGGTCCATCGTGATTCCGTCGCGGAACCGGAACACCGAGGCGGCAATGTCGTGGTCTATGACGATCTGCTCGAGACAGGTCGCGTTGAATCCTTCGAACGACCCGTAGAAGAGGTCCACAAAGTCGGCGCCGGCCATCGTCGATGCGAAAAGCGTCGTCGCCTTCTCGATCGCCGCCTGGGCATCCGGAAGCTTGGAATCGGATTGGCCACCCACCGAACAGGGAATCCCGAACCGGTGCGCCAACTGGACCGACGCCACGCTCAGAAGACTGAACTCGGGACCGCCCACCGCCGCGGTCCCGGATTTCATGTCCATGATCCCGCTCACGCTCCCATAGATGACCGGGGCCACCGGATTGACCAGATGGGCGATCAGAATCCCGCTCAGCACCTCGGCGTTCTGCTGAAGCAACGTGCCGGCCAGAGTCGCCGGGGCGGACCCTCCGGCGAGGTCGAGCGCGGTGACAAAGACCGGCTGACCCATCGACGCATACTCGATCAGGGTCTCGGTCATCGTCCGGTCGTGGACCAACGGACTCACCGGGTCACAGTAACCGGCAACCATCGGGTGCTTCCGCAATTCCTCGTTGCCCCCGGCGAGCACTGCAGCGATCGCGAGGCCATCCCGCGCCATCGTTCCGTCGTAGGAGGGACCCACGGGAGGTTTCCCGGAATTCGTAAGGTCCCGGACCAACGCCTCGGATTCGTGCCAACGGGCCGGCAGGTCGTCGGTCTCTTTGTTGACCGGTGTGAAGTTGATGTCGACCAAGTCGAGCGCGTCCATCAGACGGACCATGTCGGTAGCGTCCTGGAGACTCGGAGGGCGCACCCGCTGGGTTTCGAAGTCCCAAACGTTGGTGCACGAAGAACCCGGGCCTAGCCGAGTCCTTCCGCCATCCCCCACCCGGATGTTGCGAGCGGGGTCGCGAGCGTACCAGGTCCATGAGCGAGGGACTCCGGCCAACGCCTCTCGCAGGAGGCTCTCCGGGATTCGTACCCGATCTTCGCCGGCCGTGCCGATGGCGCCGGCCTCTACGAGGAGCCGCCGGGCCCGGGGCTCCCGAACAAGCACCCCGGTCGACTCTAGGAGTTGGAATGTGGCGCCGGTGAGGGTTTCGACCTCGTTAGAGCTGAGAACAGTTAATGGCGATCTCGTCACCTCGACCTCCAGCTCTCCGAATCCAACGCCGACCGGCGGGGTGCGCATCAAGCCCTCGGTAAACTCGAACTGACGGTAGCAAGATACTGCCCGGTCCATGCGGACGGAGGGTCAGGGTTCGGACATGGGCGTTCCTCAACTGCGCGTCCTGGAATCTTCCGAGGTTGTCGCA
>JASHPV010000043.1 GCA_030037875.1 Thermoplasmata archaeon
GACCTCCATGCGGCCGAAGCCGCGACGCTGAAGTTCGGCTCGGTCACGCTGGTGAGGACCGGCCTCCGCCTGCGCGCTCCCCCCGGGACGTTTCTGGAAGTGCGGCCCCGGAGCGGCCTCAGCAGCCGCGGGGTTCTCATGGTCAACGCGCCCGGCACGATCGACCGAGATTATGCCGGGGAAGTGAAGGTCCCGCTGACCTTCCTTTTCCCCGGGGAGTACCAGATCCAGAGCGGGGACCGGATCGGACAGGTACGGGTCGCGAAGGAATACCCTACCCGTTTCGAACCGGGAACGGTGCGGCCGAACACCGATCGACGGGGTGGGTTCGGTAGCACCGGCCGCTAACGGCAACCGCCCGCGCGGAGCCTCCTCGGGTCAGGGGGAAGGGAGCTCGTCCAACGTTGATTGGACGGTCGGTCGGGTCGGGGGCGCCAGAGGCCCTTTGCGAGACTGGGCTTCTACCTTCTCGAGCATCTCGTGCATCCGCTGTTCTTTGCGTCGGGCCGACTGGAAGGTTCCCACGTCCCGAGTCCCGGCGGTGATGAGAACGATGACTCGGCCGGCCCGGAACCGACCCGTCCTCCCCCGACGCTGAATGCTCCGGACCTCGTCGGGCACCGGCTCGTAGAACACCACGAGGTCCGTGGAGGGGATGTCCAAGCCCTCTTCTCCCACCGAGGTCGCGACAAGGCAGTTGACCTCCCCGCTTCGGAACCGGTCCAACAGGTCGACCTGCTGTTTCTGCGACAACCCGGTGTCCGTCCCGTGAGTTGCCTGGCCCACAAAACGCGCCGCCCGGACCGGGCTATCGGGTTGATGGGAGAATCGTTCGACCAAGGTATCGGCGGTCTGCCGGTAATGCGCGAAGAGGATCACGCGCGCCGACGGATTGCCCTCGAGCTCTTGCGTTACGATCTCCACCGCCTTGGCCAGCTTCGGATGTTCTAGATCCAGGCTCGCGAGCCGGCGCTCGAGCTCGACGATGTCAGGGTCACCCAGGAACGCCCGGTCGGAGGGCCGGACCCGGCCGTTCTTCTTCTCGCCTCGTCCTTCGAGAAACTTTCGAAGCGCCTCGACGCCCTGGGTTTCCGCGAGGATGAGGCCGTGCAGCGCCTTCATCGCCACGGCTTGGGCACCGACCGCTTGCCAGACCCGGCCGTCGGGGTTCTCCCCGCGCTTGCGCGCGGCGGCCACCTCGCGGCGGAGCGTGAAACCCGCCGCGAGCAACTCTCGGCGACCGGCCTCCTGGCCCGGAAGGTACCCGAGACGGTGCAGGATCTCCGTCTGTCGTTGCTCGACGCTCCGCAGGAGCACCGTCAGTTGGCGCACTTCGGCCGGTAAGGGAACCTCGATGGTCTCCACCTGGGTCCCGAAGATGTAGGGTGTCACGTCCGCGTCGGCGGCGCTCCGTAGCTCGAAGTGCTCGATCCCGAGGTTCGCCCACACGGCCCGGACCCGGTCGAGTTGGGAGCCCGGCGAGGCGGTCATGGCCAGGACACGTGCGTCGGTGTCGCGGAGCGCCTGACCGATGGCTACGTACGGGTAGTCTCCGACCGCTCGATGGGCCTCGTCGAAGATGACGAGCGAGAACGTCGAGAGCGGGAAGCTCCCCTGGGCCAGATCGTTCGCGACCACTTGAGGAGTCGCGACGACGACCTGCGGAGGGCTGAGCAGCGTTTGGCGACGCTCGGGAGAGATCTCGCCGGTGAGCACGAGCGGTGGGGGGCAAAACAGAGTCTGGGCAACGCTGCGCGCGTGCTGGGCCACCAGCGGCTTCGTGGGGGCCATGAACAGGATCGACCGGGTCGGATGGATCAGGAGGTACTCCGCCGCCACGCGAAGGGCGATCGCGGTCTTCCCGAGGCCGGTCGGCAGCACGACGAGCGTGTTCGCCCGGATGGCCGCGTCGGCGATGGAGGTCTGATACGCCCGCTCCTCGAGCACATCCGGCCGAATTCGGGGATGCGAGACGGTCGGCATCACGACGGACCTGGAGGCCGAGCGAGCGGTCGCGGCTTATTTAGGGTCCGGCCTCGCCGGAAGGATGCTGCCGCTCGCGTGGACGGTGCTGCTGGTGGCATACGCCATCCTCGTCCTCGTCGTCCAGGGAGTTCCCCTCTACTTGGCCGCTCAGATGCCCCATCTCCGGGAACCCCGACGCCCGACACCGACCGCCCCGGCGCCCTTCGTCTCGGTCATCGTTCCAGCGCGGAACGAGCGAGAGGACCTCGGTTCCTGCCTCGATGGTCTCCTCTCCCAAACCTATCCCTCGCTCGAGGTGTTGGTCGTGGATGGGGAATCGACGGACGGGACGCGAGAGGTGGCTCAAGCCCGGGAACCCCGGATCAATCTCCTGGGGGAGCCCCCGCTGCCGGACGGGTGGGTCGGGAAAAACTGGGCCTGCTGGACCGGGGCCCAGAAGGCCCGGGGGGAGTTCCTGCTGTTCACCGACGCGGACGTGCGGGCCGGTCCCGACGCTGTCTGGACCGCCGTGGAATGGGCCCAGAGCGAACGGGCCGACCTGGTCACCTTCGCGACGCGGATCGAGATGGTGGGAGCCTGGGAGAAGATCGTCCTACCGTTCTACATCCAGATGGTCCTGACGTACTTCCGAACCCCGCGCGTGAACCGACCCAACTCGAAGGCGGCGATGGCCAACGGTCAGTTTCTCCTGGTTCGCCGGAGCGCTTACGAGGAGACGGGCGGGCACAAGGCGATTCAGGGGCGCATTCTCGAGGACGTCGCACTGGCCCAGCGCTTCCGTGCCGCCGGCAAGGTCCTCCGAGTCGCATGGGCGCCCGAACTCGTGACGACCCGGATGTACCGAACGCCGCAGGAGATGTACGAGGGCATTCTGAAAACGGTCTCTGGCGTCCGCTTTTCCGCGGCCCGGCAACTGGCGTTCGCGTGCGGGCTGGTGGCGTTCTACTGGCTTCCGTTGACCCTCCTCCCGATCGGGCTCCTCGCCGGCTCGGTCTGGGTCACCGTGTGGGGGGCGATTCTCTGGGTCGCCCTGTTCGGGAAGCATGTCGCGTTCAACCGCGCTGCCCGGGGCTCCGCCGCTTACGGCCTCCTGTTCCCCGTGGCCGTCGGGTACTATCTGGTCCTCGTGCTCGTATCACTCGGCCGAGGAATCCGGGGTCGACCCTTGGAATGGAAGGGCCGCTTCTACCGGATGGGAAACTGAGCGCCTCTCGTGCGAGCAACGATTAAGCGCCCTCGTTCACTGACAAATGGGTCGTATGTCGGCGGCGATCGATACTCCGTTCGGATTGTTCATCGGGGGACAGGAAGTACCGGCGAGCGACGGCCAGAAGGTCACGCTGCTGAATCCCGCGACCAACAAACCGCTGGCCGTTACCTCGGTGGGCGGCGTGGACGACGCGCGCCACGCGCTCGAGGTCGCCGAGCGAGCGTTCCGAGAGTCCAGCTGGGCCGGGGGGGATGGCTCCCAACGGACCAAAGCCCTGTTCCGGCTCGCGCGTCTCCTCGAGGAACAGGCCGCCGCCTTCGCGGAACTCGAGACCCTGAACATGGGCAAGCCGCTCCGCGAATCGAAGGGCGACATCGACTTCGTCGTGCGGACCCTCGAGTACATGGCCGGACTGGCCGACAAGATCGAGGGTGAAACGATACCCATCCCCGGCGCCCGTTTCGATTACACCGTGAGGGAACCCCTCGGGGTGACGGTCCACATCGCCCCCTGGAACTATCCCCTCCTCCTGGCCGTCCGGTCCATGGCGCCGGCGCTCGCCGCGGGGAACGCCGTCGTGCTCAAGCCGGCGAGCCTGACGCCGCTCACCGCGCTGCGATTCGCCCGACTGGCGCACGACGCGGGCGTCCCCGACGGAATCCTGAACGTCGTGGTAGGCAACGGGCGTGAGGTCGGGGAGGCCCTCATCTCCGACGGGCGATGCGGGTCCGTATCGTTCACGGGCAGTAGCGACGTGGGTCGACGCATCGCCGAGCTGGCCGCTCCCCGGCTGATCCCTACGATCTTGGAACTCGGGGGGAAGAGCCCGGTGATCGTGTTCCCCGACGCCGACCTCGAGAGAGCGGCGCGGGCCATCGCGACCGGAATCTTCCAGAACTCGGGCCAGATGTGCTGGGCCGGCTCCCGTCTCGTGGTCGAGGCCGGCGTGGAAGCTCCCCTTCTCGAGAAGCTCAAGGCGGTAGCCCAGGGGTTGAAACTGGGTGCCGGCGTGGAAGCGGGCGTCACGATGGGCCCGCTGGTTTCCAAGGACCAGATGGACCGGGTGCTCGGATTCGTCTCGGAAGCCCGCGAGGGAGGGGCGCGGATCTTCCTGGGCGGCGGCCGCCCGACCGCCCCCGAACTCCAAGCGGGCAATTTCGTGGAGCCGACGGTGGTCACCGACGTCGACCCCGAAGCCCGGATGGTCCGTGAGGAGATCTTTGGTCCCGTGCTCGCGGTTCATCGGTTCGAGGCGGCGGAGGAAGCGCTTCGGCTGGCGAACCGAACCCGGTACGGCCTGTTCGCGTCGATCTGGACTCGCGACCTGGCCACCGCGCACGGGGTGGCGCGCCAGCTCGAGGCCGGTATGGTGACGGTCAACGAGCCACCGATGACCTTCCCCCAGACCCCGTTCGGGGGGTACAAGGAGAGCGGTGTCGGCTTCGAGCAGGGCCGGGACGCGCCACTCGTCTACACTCGACGGAAGAACGTCATCGTGAACCTCGGGACCGGCAAGCCGAAGAAGTAGACCGGATCGCCCGGGAATTCCACGACCCGTCCGTCCTACGGGCACACCGGTCCGAACAAAGCGGGGAAAAAGGGGGGAGGCCCGGTCCCTCCGAGCGAGGATGTCGACCTCTGGGCCGGACAGCCGATGGGCGAGCTGTGCATTCTGCGGCGATGCCGTGCCCCCGGAGGCGAGAATATGCCCCACCTGCGGTAAGGAGCAGGGAACTCCGGCCGAACGGGCGGCCCAAGCCGGAAGTCGATCAGGTCGCCAACGCGCCTTTCTCCTCCGGTGGCTCCGAATCTTGGTCGTCGTGGCGATCGTCGTGACGATCGGTTGGGCGATCATCTCGGCCCAGATCTCGGGACCCACCACCTACGCGGACCCGTTGACCGGTTCGTGGACCTTTGCCGTGGCACCCGGAAGTTGGCACATCCTCGCGGGGAACATTACGGGCGAGGACTACATCGAGGGCAACTTCAGCGTCGTGAGCCCCGTCGCGGGCGAGGTCATGGTCTACATCTACAACTCCACGGAGTTCGCGGCGTTCTATTCGCATGAACCCGCTCAGGCCGTGGCGGCGCCGTACTCGAACGTGAGCTCGGCGCGCATCGTCTTCGCGGCGCCGTACACCGACGAGTTCTACTTCGTCTTCGAGAACCCGTATCCGGCCGATTCGAACCTGACGGAGACGATCTACGCCTCCACCACGTACGAGACGAACGTCGTCCTCGGCTAGTCCCCGGGTCGGGTCACTGGGCCGCCGGGGCGTCCGGTAACCGCGTGAGGAACTGCGCCGGCACGGCATCCACCAGGAAGACCGTCTTTCCGGCGCGTTTGATGACGACGCCGCCGTCCTGGGCCTTCTTGGTGTCCACCGCGAGGAGGACCGGGTTCGGGGTGCGAACGGACCCCGCCGAACGGGCATCCTCCGCCGTCTTGGAGAGGTGGACCTTCTTCCGGTCCGATGGTTTCAACCCGACCTCGAGCACGATGGTGGCCTCCTCGGACGTCACCGGGAAGAACAATTGCTCCGGAATGTGGTCCGTCGGGAGGTCGAGGTCGACATCCAGGGTGTGACCGTACGTCGCGCGGATGCGGTCGTCCTTGACCTCGTACCGCCCCTTGGCATCGGTCTCGGCGATCGCGACGATATGGTGGACCCGAAGCCACCGGTACCCCCGGTGCTGGTTCGAGATGTTTCGGACGAGCTGGGGAAGCGCGATCCATCCATGGGGGTCCATCTGGAGGCCGTACTTCTCGGGGAAGTGGCGAAGGATCCCGGTGACGACCCGCCCAAGATGGTCGAGTTCGCGGTCGTCCATGAGGAACCGGCCGGATTGGCCACAAACGGGGCAGGCATCGCCCCGGAAGTAGCCGTGCTGTTCGCACTCCTT
The DNA here is from genome assembly GCA_030037875.1 of Thermoplasmata archaeon. Classification (GTDB taxonomy): domain Archaea; phylum Thermoplasmatota; class Thermoplasmata; order Lutacidiplasmatales; family UBA184; genus JAKIWV01. The sequence continues at coordinate 6,101 of JASHPV010000043.1, forward strand.
GAGCATGGTGGAAAGGGAAGGGTTCAGGCCTTGATCTTATCGGCCTTCTTCTCGAAGGCCGCCAGGGTATCGCCGTAACCATCGGCGAGGTCTTTGAGTACGCGCTTGAGCACCTGCTGGGGTTTCTCGCCCTTCGTCTTCAGGTAGAGCGTGGGGCGGTCGAGGATCGGATGACCGAGGAAATACCGGGCCTCGACGACCTTCTCCTCGGCCTGGAGGGCTTCGACGAGCGGGATGAGGAGCGTCTCCTCCCCCTTCGGAAGCTCGATCCGGAGCGAATCGTGCTCCTTCTCGACGACCTTGATCTCCATCGGTGAAACCGGACGCGGCCACAGAGGTCCGGGTCATAAGGGTGGCGGGGACAAAGGGCTCGCGGCGACCTCCGGCGACTTCGCCCTTTACCCCGGGGGCCAAGCGTATATGCCGGATTCGGTCCCAGCCCGACCGAGGAATTCTCCGTGCGGGCTCTCGTCGTAGGAGGGGGCGGGCGCGAGCACGCGATCGCACTCGAACTCCATCGGGCCGAGGCGGAGGTCGTCGCCGCGTCCCCGAACGCGAACCCGGGCATCGAGCGGCTCTCCACCGCGACCCTGCGCACGGACCTGCAGGATGCGAGCCTCGTGGTCGAGTTCGCGCGTCAGCAGAGGGTAGACTTGGCGGTGATCGGCCCCGAAGCTCCGTTGGCCAACGGCCTCGCCGACGCCCTCCGGTCCGCGGAGATTCCGGTCGTCGGCCCGGATCGCGCCGCCGCCCGGATCGAGTGGTCCAAGCGATTCTGCCGGGAGCTCCTCGCGAAACACGGGGTCCCGGGAATCCCGAAGTTCCGGTCGGTCACGGACCTCTCCGAGCTCCGGAGCGCGACCGCGAATTTCACCGGTCCGTTTGTCGTCAAACCCTCCGGCCTCACCGCGGGAAAGGGGGTCTGGGTACAAGGGGCCGACTTCCAAACCTCTGCTGAGGGTTTCGCCTATGCCGAGAGACTGCTCGCCTCGCCGTCCGGCCGGGACGGACTTCTCCTCGAGGAAAAGCTCGAGGGGGAGGAGTTCAGCCAGATGGCCTTCGTCACGGACTCCGGCATCTACCCGATGCCGGCGGTCCAGGACTACAAGCGGGCCCTGGAGGGGAATCAAGGGGGAAATACGGGGGGCATGGGGTCGTACTCCCAGCGCGACCACCTGCTGCCGTTCCTGTCAGCCGATCAGCGGGAACGGGCCCTGGAGATCCTGCGGCAGTCCGTAGCCGCGCTGCGAGCCGAGGGACTCGCCTACCGGGGAATCCTGTACGGCGGCTTCATGCTCACGACCGAAGGCCCCAAGTTGCTCGAGTTCAACGCCCGCTTCGGCGACCCGGAGGGCATGAACGCGCTGTCGCTCTACGAGCCCGGGGACTTCGCCGAGTTGATGCTCGGCGTCGCCACGGGTCGGGTCGACCCGGACTTCGTTCGGTTCCGGCTCCGCGCCACGGTGGCCAAATACGTGGTCCCGGTCGGGTACGGCAGTCAACCCCAGGCCGGCGCCGTCATCGAGCTCGATGAATCGTCGATCGAAGATCTGGGGGTCCGTCTCTACTTTGGCTCCGTCGAAGGGGTCGGGGCGGGTCGCGTGAAGCTGACCACGTCGCGCGGCGTCGCGCTGCTCGGCGAGGCGAGCGCGATCCATGAGGCGCATCGGCGGGTCGAGTCGGCCCTCGCCTTCGTGAAAGGTACTTACTACGTCCGACACGATCTGGGCAGCAAGGAAGACATCGCGGCGCGGGTCGAGCATATGCGGAACCTCTTCGTCCCTGGAGCGAAATCGTCGCCGTTGCCCCTGTCCGTAGCCGGCGCCGATTCTCCGCCCGAGAGTCACGGAACGGCCACCCAGGTCCTGACGGAGTAGGGACGAACCCCACCGAGCGCTCGGCGAGAAATCGGTCGCCTTCGGGTGCGAGAGCCTTCTAATAGCGTGAGGGCCTCGACAGTCGTCCGTGTTCTGCCCGAAGTGTAAACGCCTGATGCGGCCCGATAAGGCCGCGGGGGTATGGGTCTGCGCCGCCTGCGGGACGAAGGTCCCGCTCGGCAAGGGCGCCGAGGTGGGCCGCTCCGCCCCAAAGGCGCGGAGGGTCGACGTGGTGGAGGAGAAGGCATCGGGGACGCTTCCCACCGCCGACGAGCTATGTCCCAAATGCGGGAACACCAAAGCCTACTACGTGCTCCGGCAGACCCGGGGCGCGGACGAACCCGAGACACGGATCTTCGAGTGCACGAAGTGCGGGCACAAGTGGCGGGAGTACCAGTAGCGTTCGACCCGGTCGAACGGGTGCGAGCCGAGGATGCGGTGGGCCGGCGGGTCCGTCTCCGGGGATGGGTTCACCGGTCACGGTCCTCTGGCGGACTGCTGTTCCTCACGCTGAGAGACCGCACCGGCACGGTGCCGGTGACGATTCGGAAGGACGCCGTAGGCGCGGAACGTTTCCAGGCGGCCGAGCACGTCCAGCTCGAGGGAGCGATCGCGGTCAGCGGCGTGGTGGCCGAGGATCCTCGGGCGCCCGGTGGCCGGGAAGTTCGCGCCGACCAGGTGGAGATCATTCACGCGGGCGAGCCGTTCCCGATCTTCAAGGACCAGACCGAGGAATTTCTCCTCGACAAGCGACATCTCGCCATCCGGAGCCAGGAGTTCGTCCAGATGTTCCGGCTGAAGGCAGCCCTGCTGGGCGCGCTACGCGAATTTCTCACCGAAGAGGACGTCCTCGAGGTCACGCCCCCGATCATCACGGGCAACGCGGCCGAGGGCGGGGCCGAGGCGTTTGCGGTGGACTACTTCGGCCGACCCGGGTATCTCGCCCAGACGGCGCAGCTCTACCTCGAGGCGATGCTGTTCCCTCACGAGCGGGTCTACGCGATCACGCCCTCCTTCCGCGCCGAAAAATCCCGGACCACCCGGCACCTGACCGAGTACACCCACCTCGAAGTGGAGCTCGCCTGGTGCGACCTTGACGGCCTGTTCGATTTCACCGACCGGATGTTCGTCACCGTGCTCCACCGCCTCGCCGAACGATGCCCCGGCGAGCTGAGGGCGCTGGGCCGAGACCCTGCGGATCTTTTGCGGTTGAGCGCCCCTTTCGACCGGATCCGCTACAAGGACGCGATCGAGAAGCTCCGGGGGCAGGGTTTTCCCGTCCAGTGGGGGAGCGACCTGGCCACGGCCGAGGAACGGGCGCTCACGCTCGAACGGGCCTCGCCGGTCTGGGTGACCCACTTCCCGGTGGAGGCGAAGGCGTTCTACATGCTCCGGACCCCCGGCGACCCCACCACGGTGGAAGCCGGAGACCTGCTTGCTCCCGAAGGCTACGGCGAGATCGTCGGGGCGAGTTGCCGGGAAACGGACATCGACCGCTTGACGGAGCGGATCAAGGCCGTCGGCGCCAACCCGGCGGACTACGACTGGTACCTCGACCTCCGGCGCCACGGCAGCGTACCGCACGCGGGATTCGGCACCGGGCTCGAGCGGATCCTGCGTTGGGTCACCCGGCGCGAGCATATCCGGGACACGACGCCGTTCCCACGGACCCCGGCGCGTCACACGCCCTGACCCGTTCCGCGCCCGGGTTAAACCTAAAGTGAGGAGGACCCTTACTCGGTTCGTCGTAGACTTCTGAGGCCCCGTTCGTGACACCCTCCAGTTCGGCCGAACCCGCGCCCGAGGGACATCCCATTCCGACGCCCACGGGCGTCGTGATCGACCGGGTCTCTCACGAGGACATTCCGGAGATCTGTGCGCTGTACAAACGAGTCTGGGAGGCTCCGCATGACGGTGTCCCCGCCGAGTTCCTCAAATCGGCCGTTCCGACTCCGCTCGAGTTCACCAGCCGCATGGAGGGCGTGACCTACTTCGTCGCGCGCGAGGGGAAGCGTCTCTTGGGCATCGTCGGGTGCGCGTTCTCCGAAGGGAGCTGCCGTCTCGTGGACCTGGCCGTGGACGTGGACGCCCGGCGGAAAGGGAACGCGAGAGCGCTCGTGCTCACGGCGGTCGATTGGGCCCGCAAGAACAAGGCCAACGCGGTGTGGATCGACGCGCTCGACCGGTTCATCGAGGCGAAGAAGCTCTTTCACCACCTCGGCTTCTCCGAGGCGGGGGTACTCCACCGTCACCGCTGGAACCAGGACGTCCGGCTGTTCGAGACATTTCCTTGAATCGGCGGTCCCGGTCGATCTTCCACGCTGGGAATTTGAGCAGCCCGTACCCGGTCGGCGCGGGGCGATTCGGAGCGGGTCAGAGCGCGCCGCGCGGGGTGGGAGTGCGCGAGGGCCGGAACGTCGTCGACCCGTGCATCTGCAGCAACCGCCGCATCCGGTGGAGCGCTTCTTCTCCGTGGCCCTGCGCGAAAAGACGCGCGCCGCGGCCGAGCTCGGCGATCTCGGTCTCCACCGGGGTCCCCTGCATCCGTTCCTCCTGCAGGAAATCCCCGTATCGGGAGACGAATCCGGGGAGCTCGCGTTGGACCTCCTCCATGGCCTGGGTTCGGAGGGCGCGTAGTTGCTGCTTCAGCGAAGCGAGCCGGCCGCTTCTCAGCTCCCGCTCGAGCTCCTGTCCTAGCTCGTTGGGCTCGCTCGGCACGCGCAATCCCACGCCGGCCATGTCGCGGAGGAGCGAGATGACCGACTCTAGCTCCTCTCGGGCCGTGTCGAGGTGGCGTTCCTTGAGCGTGATCACCCGGTCCACCTGCTGATACGCGGTCAGGGCCCGGCTGATGTCGCCGGTCTTGGCGAAGTGGAGCGCGTCGTCCATTTGGTCCCGCTCGAGCCGGCTATCCACGGCGTACGCCTCCAGCCGGGTGAGCCGGGTCCGGACGTCCCGTTGCCACTCCTCCAGCGAGGCGAGGATCTGGTTCTGCGCGAGCCGCTCCACGCCGGTCAGCACGTCCGCCCACCGGTCGTGGTCCGACGCGCGCCGCGCGGCCTCCTCGGCCCACCGGGGCAGCACCGGAAGGGTCAGCCCGAGGGGTTCGACCATCTCCGCCCACTGCTGAAGCTTCGAGAAGCGACGGAGGAGGTCCGGCGCCGCGCCGGACTCTCGCGTGGCCGGAGCGGTGCGCGCGCCGGCCGGGGGTTCTACCCGGACGGAGGATGGGGGCGGGCGCTCGGGGAGGACGTCGAGCGCCGCCCCGCAGTGGGGGCAGCGAGTGTCGCTCGCCGAGACGTGCTCGTGACAGGCCGGGCAGCGGAGGTCTTCGTCAGCCACGAACGTACCTCGAGAAGGGCATGCAGGGGGTGAGATTTGAACTCACGAACTCCTACGAGACCAGGACCTCAACCTGGCGCCTTTGACCAAGCTGGGCCACCCCTGCGCGACCCGCGGCGCGGCTACCCGACCCGAGCGATAACCCTTTTGCGCGGGGCCATCGCCGACGGCCGTGCCGGCGCGGCCGGGGATCACGGAACGGACAAAGGCCTTGTAGGCCGTACCTGTGCCGCGGCGCCATGGACTCCGAGGAGGCGCGGGGACCGGTCGTGTTCATCGGCCTCAAGCCGACGATGACCTACGTCTTCCAGGTCGTCACCCAGCTCAACTCGGGGGCCGGCCCGGTGGTGGTCAAGGCACGGGGGAACGCCATCGGCAAGGCCGTCGACGTCGCGGAGGTCGTGCGCCGCCGCTTCCTCGAGGGCCAGGTGGAGGTCGGGCCGATCTCGATCGAGACGGAGCGCCTGACGAACCGCGAGGGGCGGGAGGCCAACGTCTCGTCGATCGCGATCCCGCTCACGAGGACCGGGCCGCCGCTGCCGCCGGAGAAGGTGGCCGCGGCGCCCGAGTGAGCCGCCGCACGACCCAGGTATCCGCCCAGAGATCCCCGACCCGCTGTCGCTCGCGCGTCGCCGCGATCATGGCGATGCCGACGGTCCCCGCCAGGCCGACCCCGACGAGCACGACGGCGCCGATGCTGACGATGGCGAGCGTACCGGCTCCCACCCCGAACACCCCCAGGCTCGCCCCGGCGGGGATCCCGCGCATCGCCACGGCCAGGGCGAGGGCGAGCCCGATGGCGTACAGCGTCATCACCGGCAGGAGCGGGGCGTTGCGGGTGAGCGCCGCGACCCCGCCCGGTCGGGCCAGGGCGCGATCGCGGACCTCGAGGCCGAGCAGCGCCTTGCCGACCGTGGTGCCGGTCCAGTGCTCGCCGGCGGCGAGGTAGACCAGGGCGATCGCCACGAAGCCGTAGATCGCGGCGTTGAACGGCACCGAGGCGAGCAGCGCGTTGAGCCCTCCCGCCGTGAGCAGCGCGATCCCGGCGAAGACGGCCGCCCCGGCGACCCCGAGGAGCGCCGCGTCGACGGCGAAGGCGGCGAGGCGCTCGGCGATCGACGCGAACCGGGGGCGCTCGATCGCCTCCCCGAGGCGGACGAGCGATCGTGCCGTGGCGAACGCCCTCCAGGCCTCGGTCGGCTGGTCCGAGCCGGCCCTCGCCATGCTCTCCAGGTTCGCCTGGTCGCTCACGACCCAGCCGGGGACCGGCAGACCGATCCAGGGCCGCTGGGGGTCCGGGACCGGCGAGCCCAGGAGCCGGTGCGCTTCGAGGGCGGCCCCTCGGGCCGCCGCGGCGGACGCGGTGAGGGACGCCGTCACCGACCCTTCGCTCGCCATCGCGAACGCCGCCCGAAGGTCCCTTCCGGGGCTCGGCGCGGGCGGCGGGAGCGGCGTCCCCACCGGGGCGAACCCTCGCCGCACGAGGCGGTGGGCGCCCCAGGCCCCGAGCAGCCCTAGGAACGCCGAGAGGTAGACGAGGTCGAGCACGCCGGCGCCCCCGATGGCGTAGAGGCCGGCGGGACCGGTCCCGTAGAGCGGCGGCTGCCACAGGACGTCCGCGCCGAGGACGACGCCCCACGCGGCCGCGAAGAACGACGCCGTCAGGGCGAACGCCGGGGCCCCGGGGAACAGACGGGGGCCGAGGAGGACGGCCACGCCGCCGACGAGGATCGGCGGGACCAGATAGTACGGGAACCCCTCCGCGATGCCGACCCCGGGGATCGCCGTCGATCCCGCGAAGGTGAGGACCGCCACCGCGGTCGTGAGGCCGAAGATCCCCGCTAGCCCGCGCGCGCCGGGCCCCTCGCCTCGGCTCGCGAGGACCACGA
>JASHPV010000044.1 GCA_030037875.1 Thermoplasmata archaeon
AATCGCACCGCCTATCCCTTATAAACGGACCACGGCTCCGCGATGCCAGTGGCGGATCTCCGGACGACAGTAGCGGGACTCACGTTTCGAAATCCACTCTGGTTGGCGTCCGGGATCTGGGGCGAGAGCGGCAATTCCCTGAAAGGGGCCTGGGAGGCGGGCGCCGGAGGCGTCGTCACCAAGTCGATCGGCAGCGACCCCCGGATGGGCTATCCGAATCCTACCATCGAGACGTATGAAAAGTGGGGGATGCTCAACGCGATGGGGCTCCCGAATCCGGGGATTGACGAGTACCCGCAGGAGATTGCCATCGCTCGGGCCGCGGGCGCGGCGGTGATCGGGTCGATCTTTGGAGCGGACGCAGATGAATTCGCCCATCTCGCCTCGAAAATGGCCGCCACGGGCGTTCTCGCCCTCGAGCTGAATCTGAGCTGTCCCCACGCGAAGGGACTCGGTTCTGAGATCGGACAAGACCCCGATCAGGTCCGCGAGGTCGTGAGCGCCGTAAAACGAGCGGTCCAGATTCCGGTGATCGCCAAGATCACCCCGAATCACTACGACGTGGCCTCACTGGCGCAGGCCGCAGAGTCGGCCGGCGCCGATGCGATCAGCGCGATCAATACCGTTCGGGCCCTGGCCATCGATGTTCAACTGCGCCGGCCGGTTCTGGCCAACGGCCTGGGGGGGTTGAGTGGGCCCGCGATCAAGCCGGTGGGGCTGGCATGTGTCTGGCAAATCTACGACCGCGTGAACATCCCGATCATCGGGGTAGGAGGGATCGAGTCCGCCGACGATGTCATCGAGTACGTGCTCGCGGGAGCGCGGGCGGTGGAGTTGGGCACGGCCGTTGCATTCCGGGGAATCGGCATCTTCTCCGGCCTGGCCAAAGAACTGAGCCAGCGATTGGACTCGCTCAAGGTCCATCGCTTGGAGGAGCTCGTGGGCGCGGCTCACAGCCCGGTCACTCCCGAGTAGGTCCGCGGGCGCGCCATCGTTTTATTCCGGCGACGGGTTGAATTGTGTGCGCGTCATCACCGAAGTCTCGGAACGCGTTGTCGAGACCCCCAGCACGGTGACCCTTCGGTTTCGGTACACTCCCCCCGCCGGGCCCGGTCAGTTCGTCATGATCTGGATTCCGGGGGACGACGAGCTCCCGATGTCGCTCTCGTACACGGGGGAGCCGAAGGGAGTGACCATCAAGGCGATGGGAACCACTTCTCGGAACGCCCTCTCGATGCCCGCGGGGACGCTCGTAGGGATCCGTGGGCCATACGGGAACCGGTTCGACCTCAGTCCCCGGCGAATCTTGGTAGTGGGCGGAGGGTCCGGGACCGCGGTCCTCGCCCCCGCGGCCGAGGCCGCGGTGCGAGGAGGAAGCCGTGTCGTGGCCGCCCTGGGCGCCACGACGGCGCCCGAGCTGCTGTTCGTGGGCCGCATGAAAGCTATCTCAGAATCCGTGGAGGTGTCCACCGATGACGGTTCCCTGGGTCACCATGGATTTGTGACGGACCTGAGCCAACGCCTTCTCGCTCAACAGCCGTTCGATGCGGTATGGACCTGCGGTCCGGAAATCATGATGCGGAAGGTCATTTCCGCAGCGAAGGAGCGTGGGGTTCCCGTGTTTTGCTCGATGGAACGGCAGATGAAGTGCGCGATGGGTATGTGCGACGCCTGTGCCCTCGGCCCGTACCACGTCTGCACCGATGGCCCCGTATTCCCTGCGGACCGGCTCATGGCGATACCGGAATTTGGGCATACCAAGCGAGATAGCTCAGGCCGAAGGGTTCCGCTATGAGCGACCGTGCCCGGGCGCGTCACTTTTCGCGACCATCGACCGTGTTTCATCATCCCCCGGACGGAGACTTTAAGGCGCAATCCAGTTACCCGCGCGGGGGCCGGTTGTGAAAGTTCTCGTCGTGAGCGGCGGAGTGATTTCCGGGCTCGGGAAGGGCATCACGACGGCTTCGCTGGCGCGTCTTCTGAAAGCCCGTGGGATCTCCGTCACCGTCCTCAAGATCGACCCGTATCTCAATGTCGATGCCGGGACGATGAACCCGTACCAGCACGGCGAGGTGTTCGTGCTCGATGACGGGACCGAGGTCGACCTGGATCTCGGGAACTACGAACGGTTCCTCGGTCAGAGTCTCACCGGCAGTCACAACATCACAACCGGGAAGGTCTACCGCGCGGTGATCGACAAGGAACGCCGCGGCGACTACCTGGGGACCACGGTTCAGATCATTCCTCACATCACCGGCGAGATCAAGCGTCAGATCCGGGAAGTGGCCCAGACCACAGGCGCCGACGTCGTCCTGGTCGAGGTCGGTGGTACGGTCGGAGACATCGAGTCGATGCCGTTCCTCGAGGCGCTCCGCGAACTTTCCTACGAGCTAGGGGAAGGTCAGATGGCCTTCGTGCACACCACGCTGGTCCCCGTCGTGGGTCCGGTGGGAGAGCCCAAGACCAAACCCACGCAGCACTCGGTCCGTGAGCTCCGGGCCATCGGCATTCGGCCGAACATCATCGTGGCCCGGGCGCCGGTGCCCTTGACGTCTGAGATCAAAGGGAAGATCTCCCTCTTCTGCGACGTCCCCCCCGAGGCCGTCATCTCCGTGCCGGACCAGCCGGTCATCTATGAGGTGCCGCTCGTCCTCGAAGCCCAGGGCGTCGGTCAGCTGCTGTCCCGTCAGCTCAAGCTACCGGACCGACCGCCCGATTACGGTCGCTGGAAAGAGTTCCTCTCGACCTATCGGGAGAACAAGGGAAGTGTGGACATCGCTTTCGTCGGCAAGTACACGGAGCTCAAGGATGCGTACCTCTCGCACATCGAGGCGTTCCATCACGTCCAGGGGAATCTCGGGTACTCGGTTCAGCTCCATTGGTACGATTCTGAGGACCTTCCCCGCGACTCGGCCGCTCTCGCGCGACTCCGGCGGGCGGACGCCATCCTGGTGGCCCCCGGGTTCGGGGCCCGAGGCGTGGACGGGAAGAACCGCGCAATCGAGACGGCGCGGACCCTCGGGATCCCGTTCCTGGGCGTTTGTTACGGTTTCCAGCTCGCGACCGTCGAGTTCGCCCGGGACGTTCTCGGCCTGACCCAGGCCAACACCACGGAGGTGGACCCCCACACGCCGGACCCCGTAGTGTGTCTGCTGGAGGAGCAGAAGGGAGTCGCCGACATGGGCGGCACGATGCGACTCGGGGCCCAACGGGTCGAGCTCGTGGCCGGAAGTCGTATCGCCGAGATCTACGGACGAACCGAGATCTGGGAACGCCACCGGCATCGGTACGAGATCAATCCGGCCTACCTCGACCGGATGGCCCAGCAAGGTCTCGTCGTCACCGGGCGTTCCGTCGACGGCCGGGTCGAATCGTTCGAGGTGCCGTCCCACCCGTTCTTCCTGGGCGTTCAGTACCACCCGGAGCTCCTCTCCCGGCCCGAGACGCCGCACCCGCTCTACATGGCCCTCGTGCGGGCGGCGCTCGCGCGCAAGGAGGTGGCCGCTTCTGTCGCCCCCGCGGCGGCTCGCGCGTGAGCTGCCCGCGCTAGCCGGGTCCCCCGTCCGGATCGCCGGGCACCTGCAGGATTACCGCGCCCTGGGCGGCGTGGCCTTCGCGCTGCTCCGGGACGGCTCGGGCATTGCGCAGATCACCCTGAAGAAGGAAACCACGGACCCCGCGCTGTTCGCGCTCTTTGCCTCGACTCCGCGAGAGTCGGTGGTCCAGGTCGATGGCTCGGTCGAGTCGTCGCCGAAGGCCCAGCGCGGCGTGGAGGTGATTCCCGCGCACGTGGAGATCCTCTCCCAGGCGGAGGTCCCCCTTCCCCTCGGGGTGGCCGACAAGGTGGGGGCCGAGCTGGACACCCGTCTCAACCATCGCGTTATCGACCTCCGGAAACCGGCGGTCCGGGCGATCTTCGAGCTGCGCACCGCGCTGCTCGAGGGGCTCCGGCAATCCTTCCTCTCCCGCGGCTTTCTCGAGGTCGAGACCCCAAAGCTCCTCAAACAGGGGGCCGAGGGCGGGGCCACGATGTTTTCCGTCGACTACTTCGACACGCCGGCCTTTCTGGCCCAGAGCCCCCAGCTGTACAAGCAGATGCTGATGAGCGCCGGCTTCGAACGGGTCTTTGAGACCGCTCCGGCCTTCCGGGCCGAACCGTCGGATACGGTCCGGCACCTCACGGAATTTTCGAGCATTGACGGCGAGATCGCCTACATCCGGGACGGGGACGATGTCCGGCAGATGCTCGAGGCCGTGGTGGCAGACACGCTGGCGACGGCGAGGACCCGGCTCGAGGCGAGCGGCAACCCCTACGCGGAGAAGCTCCCGGTCGCCGAGCCGCCCTTCCCTAGGGTTACCTATGCGGAGTGCCAAGAATTGCTCGGAACCCCGGGCGCCGAGAAGGACTTGAGCCCTGAGGACGAGCGGCGACTCGGGGAGATCCTGGTGGCCCGAAACGGCAACCCGTTTTACTTCCTGATCGATTTCCCCACGGCGGTCAAGGTGGGCACGTTCTACGCCCATCGGTTCGATGACCGCCCCCAATTCGTAGATTACTTCGACCTCGATTACCGGGGCCTCGAGCTGGCCAGCGGGGGACGACGGGAACACCGAATGGAACAGCTCACGGCCAACATCCGAGCGGCGGGGGTGGACCCGGCCTCTCTCGAAGGCTACCTGGAAGCGTTCCGGTATGGGATGCCCCCCCACGGGGGCTGGGGGTTCGGCCTGGACCGGTTCGTCACCGTGCTGGCGGAGCTGCCGAACATCCGGGAGTCACGGCTATTTCCTAGAGACCGCTATCGCCTGACCCCCTGAATCCAAGGAGTCGCTCCCCCATGGTCACCTCTCCTCGCGTGCTCACCTCTTCGGGCGAGCTCACCGGCCGCTGGGGCGCCGTCTTCGAGGAAGCCGGCGTCCGGAACCGGGTCATGGAGCTCGCGAGCCGATTTCCCGAGGAAAGATCCTTGGAGATTCCGTTCTCCGCGATCGAGACCGCCGACACGGCACTCGCGGACGAACTGCTCGTCCGCCCCGAGGAGGTTCTCGACTCCGGTTCGAGGGCGATGCGGGAGCTCCTCCCTGTGATGGGACCCGAAGCCCAGGGGTTGCGACTCCGGGTGACGGGCCTGCCCGCCACCGCGCACCGGGTCATCCGAGAGATCCGGGAATCGGACCTGAACCGGTTCATCGGGATCGACGGCACCGTTCGCAAGGCGACCGAGGTCCGTCCCCAGATTCGGGACGCCGTCTTTTCCTGCGCCGCCTGTCGCGCCGAGGTCCACGAACTGCAGGACGAGACGAGCCCGATCTTCCGCGAACCGATCGAGTGCTACACTGCGCAGGGCGGCTGCGGCAAGCCGGCCAGCCGAACTCGGTTCCGGTTACTCCCCGAGAAATCGCTCTACATCGACTCCCAGCGGATCGAGATCCAGGAGAACCCGGAGAGTCTCAAGGGCGGAGCCCACCCTCAGGGTCTCTCCATCCTTCTCACCGAGGACCTCACGGGTCGGGTCATCCCCGGCAACCGCGTGATGGCCGTGGGGACTCTCAAGTCGCTCCAGCGGGCCACAGCGTCCCGGACTGGCGTGATTCGGTCCACAACCTTCGACCTGATCCTCCTCGGAAATTCCCTTGAGTCCCAGAAGCGCGAGTACGAAGAGATCGAGGTCACGGAAGATGAACTCCGGGAGATCCTTCAGTGGCAGGGGGACCCGACGGTGGTCGATCGGATCGTCCTCTCGCTCGCCCCGACGATCAAGGGGATGGAGGAGGAGAAGGAGGCCATCGCCCTCCAGTTGTTCGGCGGAGTCGAGAAACGGCAGCCCGACGGGATCCGGATCCGGGGAGACATCCATACCCTTTTGGTCGGAGATCCCGGTACTGCAAAGTCACAACTGCTGCGGTACGTCGCGGACGTCGCCCCGCGCGGCATCTACACGAGCGGCAAGGGCGCCACCGCGGCCGGCCTGACGGCGGCGGCGGTGAAGGACGATTTCGCCGGGGGCCGATGGGTTCTCGAGGCCGGAATGATGGTGCTCGCGGATGGCGGCGTCGCCGTCATCGACGAACTCGACAAGATGACGCCCGAGGACTCCTCTGCGATGCACGAGGCGCTCGAGTCCGGCACCGTGTCGGTCAGCAAAGCGGGCATCACGGCCACGTTGAACGCCCGCTGCACGGTACTGGCCGCGGCCAACCCTCGGTTCGGCCGATTCACCCCGGATCGTGGCTTTGCGGAACAGGTGAACCTGCCTCCTACGTTGTTGTCCCGGTTCGACGTCATATTCTCCATCTTCGACAAGCCCGACCGACAGCGGGACCGCTTGCTGGCGAACCGGATCCTGGAGTCGCATCGGGCCGGGGAGGCCCGGGAGCTCGGCGCGGAAACGGCGGAATCCCCCTCCGGTGGAGCCCCGTTCCCGCCGGAGTTCCTTCGAAAGTACATCGCCTACGC
>JASHPV010000045.1 GCA_030037875.1 Thermoplasmata archaeon
GGTCTACGGGTTGCTCCCAGATCTCGATCAGTGCTTCCGCTACCTCGAAATCGCGCGGGCCTCGCACACTCTTCCTCTGCACCCATTCCGTCTGATGCCGGAGTACCAGCCCGTGCGGGACGACCCAAGATTTCGAGGGCTGCTCAAGAAAATGAACTTGGCTTGACTTCCGGCGGACCGACCCCCCTCATGTGACGCTCATCACGCCTTTCCGGAGGGCGCGTACCCGTCTCATCTCCCACGGTGGAAAGATCGGACGCCATCTTTTACGGTCAGAAATCGTGAAAGAATGTCGGAGGGGGGCCGACCGTCCTTTTTCCAATACTCACCGGCGGCGGTGGAGGCGCCCGCGTCATTTCGCGCTTGCCGGGAATCCGGAAAGCGTGATGGCAAGAGCAGATAGGTTAGTCTGTGTCACGGCCCGAGTGACACCACTTGAGAAGAGCGGACCACGCTGGTCACTTCGGCTCGCTTCCGGGCGAATCGATCCCCCTCGCGACTACGCGAGGTTCATCTTCTCCAACAGGGTTTGGTACCTGGGATCTCGGCGAACGTTCTCGTACCGTGGGTCGAAGCGAAACATCATTATCGGGAGATCATGCACCGCGAATGACTTGTCGAGCCAACGAAAGCACTCGTCCAGGTCGCCGAGCTCTGCGTAGATTTGAGCGACGTTAGTGGGGAACTGGCCGAACAGAGGCAGTGTTTCCTCTTCCCGCAGGATTGCCCTCGCCTTCTCCGATTCCCCGGAACGTGCGAGAATCCACGCCCGAATGATCCGCTTCCCGCGCGCCGTCGGCTCGAGCGTTTCGGCAAGGCGCCACTCCTCGAGACCCTTCGCGACATCGGATTGGGCGAAGTAGTAGTCTCCTAGCTGCCAATGGAAGTCGAAGGGTGCCAGCCCCCTGATCTTGTCGATCGTCACCCGTGCCTCGTCGAGACGGCGAAGCCGCACAAGCAGCTGAGCCAACGCCTGGAGGTTGAAGGCCCATAGAGGGTCGGCAGCCTCGGCAAGTCTGAACTCAAGAAGCGCCTCTTCGGCACGGCCCACGAAATCCAGGATTTCAGCGTACTGATTATGCGCTAGAGCGTGGCTCGGATTGAGGGAGAGGGCCAATCTAAATTCTCGTTCCATCCCGGTGTAATTCTGTTCCCGAAAGAGGACCGCCGCCATCCCAATATGGGGTTCCGGGAGGTTCGGGTCCAGCTCAAGCGCTCGAGCCGCGGAGGCGCGTACTTTCTCTACCCAATCCGTTCGCGAAGGGTCCATATGCCAAAGCGCGAAAGACCATGTGGAGAACGCCAGAGCCCCGTACGCGCCTGCGTTCGTGGGGTCGAGTGAGACAGCCATCTCGAATTGGCGCTGGGCGGCTTGGAGGGACGCCGAGGAAGTGTCCCGCAGGAACGTCAGTCCGTGGAGATAGGCAAGATAGGACTCCGGTCGAACGGTATGTCGAGAACTGAGCCGGGCTTCATCCGCCGGCCTCAGCTCCAGCCTCAAGGCATCCGCCACCTGCTTCGCGATCTCAGTCTGAACGGCGAACACGTCATCGAGCTCTCGGTCGAAGGTCTTGGCCCACAGATGTCGGTCGGTCCGGACCTCAATCAGCTGTGCTGTAATCCGGAGTCGATTCCCGGCCTTTCGAACGCTTCCCTCCAGTAGGGAGGAGACCCCCAGCTCCGCCCCGATCTGGGACGCCGACTTGGGAGTGGCCTTGTACAGCATCACCGACGTGCGAGAGATCACACGAAGATCTCGCAGCTGGGAAAGTACCGTGATCAACTCCTCGGTCAGACCGTCCGCGATGTACTCGTCCTTGGGATCCGGGCTGATGTTGGTGAAGGGGAGAACGGCGAGTCCGGTGGACGCAGAGTTCCCGTGAACAGTATCTCGACCTGTCCACGGCAAGACGACCCGGTAAATGTCGATCGGAGTCTGGATCCCCTTGAGCGGGGCCGGCGGGAGTCTCTCCAAACGTTGGGAAATCTTGTTCCGGACCTGGTCGTGGACCGCGCCCGATACGCAGATACCTCCGGGCTCAGCAATCGCGACGATGCGGGACGCGACGTTGACCGCGTCCCCAAAGACGTCCTCTTCGCTTTCCTCCACGTCGCCGACGTGGATTCCGACCCGCAATTGCGTTGCCGATGGTGAACCCCCCACGGCGCGACCCGCCAAGCGCTGCTGAATCTCCACGGCGCATTCCGTCGCCTTGAGAGCGCTATCGAATGCGATGAGTGACCCATCTCCCGTGGACTTGATTTCGTGGCCCCCGAAGGGCGCGAACAGAGGCCGAACGAGCTCGTTCAGTTCCCGCAGGCGCGCGAGGGTTCCCGCCTCGTCAGCTTGAGCCGACGCGGTGAATCCGACCACGTCGGTAAACATGATGGCGGCGAGCCGACGTCGGGAGGTCACGCGCTGAAATCATCCCCGGATAGATTAACCCCCCGACCAGCGCTGAGGATCATTCCGGAGGGAACCGGACGCGGTTGACCCGTTCACGCTTCGCCTCCGAACGTCAAGGTGGACGACCCCGGCCACCCAGAAAAGTGTCGGAGGGGGTTTTCGAACCCCCGGGGGGTTCAAATCCATCGGAAGGCGGACCGCTCGAGGCTCCGCGTCTAGGATGTGGGCGAGTCATTCGGGGTTGCGGCAGCACGGGCCGCGGGGCAAGTCGCAGAAGCCGCAGGCCGGGCTCGAACCGTACATCAACCCCCTCCACTAAGGGGCAGGGCGGCCCTTGCCGAATCGGACGGAAGGTCAAGCGGAGCCGAACCGCGGCGCGCGTCCTAGCAGGTATCGGTCTAGGGTCGGGCCGATTACCTTCGCAAGGTTCTCCGGCGAGGCGGAGGCGATCGGCTCGATTCGAAACAGATATCGTACCGCTCCGAGCCCGATCATTTGGGTCATGAAGAAGCCTACCCGGGTCTTCAACTCCTCCGGTCCCCACCGCCCCGCGAACTGGGATTCGATTTGAGAGGTAACGAATTCACGCAAGGCTACCCCTAGTCGGCCTTCGGGCACCGCGGAGCGGAATAGCCCCGCAAACATGCTCCCCCTCGAGTGAGC
>JASHPV010000046.1 GCA_030037875.1 Thermoplasmata archaeon
AAGTCGAGGTCAAACGTCAGCTGTTCGAAGCCTTGGACGCCGTACTTCCCGAGCACGCGATACTCGGCTCGAACACCTCCTCACTTTCGATCACGCGCCTGGCACGCGGGCTCCGTCACACGCCGCAGATCCTCGTAACCCACTTTTTCAACCCGCCGGTGACCCTTCCCCTGGTCGAGGTGGCCGGCGGTGTGGACACGCGCGAGGACGTGGTCACCGACGTCATCGATTTCCTGCAGGGGCTCCGAAATCACCGCTATCCGCTCGTCCCGATCCGCGTCAAGGAATCTCCGGGGTTTGTGGTGAATCGGCTCCTCATCCCGATCCTCGCCGAAGCCTGCTTCGAGCTGCAAGAGGGCCTCGCGAGCGCCCGCGACATCGACCAGGCGATGAAAGCCGGCGCCGGCCTGCCGATGGGACCGTTCGAGCTCGCCGACCTGGTCGGGCTGGACGTCACGCTCGACGTGATGGACACCCTTTATCGAGAGTTCGAGGACCCGAAGTACCGGACTCCCCCTATGCTCCGACGACTCGTTGACGCCGGCCACTTGGGCCGGAAGACCGGACGAGGATTCTACGAGTACACCTAGACTTTCATTCCCGACCCGCTGGCCCGAGGGCCCAGGTCGAACGTCCGAACCCGTTGGAGGTGGGGCCGAAGAATGGGTCCGGGCCGTTGAAGGGGGCGAGCGACGGGCAGACCCTGGGCGGATCTCCTGACGGGCATACCGGAGGGCTTTTGTGCGACAGGGACCCGTCAACCCGCAGGTTCCATGGCCGCGTTTCCCTCTCCCGAATGGGCCGCGCTGTTCAAGAATGCGATCAACGAGAACCCGGCCTACGCCCAGGCGGCCGCGGCGTGGGAGGGTGACCTGATGTTCGAGGTGCTCGCCGACAGTCAAGCCGCTAAGGGGCCTGGCATCTATCTCGACCTGTCGCACGGGCAGTGCAAGGACGCGCGCTTCATCTCCGATCCGGCGACGGTGAGTCCCGAGTTCGTCTTTCGAGCGACGCGGGAGAACTGGCAGAAGGTCATGCGCAAGGAATTGGATCCGGTGAAGGCGTTCCTGAATGGGACGATCAAAATGTCGGGGAACCCGGCCAAGATCATGCGGTTCATCGGGGCCGCAAAGGAATTGCTCGAGACCGCGGGCTCTGTGCCGACCGATTCGTGAGACCGTCGAGCTCTCCTCTATCCTGTCGCCGCCGGAGCACCCGGCGCAGCGGGACTCGCCGCGGCGGGCGTCGCCGCGGGTTTCGGAGTGACCGAGGCGGCCCCGGGGGTTGGGACGGCCGGGGGCGCCACGGTCTTGGGCGGCGGGGGAGGTCTCGGAGGAGGGGGCTGCAGACGGCTCCTGAGGAACGCCAGGATGCGTCCCCAGGCGGCCTCGGCCAGCGCGAGGTCGTACGCCCCGAGGTCTTGGGCCAGGAAATTCCTGCGCGCGCCCGGGAAGTCGGCGTACTCCACCGGGGAGGCGACTTGGGTTGAGCGCGACTCGAACGCGTGTCGAGAACGCCGCGATGAGCTGTCCCGGCCCGCGTCGACAAAGAGCGTGGGCGCGGTGACGAGCTCCACATAGCCGGGAGGTCGGACCGGCACCGGGTAAGCGAGCACTACGGCGCTGAGCTTTTGCTCCTCGCCGGCCACCCCGAGCGCCAGCGATCCGCCAAACCCCACTCCAAAGATGGCCGTCTTTTCCGAATCTGCCAGGGGTCGATTCCGAAGGCACTGGAGTGCGTCCTGGTAGTAGAGCACGAGCTTCCGAGTCCGGGCGGATTGGAGGGGAACCCCCCCACCCAGGTATGCTCCGGTGCGCGTGGTCAGGTGTTCCGAGAAGCCAATTCCGGCCGTTTTGCTCACTTCCGGGATCAGCGCTTCGTACCCATCCTTAGCAAATCGGATGGCCGCATCGAGCAGCACGGTCGTCACACCATACACATCGGGCGTGATCAGGACGGTGGGGTGCCGCACGACCTTCGTGGGCGTGAGCACAATCGCGGTGGACTGGCCCGTTTTCGACTGCGCGGTCTCGAACCAAATCCGGTCGCTCCGGTACGGTGGAAGCGGTGCCCCGGGTTTGATCGTTGTGTTGAGCCAGGTCTTGTTCAGAAAGTCGAGGACGCAGAGCTTGTACCGCTCTTTCTGAAGGACGATGACGGCCTGGCGCTTCCCGCAGATGTCGCAGACCCCGATGACGCCGCTACCGAAGACCGGCGGGAAATCGGGCAACATGAGGTCCTGATCGTCGCTCATGATGACCTCCGACCGCCGGGGTGAACGGTACGACCGGCGGGCGGAAGATAACGATTACCGGCCCGTGTTTTCCTTGGGCGGGGAGTGGCGACGGACCGGTGAGGCGAAACGGCCCGGTCCAGATGGGATTTTCCCCGGGGGAAGAGTACGGGAATTCCGGCCTCGAGGAGCCGGACCCTCAGAGCTCGGTCTCCGGTGAGCACCCACGCCTTCAAGCGACGGCCCAGGTCGACGAGCGAATCATCCCCTTGAACTGCCGTGAGCGCCACTTCGAACCGGCGGGCAAACTCGCGGGCCGCGCGGGCCTTCGTGTTTCCCCGCTCCGCTATCCGCTCGAGTTCGCCTAGCACCGACGACGGGACGAGGATTTGGGCGCCGTCCACCTGGCCATAGACCTCCTCCTCGAGCCGAAAATGCGAGGTGAACGGCAGGAGCAACGCGTTCGCGTCGACCAGGACAACGGGTCGCGTATTCGGCGGCGGCATCTTACCCGGGCCGCTTGATGGAAATGCCAAGCTTTTCCCGGTCGGACTCGCGGCCGGTCAGTTTTCCCTTCAACAGGTAGCGCTGCGCCTTTTGATTCGCCGTCTTGGGTATCTCCTGAATGAACTCTAGATACCGGGGAACCATGAAGAACGGGAGCCGGTCGGCGGCGAAGAGGAAGAGTTCCTCCGGGATCACCACCGCGCCGGGGCGGAGCTGGACGAAAGCTTTCACGTCCTCCTCTCCGATTTCGGCCGGAACTCCGACCACCACGGTCTCGAACACGGCGGGGTGCTGGTTGAGAACTGTCTCCACGTCGTAGGGAGCGAGGTTCTCCCCCCGGCGTCGGATGACGTCCTTCTTTCGGTCGAGGAAATAGTAGTAGCCGTCGGCGTCCCGCTTCATCAGATCGCCGGTGTGGAACCACAGGTTCCGCCACGCCTCGACCGTCTTCTCGGGCTTGCGATAGTATTCGAGAAACATCGTGAAGGGCGCGCGGGGGCGCACGATCAGCTCGCCCGGAGTTCCGGCGGCCACCGGCTCGTCGTGATCGTCGACGATCTCGGCCTCAACGAATCCGAGTGGCGTGCCTACGGATCCCACGCGGATGGCGCCCGGCGGGTTCATCAAGGTGGTGCAGCCGCATTCGGTCATTCCATACAGCTCGATGATTCGGAGTCCAAAACGGGCCTCGAACTTCGGCCAGACCTCCTTCGTCGCGCCGGCGGTAAGCGCCACGCGGACCCCATGACCGCGATCGGTCGGCTTGGCCGGCTGCTTGAACAGGACGTTCACCATCGCGATCAGCAGCGAGACGTGGGTGGCCCCATACCGGGCCGCGACCTCCCAGTACGTGGAGGCATGAAACCGCTCGTCGAACGCGGCGGTCAGGTCGTTGAGCAACGCGGTCAACATGGTCATCTCTTGTGCGTTACAGTGAAAGAGCGGAAGGCCGGTGAACAGGACGGACCCCGCGTCGAGCTCGCTCCGGAGACCGATCTCGCGGGGGGTCGTCAGGTACTTCTCGTGCGGTATGACCGCTCCCTTGGGGGGTCCGGTCGTCCCGCTGGTGTACAGGATCGCCGCCGGGTCCGAGGGGCGCGGCGGTTCCACTGAGGGCGGCGGGACCGAGGACCGGAGCTCCGACCACGGCCGCATGCCCGTGGGTAGCTCGACTTTCGAGCCCGCATCAGGAGTCACCCACTCGTGGGTAAACTGAAGCGACGCTCGAATCGGTTCATAGACCGGGAGGAGCGACGGATCCACCACCACAGAGCGGGCCTGACAGTCGTCCAGTTCGTAGCGCAAGAGCTCACCCTTGAGGGCCGTATTGAGCGGCACGAGCACGGCGCCGAGCTTCGCAAGGGCGAACCAGAGCAACGGAAACTCCGGTCGATTGTAAAGAAGGGAGGCCACGCGGTCGCCCCGGGCCACCCCGGCCTCCGCGAGGCCGGCGGCCAAGCGGTCCGTTTCCTGGTCGAGCTGGGAGTACGTGAGGGTATGGTCGGCGAACCGTAGAGCAGGCCGGTCCTCGTTTTTCTTGGCCTTTGCCCGGATCAAGCTTGCGAGGTCGTGGAACTGCTCGGCCGCCGTCAGCATGATGTACGGGCGCCGAGCCGGCCGAGAGGGATAAACGTTCGGCTTGAGGTCCGCAGGGTTCTTAGCGCACCAGGTTCTCGCACGGCTGTGAGTCCTACGTCCCAGCCATTCCGGGCCGACCGACCGTCGGTGGCGGAGCTCGCCGCAGGCGCGGTCGTGGTCGAGCCCAAGGAACGTCGCTTTCTTCTCCTCCACGAGCCGGCCGAAGATCGGTGGTGTTTCCCGAAGGGACACGTCGATCCGGGAGAGACCTTGCTCGAGACCGCGCGCCGGGAAGTGGCGGAGGAGAGCGGAATCGTCGACCTCGATATCCGGGAGGAACTGGGCGAGGTGGCGTATCGTTTCTACCAGCCGCTTCGGGACCGGAACGTGTTCAAGACGTCGGTCTATTTCCTCGCATTCACCACGGAGACCCAAACCACGTTAGAAACCACGTTCGATGAAGCCCGTTGGCCACTCGCTCGAGATGCGGAGCGACTTTTGAAATTCGACACGGACCGAAGAATGTTGGCCGCCGCCGTGGCCCGACTCGAACCTGCCCTGGCGCGTAAGGGTCGCGCGCGGTAGCCGTTGGCCTACGCAGGGGAAAAACCGGTCTCTGCTACGGAATCCGGAACCGAGCGCCTCGGAGCAGTGCTAGAGATTCGGGATATCCCGCGTCCGCATGCCGCGCCACGCCGATTCCCGTGTCGTTGTGGAGTACACGCGTAATCCGGCCCTCCGCGTCGTCCGTCCCATCGACTACCAGCACAAACCCCGCGTGGATCGAGTTCCCGATGCCGACCCCTCCACCGTGGTGCACCGAAACCCACGACGCGCCGCCGGCAACGTTGAGCAGAGCGTTGAGTATCGGCCAGTCAGCGATCGCATCCGAGCCGTCCCGCATTTTCTCGGTCTCGCGATAGGGACTCGCCACGCTCCCGGTGTCATGGTGGTCGCGGCCGATGGCGATCGGGGCCGTCACCTCGCCCGAACGGACCATCGCGTTCACGAGGTGACCGAAGCGCTCGCGCTCGCCGTACCCCATGTAGCAGATGCGGGCGGGCAATCCCTGGAACCGGACTTTCTCGCCCGCCAAACGAATCCACCGGCACAGGTGCGCGTTGTCGGCAAACTCTCGCAAGATCATCCGGTCGATGGCTTGGATGTCGCCGGGGTCCCCGCTCAAGGCCACCCACCGGAACGGGCCGCTGCCGACGGCAAACAACGGGCGGATGTACCTGGGCACGTAGCCGGGGATATCGAACGCGTTTCCGACGCCGGCTTCCAGCGCACGGGCCCGGAAAGCGTTCCCGTACTCGAAGACGCGAGCCCCGTTCTGCTGGAACGTCAGAATCGCCCGCGCTTCCGCGGCGATTGATCGATAGACCTCGGCGGTGTACTTTTCCGGGTCTACGGTCCGTAGCTTGGCCGCCCCGGCCAACGAAAAGCCCCGCGGAATGTAACCGACCGTGAGGTCGTGTGCGGCGGTTTGGTCTGACACGATGTCGGGGGTAATCCCCCGACGCACGAGTTCCGGGTACACGTCCGCGGCATTGGCTTCCAGTCCGACTGAGAGTGGGCGTAGCTCCGCGATCGCGCCTCGTACTCGCTGGAGCGCATCGTCTAGGCCGGTGGCTACGACGTCCAAGAATTCCAATCGGAGCCGACGAGCGATCTTGTCAGGATCGACGTCGACGACCAGAGCGGCGCCCCCCAGCATGGTGACGGCCAAGGGTTGGGCGCCTCCCATTTCTCCAAGGCCGGACGAGAGCATCCAGCGGCCTGCGAGCGTGTCAGAATGGTACTCGATCCGAGCGAGAGAGGCGAGGGTTTCGTACGTGCCTTGGAGGATTCCCTGGGTCCCGATGTAGATCCAGCTTCCGGCGGTCATCTGGCCGTACATCGTGAGACCCCTCGCCTCCAGGTCCCAGAAGATTTCGTCCGTGGCCCAGCGTGGCACGATCAGGGCATTGGCGATCAAGACGCGCGGAGCGCCTGGATGAGTGGGGAATACCCCGACCGGCTTGCCGGACTGGATGAGCAAGGTCTCCTCGTTACCGAGAGTTTTCAGTGTGGCGACGATCTTGTCGAAGTCGGCCCAGCTCCGGGCGGCCTTCCCGCGCCCCCCATAGACGATCAGATGATCTGGGTCCCGGGCCACGTCAGGGTCCAGATTGTTCATCAGGAGCCGGAGCGCTCCTTCCTGGGCCCATCCAAGGCAAGATAGCTGAGTGCCTGTAGGTGCCCGAACTTGACGAACGGCTCGGGCGACGGTTGCCATCAATATCCATACCGGATGAATCTACGAAAGCTTGTCGCCCGCCCCCTCCGCAGGTGGCTGGGAGCTGAGGTGCGCCGGATGCTCGCCGTCGAAGCCTGCTTCCGGAGGGAGAGCGGTTCATATTGGCGGGAGTCTGAGCCGGGGGTGTGGTCCCGCACTGAATGCCGCTATAGCTCAGCAGGTAGAGCAGCTGATTTGTAATCAGCAGGTCGGGGGTTCGACTCCCTCTAGCGGCTGGCTTTCCTGCGGCTCCCGGATTCGAAACCGCATTCAGGCCCCGGTCAGGGACCAGCCACCCTAGCGAGAACAATACCCTCTGTTCGAAAAGGTCCGTTCGCCGGTGGTCACACGTTCATGCGGTCAGGGTGCCCGATTCAGAGCGCGGTGGGCGAGATCGCTCGGAGGCGGGGACTTAATCTAAAGGACCCAGTTTTGACGGCATGTTGACCTCTCCACGCGGGCCCGAGGAGTTCACCCGCCGGTGGATGCGAAGGTGGCAGGTCCCCGGCGTCTCCCTCGGGATCGTTGAACTGGGAAAGCGCACTGCCTTTCGATCCTATGGATGGCGCGACCTCGAAGCGCATCTTCCTGCGACCCCGCGGACGATCTTCGGACTCGCCTCAGTGACGAAGTCGTTTACCGCTCTCGCCGTCCTCCGGCTCGAGGAGGATGGCAAACTCTCGACTCAGGACCCCATTATCCGACACCTGCCAGAGTTCGGGACCCCGGATCCCCGCGCGACCCGAAGGATCACACTACATCACTTTCTGACCCACACCTCGGGCCTGCCACCTCTCCCGTCACTCCACTACACTGCTGCCCGGACCCTTGCGCTAGATCCTGCTTACCTGCGAGAGGCTCGCCGGGAGGGGGTCGATACCCGACATCCCCCGATCGACACCTACGAGCAAATGATAGAGTTCCTTCGAACGACCCGGTACCGTCTCCTAGGCCCCCCCGGCCGGTACTTCAGCTACTCCAACGAAGGTTTCGGGCTGTTGGGCGCTGTTATCGAGCGGGCGAGCGGACGGACCTACGAGAATTTCATCGAGGAAGAAATCCTCCGTCCCGCCGGTATGCGGTCGTCGACGTTCGACACCGGCATCATGAGGCGGAACCCCGAGGTGACGACCCTCTACTCACCGAAACCCACCGGCGTCCGCCGTGGCCTGGTTCCCTCGCAAACCTGGTGGGAGGAACCTTGTCTTCGCGCCTGCGGAGGGCTCCGGTCGAACGTCGAGGACATGGCTCGATACGTCCAGATTTTCCTTAGTGACGGCCATGGGGATGGGGGCCGCGTCGTCACCACTCGATCGCTCCGCAAGATGACCACTCCTTACTGTGGGCTCCCGGGAGGTTTGCACTACGGTTACGGGGTCGTGATTCGATCCGACTATCACGGCACCCCGCTTGTGTTCCACGGTGGACACCTCCCGGGAGCCTCGTCATACTTCGCCGTCGCCCCGCGTCGGCACGTAGGTGGGGTGATTCTCACAAACATCGCGGGGGGCAGACCCGAGCTGGCACTGATGGCCGAGGTCAATGCACGCTTGGCGCTGCCGCTGACGACGGCCATGAGCGTCGTGCCGCGGCCAACCCCC
>JASHPV010000047.1 GCA_030037875.1 Thermoplasmata archaeon
TAGCTCTGGTTGAAGAAGAAGCATCGAGTTTCCACCAGCAGGTTCCCGCCGACGGTTCCGCTCGCTCGGACTAGCGGCGTCGCGACCCCGTGTACTGCCTCGCCTAGCGCGGGATAGTGCTTCGCGATCTCGGGATCGGCGTCGAGGTCGGCCAGTCGAGTCATGGCTCCGATCCGGTCGAGGTCGTGTCCTTGGAGCTCGGGGATCCGGTCGAGGGAGATCAGATGGGGACGGACGTTGAGATGCATCTTGTAGTTCGGTAGCAGGTCCGTGCCGCCCGCGAGATAATCGAACCCGGGAGAAAGCGTCTGGGCGAGCCGAACCGTCTCCTCCAGCGACTCGGGGCGATGCAGCTCGAAGGGATCCAGATGCATGACCCGACCCCCGACGTTAGTGATCCTTCCAGGCGCGGGATTCGGCCCGTCGGCGATCCAATCCCTTGAGCACGCGGTCCGGGGTGACCGGAAGGTCGTAGAACCGGACGCCTACAGCATCGTACAGGGCATTCGCGACGGCGGGTAGGGTGGCGACCAACGGCCCTTCACCGGCCTCCTTCGCCCCGAACGGCCCTTCGGGGTCGTCCGCCCCAACCAGAAGACATTCGACCTCGGGCATCTGGTGTGGCATGATGATCTTGTAATCGAGGAGCGCCGGATTCATCAGCCGCGTGCCTCGGTAATCCATCGACTCCCCCATGAACTGGCCGAGCCCCATGTGGATGGACCCCTGTATCTGCCCTTCCACGGCGAGCCGGTTGAGCGGCCGGCCGCAATCGAAGGCCGCCCAGATCTTTTCTACGTCATAGACCCCGGTCTCCTCATCCACGGAAACTTGGGCGACGTACGCCGCGAACGAGTACGCAGGGGCGGTCCCGGCGCGGGCGCCCTTGAAGGTACCGCCGACCGGCGGTGACGTATAGGCGCCGGTCGATTGCAGGGCTCCGGTTGCCTGCATTGCCTGGTGCAGGGCCTCCATGTACGTGGCGCCGATCTCGGGTCGGTGCTCCACCTCGTATCGTTCCGTGCCGACGCGGATCGCTTCCCGGGGGTAGCCCGTGAGTTGATGCGTTGCGTCAATCAGCCGGTCCCGAAGGCCTTCCGCGGCTTTGCGGGCCGCATTGCCCATCATGAACGTCACCCGGCTCGAATAGCTGCCGATGTCCACGGGCGTTACATCCGAGTCCACGGGGCTCACGTGGATCCGGTCCAAGGAGACGCCGAGCACCTCCGCAACGATGGCCGCGAGGAGGGTGTTCGACCCTTGGCCGATGTCGGCTTGCATGCAATGGACGGTGATTCCGCCGTCCATGTCGGCCTTCAAGTGGACGGTGCATTGCGGCATCTTGGGCGTGAAGTGGATTGGGCTGTTGGACCCGGAAATGTAGAAACCGCACCCCAGGCCCACTCCATGACCGAACGGGAGACGCCGCCACTTGTCTGCCCAGCCGCTGCGTTCCCGAACCGCCTCGAGGCACTTCAGAAAGGACGTCGAGGTGACGCGGAACTCGTTGATCGTCGTGGAGTTGGGGGGGAGGGCGTTTCGGCTCCGCAGGTCGAACGGGTCGAGCTGAAGCTTTTCAGCGAGCTCGTCCAGGCCGACCTCCACCGAGTACCGGATGTTCGTTCCTCCGTGGGCCCGCATCGCGCCGGACGGGGGTCGGTTCGTGAAGACGCGCTGCCCCTTGTATCGGAAACTGGGTAGGCGATACGGCCCCATCGCCATGACCCCGTTATAGTACGTCGTCACCGTGCCGAAGGAGCTCCACGCCCCGCCCTCGATGATCGCTTCGATGTCGTATCCGAGCAGGTGGCCGTCCGCGTCCGCTGCGATCCGGACGTCGTTGTACGTTGGATGGCGACCGTGATTCGTGTAGAAGACCTCGTCCCGGTCGAAGAGGATCTTGACCGGTCGCCCCGTCTCGAGTGCCAGGGCCGCGCAGGCGATCTCATGCGGCAGCGGGTCCGATTTGCCGCCGAAACCTCCGCCGACCTCAGGCTTCACGACGCGGATCCGGTGCATCGGGATGCCCAACACTTCCGACAAGGAACGGTGAAGATAGTGCGGCACCTGCGTCGAGCTCCAGACCGTGAGCCGACCATCCGGCGTCGCTTCGGCCACGGTGCATTGGGGTTCGGTAAAAGCGTGCGTCACGCCCGCGAACGAGGCCCGGACGCGAACCGTGGCGGCCGCGCCCCGGAAGGCCGCGTCGACGTCGCCGAAGTGTTGGACGACTTCCTTCTGGATGTTGGAATGGTTGAGACCTTTCTCGTGAATCGGCACATCGACGCGTTCGCGCCCGACGCGGGGGTCCGCATATTCCGGTAGCGGTTCGACCTCGATCTCGATAGCGGCCATCGCCCGTTCGGCGGTGAGCTCGTCCTGCGCCGCAACCGCGGCTACGATGTCACCGATGTACCGGGACTTATCAACGGCGATCGCGGTCTCGTCCTTCGTGATCGGCAGCACTCCAAAGGGCGTGGGGTACTTTTCGCCCGTCAGCACGGCGAATACCCCAGGCATCGCACGGGCCTTGGTCGTATCCACTCGCACCAATCGAGCGTGGGGCCAGGGCGCCCGGAGGAGCTTTCCGACGAGCATGCCCGGCCGCTTGATGTCGTCGGTGTATTCCGAGCGGCCGGAGACCTTGAGCGGCCCTTCAATGTAGGGGATCGCCCCGCCCAGCAGTCGAAACTCGCCCTGCCGAGTGCTTGCCATGCTAGTGGGTACCCTCCGAACGAGTCGCCAGAATCGCTTCGACGATCTTCGTGTATCCTGTGCAGCGACACAGATTGCCCGAGATCGCGTCCACGACCTCCTCGCGCGAGGGCTGGGGATGGTCCCGCAACAGCGCCACCGCACTGAGCACGAAGCCGGGCGTACAGAATCCACATTGAGTTGCGCCGTGCTGAACGAAGGCCTTCTGAACCGGGTGCAGCTCCGTTCCGGAAGAAATCCCCTCGATCGTCGTGATGGCCTTTCCTTCCGCCAGCATGGCCAGCGTGAGGCAGGACAGCGTAGGCCGGCCATCGAGGAGAACCGTGCAACATCCGCAGGTACCGAGGTCACACCCGCGCTTCGTCCCGGTGAGGTTGAGGTCTTCCCGAAGCAGGTCCAACAGAATCCGTTCCGGCGGAGAGGGGACCTCTACGGGCTGGCCGTTGATCGCGAGACGCAGCACGCGCTGGGTCGTCACGGTGACAGCTCCCGAACGGGCGTCTTGCCGCGGCGGGAGACCCGGCGGGGGGCAGCGGGCCGCAGGGATCGAATAATCTCGGCCACGACCGCCACGGCGATTTCCGATGGGCTCTCCGCACCGATAGCGAGACCGATCGGCGCGTGCACCCTTGCGATCGCTGCCGGCGCGACGCCCCGGCGGCGAAGCTCCGCGAACATGTGGGCTCGCTTTGGTGCGCTCGAAATGAGCCCGATATATCCCGGAAACCGGTCGATCGAACTAGCCAACAGTTCGAGGTCCTTCTTGGCGTCGTAACCGAGGAGATAGAGATGGGAAAACTCGGAGGGGTCGAACACGGTCCAGACCTCGCCGGGCGTCACAGCCTCCCGGCGGTCAGCGTGAGGGAATCGTTCGACGGTCACCCACTCGGGGCGATCGTCGGCGACACTGTAGTCATATTCCAAGGCGGGCAGCAAGGTGGCAATAGCGTGGGCCACGTGTCCGCCGCCCCACAGGAGAAGGTTGGGGTGGGCGGGGACGTACTCCACGGAGATGTCGACGGAACCCCCGCAAAGGCTCGGCAGGCCCCCCGGCTTCCAGGCTTGAAGGTCGAAGTGAAGCAGGTCGCTCCGACGGGACGTCAGAGCGTTCCGCGCATGCGCCTTGACCTCCTCCTCCAAGCCCGCGCCACCGATCGTTCCCAGAAAAGTACCGTCGGGTCGGAGAATCATCGACGCCCCGACCTTTCCGGGGACGGAGCCGACCGTCTTCACGACGGTCGCCCGGACGAAGGAGACGTGAAGGTCCATCAGACGGACCACCTCTCGGGCCATGCGGCGGTTCACGCAGAACCCTCCCGATCCGGATGGAGCGCTTGGAATCGAAGATAGTCCTCCTCCGTATCGACATTGGCGCGAACCCCGGGGTCGTCGACCGGAACCCGGACGACCTGAGGACCGAAATCAATCAGCAATCGTCGCAAGGGCGTGCCGGGACCTAGATTCCGGATACGAGGTAAGACCGCGGGTTTCAGGAGAACCGGGTGTCCTCCGAACCCTTCGAACGTTGGGATGAACCAAACCCCCATGGCGTCTTGATCCGCAGCAGTACGGAGCCGGCGGAGGGTCATAGCTTGAACGAACGGATGGTCCACCGGCCAGAGGAGAACGGAGGCGTCCCCGCCCACTTCCTCGAGGCCTCGTTGAATCGAGCCCGTTCGTCCTCGGATCCACTCTGTATTCTCGATGATGTCCACGGCAGCGTCACGGAGAACGGCGCGTACGGCCGTCGAATGGACCCCTACCACCACCCGCGGAACAAACCCCTCCTTGCGGCTAATCCGGACGAGTCTCACCACGGCCGGCTCGCCGAGGACCGACAGCAGGGCCTTGGGTCGGTCGCCGAAACGGGTGGA
>JASHPV010000048.1 GCA_030037875.1 Thermoplasmata archaeon
GTGCCCGGGATTAGGAGCAGAAAGAGCCCGAGTCCGACCAGGAGGTGGGGAACCACCACCGGCAGCGCGACCAGCGATTCCACGATCGTCCGCCCGGGAAACTTCCGACGGGCCAGCAGGTACCCCATCGGGATGCCGAAGACGACGGCGGCGAGGACGGCGATTCCCGACGCGTAGAACGTGAGCCAGAGAGCCTCGCGCACCTGGGCGCTGCTCGCCTCCGACAGGATGCCGGAAAGCGGCCCGTAGGTGAACAGCGCGTAGATGGGCAGGATGAAGAGAAGGAGGAGCGAGCCGGACAGGACGAGCTGGAGAGCGAGCCAGAGCGGGCCGGTCCGCCAGTGACGCCGGGGCAGCGAGGGGGGCGCGACGAGGGCGCCCTGGCTCACGTTACGAACGGACTCGCCCACGATGGCAGCGGTGCCACATCCGGGGCTAAAACAGGTGGTACCGCGCTTGGATCATCCGTCCAGCCCGGGAAGATCGGCGTGAAGGCCCCGCCCTCCGAGATGATCGCCGAACCTTGCGGAGAAAGGAGGAGGTGGATGAAGGCTGCTCCCAAGGCCCGGTTCTGGGCGTTCGTGGGGACGGTGATGGAGAAGAGGACCGGCGCCGGAACCACCGTCGCGAAGGCGCCCGTCGAGCTGACGATGGTCGTGGAAATCTTGGCATAATCCGCCAAGGCGGTCGAGTTGTTGGCGTAGAGCCCCACGATGGGGTTGAAGGAAACGAACGGAAGGTGGTTCACCACCGCGAACGACCGATAGGTGATGAGGGCCGAGACGACCCCGGTGCGGAGCAGCGTCGCCGCCTGCGATTCGTGCTCGAGCTCCGCCACCACGTGGGTGCCCACCTTCGTGGCGTTCGGTATGGCCGGAGTGCCGGGCGCTCCCCCGTAAAGCTGGCTGTAGAACTTGGTCGGGCTGTTGTTGTAGAGCATGCCCTGCAGCTGGAGGCTGAAGATCTCGTTGTAGCCGTTGGGGTCGGTCGACGCGTTCCAGACGGCCATGGGCGCGTTGTTCGGGTTGTCCACGTCGTTGATGAGCTTCTGCGCCCAGTTCGTTTCGTTGACCCCGTCGAAGGCGGCGATCGAGGAGTTGTACACCAGGACCTCCGGGGTGGCGCCCCAGACGACCTCGTAGTTGGCGAACTTGGGCTCGAGCAAGGACGGGATCAATCGGAAATCCGCCACGGCAGCCACGTCGGCCCGGGCGGCCAGCGTGGTGATCGCCGTCGTGATGTCAAGCGACCCTTCGTAGGTCTGCGCCGGAAGGGGGGCGGAGATGTTGGGAGTTTCGTTGACGAGAAGGCTGGCCAGTTGGGGAAACAGGGTGTTGAGGGTCCCCGCTCCGAGGATCGACAGGGTGTCGTTCGTGATGACGGCCGGAGAGGAGGCCGGGGTGCCCCGGTACTCGTACCCCGCCAGGAAGCCCACGCCGATGCCTGCGAGCGCCACCACGATCACCACGACGAGGACGACGCTGCGGGAGGCCATCGGCGACGGAGCGGGCGACGGAGCAGGAGGACTCGGGGGAGAGGACGCCATCGATGTGTCGGAATGACACATCGGTTAAAGGTTTACGCTCGACCCCACGGGAGTCACAGCTCTCCCCGCCGGTGGGCGGGGGCATACCGATAGTAGGCGCGTCCGACGAGGGATCCGGAGGGCACGGGTCCGAAGCGCCGGCTGTCGCGGGCGGACTCCGCGTCCCCGGTGACGTACACCGTGGAGGCCGGCAGCGAGATCTCCTCGATGGCGTCCTCGGAGGGGACCGACACGAGGCCGGAACCGGTCCTCCAGAATTGACCGGGACCTACCCCCGCGACGCGCTTGACCAGCCAGCGCTCGGCCTTCTCCGGGTCCCTGAGCACGACGATGTCCCCGATGACCGGCGAGGCGGAGCGATACGCCTCCCGGTCGACCAGGAGCCGGTCACCGGGCTGGAGGGTGGGGACCATGCTCTCGTCGTGGACCTCGACGCGACGGCTCCGGAGCCGTCGCCAAAGGGAGAAGCGGGGAACCGGTCTTGCGGAAGGCCCGCCGGGCACCGCTTCCGGCATCCTTATCCGACTGTCCGGGCTCGCGGGGCTATGTCCGCCCTCACGTGGTCGACCGGATTCGCGAACCGTTTGTTCGACGCCGTCGTTGCCCCCCGGGCCGTTTACGCGCACTGCGACATTCCGTGCGGTATTTATGACCCGCACGAGGCGCAGATCGCGGCGCTCACCGTGCTCCGCATGGACCAGCTCATCGCGGACCTTGCGCACCCGGGACCGGATGCCAAGCTCGAAGACCGAGCGGCCTACGTGTCGAAGATGTCCCGGTACACCGCCGTGAAAGAGCAGCACGCCGAGAAGGTCAAGTCGGAGGTCCGCGTCATCTGGGGCGACTACTTCACCCCCGACCACGTGAAGGCGAACCCGCAGGCCCACGACATGGTCTGGCAGATCATGAAGCAGGCCTCCAAGGCGCGCCAGGGAATTGCCCTCGACGATGCCCAGGCCCTCGTGACCGCCGTCCAGGCGTTCGCGGAGCTGTTCTGGAAGACGAAGGGCGCCAAGACCCAGCGGCTGCCCTCGATGCAGAAATCCGGCGGCGAGATCGTCTACCCGATGGCCTGAGGCCGTCGCCGGGGCGCCGGCCCCCGGGGTCCTCGATCCCGGGGGGTTTCCTTTTTCCCTTCGCACTCTCCACCCCCGGTCGCCGATGACCGAGAGGCTGCCGGTCGATGGCCGGTCCCTGACGCTCGAACAGTTCCTGGCCGTGGCCCGCGCCGGACGTCGCGTGGAACTCGCCGGATCCGCGATTCCCGGTATCCAGGCGAGCCGTCGTGCCGTCGACCAAGTGGTCCAGGCCGGTCGCCCCGTCTACGGGGTTACCACAGGGTTCGGCGGCCTCTCCCACCAGGTGATCCCCACGACGGAGGCGATAGCCCTGCAGTTCTCGCTGCTGCGGAGCCACGCAAGCGGAACCGGTCCGGCCTTGCCCGCAGATGTGGTACGGGGAATGCTGCTTCTGCGCGCCAACGCTCTCAGCCGGGGACATTCCGGAGTCCGGCAAGAGCTGGTGGAACGGTTGATCGAGTTCCTGAACCGGGACCTGGTCCCCTTCGTGCCGGAACAAGGATCCGTGGGGGCCTCGGGAGATCTCGCGCCCCTGGCGCACCTCGCGCTCACGTTGCTGGGTGAAGGGGAATTCGTTACCGCCGAGGGCCAGCGAATCGCCTCCGCCGAGGTCCATCGCAACCTCGGACTGAAACCCCTGGACCTGGCCGAGAAAGAAGGCGTCGCGTTGATCAACGGTACCTCCCTCATGACGAGCTACCTCGCGCTCTCGGTGGCGGATGGACGGGAGTTGCTCGCCGCGGCCGAGGTCGCCGCGGCGCTGTCGTTCGACGCGTTGCGGGGAGACCCGACGAGCCTCGACGACCGGCTCGGGGCGCTGCGGAACCTTCCGGAGCAGCGTGGCGTGGCCGAGTCCATGCGCCGGCTCCTCCACGGAAGCCAGTTGGTCCGGGCGGGCGGGGAATGGCACGGTCAGGACCCGTACACGCTCCGCTGCATCCCCCAGGTCCTTGCCGCGACCCGGCAGGGCCTGGACTACGCCGAGCGGGTCCTGACCGCCGAGCTCAACGCGGTCTCCGACAACCCGGTCATCTTCACCCCGGATGAATTCGTCAGCGGGGGCAACTTCCACGGCCAGACCCTTGCTCTGGCGCTCGACACGCTCGCGCTGGCCCTCCATTACCTAGGGGCATTTGCGGAGCGCCGGATCGCTCGTCTCGTGAACCCGGCGTTGAACCGGGGCTTGCCCGCCTTCCTCGCGCCGGCCCCCGGGCAGTCGTCCGGGTTCATGATTCCCCAGTACCTCGCCGCGGCCCTCGTGAACGAGAACCAGACCCTCGTCCATCCGGCGAGCGCGGGCAGCTTGCCCACCTCGGCGGACCACGAGGATTTCGTCAGCATGGGTGCCTGGGCGGGTGCGAAGCTCCGCCGGCTGCTCGTCAACCTCCAGCGGATCGTGGCCGTCGAGTGGATCGTGGCCGGTCAGGCCTTGGAACTCCGCCATCCCCTCTCGGGCGGCGTCGGTAGCGAGGCAGCGTGGAAGGTCCTCCGGGAACGCGTGCCGACCTGGTCCGAGGACCGGTCACCGGCGGCCGACATCGAGCGCGTCGCGGCGGGCCTCGCCGATAGCTCCCTCGTCCGTCAGGTACGGTCGGTCGTGCCGTTCTAGTGGCTCGGTCCGGTCAATGGGCCGCCGGGGACCGGCGCCGTTGTGGGACTCGATGGACTTCCGTACGATATGCGCGCCCCGCAGGAGCCGCACTTGAACTCCCCGTCGGCGGTATGACGAAGTGGCTGGCGGCAGTGGGGGCACGGCGCCGGCTGGCCGGTCGCCCACGCGGCGATGAGCTGTTGGATCTTGGGGTCGGGTCCGGGCGGAGCGCCGGCCCGCGAGGGCGAGGGGGACACGAGCGTTCCGCCGCCGGTGAGCCGTCGACCGCACATGGGACACGCGAAGACGTCGACGTCGCCCGTGGGAACCAGGGGGGTGCGGCAGCGCGAGCATTCACGGAGCACGTGGTCGCTCGGCACGACCATGGGGGAGGGGCTGGGCGCGGGCGCGACCACCGTGGGTCGGTAAGCCCCGGCGCGGGACGCCGGGGCGGTGGGGGCGGGCGGAGAGGCCGAACGGGGACCCGCGGGGCCTTGTGATGCCGCTACCGGCCAGCTGGGTCTCGAGCCCGACGTCGTGGGCGCGGAGGGAGGTCGGCTCGGGGATCCCGTCGGCGACCCCCAGCGAATTGTTCCGGTGCGCACGTCGTAGACAAGGCCCGTGGGGCCGTGCCGCAGCACCTCTCGGAGTACCTTCTCGGTCCGGGGGACGGACCAGGAAAGGGCGGCCGCGAGGCCCGGAACGGAGGTCGTCCCGAGCGACTTGAGCGTCGCGATCGCATGCTGTCGTTCGTCCGGCGCTCGCCGGGACCAGAAGGGA
>JASHPV010000049.1 GCA_030037875.1 Thermoplasmata archaeon
TACGTTACCCGTCGGTAGTCGGTCTCCGACATGCCGGCCGACGCTACGCCCAGGCAGAAGAAGCAGGCCTCGAAGCCGCGCAGCTGGTCCTCAATTCCCGTCAGGTCCGTCAGGTCTTTCAGAAGCAGCTCGCGGAATTTCTTGTCCTGCTGGCCCGTCGAGGTCCGCCCCACGTAAAGAACCGAGTCGATGCGGGCGTCCCGGAGACACTCCCGGAGAACGCCTTGGCCTACCATGCCCGTTGCGCCAAACAGGAGCACTTTCACAAACCCACCCCAGACCTCTCCTTTCTATAGACACTCGACCAGAGTCCGTTTGGCCCAAGGCCGCAAACGAGTTCCCCTTACTAGGAAAGTCTAAAGGGGAGGGGTTGCGCTCT
This sequence comes from Thermoplasmata archaeon, assembly GCA_030037875.1. GTDB lineage: Archaea > Thermoplasmatota > Thermoplasmata > Lutacidiplasmatales > UBA184 > JAKIWV01. The sequence continues at coordinate 380 of JASHPV010000049.1, forward strand.
ACAGAACGGAGTATACGTGTCCATACGGACCCACCGCCACCGCGCGAGTCGCGGAGTCAGCAACATCATCGCCGTAATTCTCCTCGTGGCCATGACGGTGGTACTGGCCGCCGTGCTCTTCGCGTTCAAGCCGCCGATTCCCAACGCCACGAGCTCGATCTACTATACCATTGAAACCGGTACCACGGCTCCAACCTGGGGAGACCTGACTGACTGCGGAGACATTACCGACCCGTCGAGCTGCGCCCAGCAACCGGCGGTGGACATCATCTTCACCACCCAGTCGCCGGGGACCATGCCCGTGGCGGATATCGAGTTCATTTTCATTTGCAACGGTACGGTCTACTTCCAATCGACGCTGCCGAACATGCTCTACATTCCGACCACGGACCACGCGGCCAACTTCAACTGCGTGGAGCCCGGTGGCAACTGCTTGCAGACCTGTGGCAATTACGATCCCGCGACCGTGTTCGGCTACGATATTCCCTTCAGCCGCCTGGGATTCTTCTGGCAGTTGACGCCGAACGCGACCTATCTCTCGGACGGCGATAGCATCGTGATGTACATCCATTCGACCCATTCACCTCACGACGTCGGCTCCACGAGCCCGGACACCGATGATTACCACGGAATGCCCGCGTGGTGCTTCGCGCAAGGTACTTCGCTCAATCCGCCCAACCTCTGTACCATCGAGCTCGTCTACCTGGGCCAGCCGCAGTCGGTCCTCGTAACTATTCCCGTCTCGCTGCTGTCCCAGCCAGATTGACGGCGTCCATTCGCTCCCGCGCGGAGCGATGGATGCTCGGCACGGCGAGGGCTTAAGGTCCGGCGCGTAGCTCGCCGCGCGGCGTGCCGACCTACTTTGAAACGATCGATCAGGACGTCGAACGCGCCTACGCCGTGGCGCGAACGGCCCGCGCCGTCGGGCTCGACCCCGAAGATCATCCAGAGGTTCCGCCGGCGCAAGATATGGCCACCCGAGTGGAGAAGCTCCTCGGGCATCTGCCGCTGGAGGGAATCTCGGACGAGATCCGGGCGTTGGCGCGCGACCTGCCGCGCGACGAGCTCGCGGTCGAAATGGTCCGGACCATCGTACGGGACCCCCGGCGCGGGTCCTCGGTGGAAGCGCGCTTGGACGCCGCCCTCCGGGTGGGTTTGGCGATTCTGACCGAGGGGATCCTCGTCGCGCCCCTCGAGGGGCTCGCCGAGGTGCACCTTCGCAGCTTCGGGGGTTCGTCGTACGTGGAGCTGTTCTACGCGGGTCCCATCCGGGCCGCAGGTGGCACGGCCCAGGCGATGTCGGTCCTGCTGGCCGACGTGGCGCGCCGCGAGCTCGGACTCGACGCCTACCGCCCGCTCCCGGGGGAGGTGGAACGGTACGTCGAGGAGATCCCGCTCTACAAGCACTCCCAGCATCTGCAGTATGTTCCCTCCGCCGAGGAAGTCGCCACCGTGGTGGAGAACGTCCCGGTGTGCATCTCGGGAGAGGCCACCGAGGGCGACCTCGAGGTCAGCGCGTTCCGGAACCTCCCTCGCGTTCCCACGAACGGCCTCCGGGGCGGGGCCTGCCTCGTCATCGCCGAGGGACTGTGCCAGAAATCGGCCAAGCTCCAGAAGATCGTTCAACGGTTGGGCCTGGACGGCTGGGAGTTCCTGGAACAGGTCGGGCGTCACCCCCTCTCGGAGGAGAACGGGGCCTCGCACGGCCCGAAATATCTCGCGGAGGCGGTGGGCGGCCGGCCCGTGCTCGCGTATCCGCACCGGCCCGGAGGATTCCGACTGACCTACGGACGCGCCCGGACCACCGGCCTCGCCGCGTGCGCGGTCAATCCGGCCACGATGCGCGTGCTACGGAACTTCGTCGCTGTCGGAACCCAGGTCAAGCTCGAGTATCCGGGCAAGGCGACGGCGATGACGCTCTGCGACACCGTTGAGGGACCGATCGTGGACCTCGACGACGGGACCCTTACCGCGATCCACGACATCGACCGTGCGGAACAGGTGCTCCCGCACATCCAACGGATCGTGGACCTCGGCAGTTTGCTCGTGCCCTTCGGAGAATTCCTCGAGAACAACCGCCCATTGGCGCCCGGGGCGTACACGCTCGAGTGGCACCTCGAGGAGCTCCGGGCCGCGGGAGTCCCTTTGGACGACCGTGCGTATCACCCCAGCTTCGCCGAGGCAGTGGAGACCGCCCGGGAGTCGGGAGTCCCGCTGCATCCGCGGTTCCTCCTGTTCTGGCACGACCTGACCTCCGGGGAGATCCGGGCCCTATCGGAGTTCGTCGAGCGGGAAGGGCGCTGGGTGTCGAATGCGCTGGAACTCCCCCGGGACCCGGAGGTTCGGGAAGTGCTGGTGAGGCTGGGATTCCTCCACGCCCCTCGAGGCGAGGGGACCCTCCGGGGAGAGGAGGAACTCTCCCAAGCGCTCGTGGCGGGTCTCGGACTCGTACCCGGTGTGCACGGCCTCGTGCGCGTGGCCCCCACCGAGCCCGTCGATATCGAGCCCCTCGCCTACGTCTCGCGCCTCGCGGGCGTGACCATTCCGGCGCGGGCGCCTTCTCGTATCGGGGCCCGGGTTGGCCGGCCGGAAAAGGCCCGGCAGCGGAAGATGAGCCCCAATGTCCATGTCCTCTTCCCGGTCGGGGACGCCGGCGGAGCCCAACGGTCCGTTCCGGAGGCGGCGCGCCAGAGTCAAGGGCACGGGCTCCCGACGCAGCTTGGAGTCCGGGAGTGTACCCAGTGCCATCGCACGACCGTCTGGTGCCGATGCACTTGCGGCGGCCACACTCGGGCGACCGGTCAGGTGACCACCCAGGAACTGTCCGTGGCCCCCATCTGGGCCCAGGCCATCGAGCGCCTCGACCTACGCCGGACTCCGCCCAGCGTGAAAGGCGTCAAAGGGCTCCTCTCCGCGGGAAAGGTTCCGGAACCGATTGAGAAAGGAATTCTCCGCGCCTCGCATGGGATCTCGGTCTATCAGGATGGCACCGCCCGATTCGACCTCACCGACCTTCCGCTCACGCACTTTCGTCCCCGAGAAATTGGACTCTCGATCGAGACCGCGCACGAGCTGGGATACACGCACGACTGGCTCGGCGCCCCGCTCGAGGACGTCGACCAGCTGGCCGAGCTCCAACCGCAGGACCTGATCGTCGCGCGCTCGTGTGGGACGTATCTGACCCATCTGGCCCAGTTCATCGACGACGAGCTGATCCGGCTCTACGGCCTCGACCCGTTCTACCGCGCGACGAAACCGGAGGATCTCCGAGGGCACCTGGTCACGGCTCTCGCGCCGCACACGTCGGGGGCCGTCGCGGGCCGGCTCATCGGGTACACCGCGGCCGAGGGCTGCTTCGCCCATCCCGTTTTCCACGCGGCGAAGCGGCGGAACTGCGACGGGGAC
>JASHPV010000006.1 GCA_030037875.1 Thermoplasmata archaeon
AGACACGGTCTGGAGAGCACGCTTCCGTCAGCGAGCGCCACGGACACCCCCGGGGAGAAATCCACCCGAAAGGGCCCGGAAACGGAGGTCCAAAGTAGTATTGGCGAGGGCAGGGGCCCCCCGTCCGGGGAGCCCCCCAAGAATCTTCCTGCAAGGGACGCAGAACCGGAAGGATCCTAGTTGATGATAGGCAGGGGACGCCTTCGACGGTCCATGTCCAGCGGGAACGGGGATGGCCGCACTCTGGACCGGATGCGCCTGGCCCATCTCCTGGCCCGGGAGCTCACACGGTTCGAAGATGAGCATCCCCGGTCCCGCGAACTGTTCGATCGGGCGCGGAGGTCGCTACTAGCGGGCGTTCCGATGAACTGGATGGCGCGGTGGGCTGGCCCGTATCCGGTCTTCGTGGACCGGGCCCTCGGAGCCCGGATCTGGGACGTCGACGGACACCGCTACGTCGATTTCTGTCTCGGCGATACCGGGTCGATGTTCGGACATTCGCCTCCCGCGGTCGTCCGGGCCGTCCATCGCCAGATTCGACGGGGTATCACGACCATGCTTCCCACCGAGGACTCCGTTTGGGTCGGCCAAGAGCTGGCGCGTCGCTTCGGGTTGCCGTACTGGCAGATCGCGATGACGGCGACGGACGCCAACCGGTTTGCTATTCGAATCGCCCGTGAGGTGACCGGTCGCCCGAAGATCCTTGTGTACAACGGCTGTTACCACGGTAGCGTGGACGAGGCGTTGGTGGAACTGGACGGCGGTCTCGTCGGGCCGAATCCAGGCAGCATCGGGCCGCCCGTCGACCCGTCAATCACTACCAAAGCCGTCGAATTCAACGACGTACCCAGCTTAGAACGAGCGCTGGCCCCGCGTGACGTCGCTGCTGTCCTAGCCGAACCGGCGATGACGAACCAAGGCATCATCCTTCCCGACCCGGATTATCATGATCAGCTCCGGGAGATCACTCGTCGGACCGGAACGATTCTGATCATCGATGAAACGCATACAATCTGTGAAGGCCCCGGGGGGTACACCCGGGCACATCATCTCCATCCCGACATGGTGACACTCGGCAAACCCTTGGCCAGCGGGATTCCCGCCGCGGCCTTCGGAATGGCCGAGGGAGTCGCCGAGCCCAGCCTCCCGAAGGCCCGGGCCGACACGGGGGACGAGAGCGGCATCGGGGGAACCCTCTCCGGTAACCCGCTCGCCGTCGCCGCGATGCGGGCGACGCTCGAGCACGTCATCACACCCGCGGCGTACCGCCACATGATCCCGCTCGCAAAACGCTGGACGACTGGAGTGGAGCGGACGATTCGTGAACTGAGCCTACCTTGGCACGTCACCCGACTCGGAGCGCGGGCCGAGTACCGGTTCCGGCCGTCCCCACCCCGAAACGGCGGAGAGGCGATCGCGTCAAAGGACAGCGAGCTGGACCGATTCGTCCATCTTTACGCCCTGAACCGGGGGATTCTCCTTACGCCGTTCCACAACATGGCCCTGATGGCTCCTACGACGCGGATAGCTGATGTGGATTTGCATACCCGGGTCTTTTCCGAGTGTGCCTGCGAGCTCGTCGGCTAGGCTCACCGCGGCGGCAGGGGTACATCGATGCGGGCCCCTGCCGGCCGCCGTCGCCGCATCTAAGTAGCCCTGCGGGGTGGCCCACGGCCATGTCCGGTCCGGCCTCTCCACGATCCGGTTCCTCGACGGCCCCGACGACCGGCGTGAAGGCTCCAACGACTGCGAATTCGCGAGAATTGGAACTCAAGGGGGTAGGGCGGCTGGGCTCCGGAGCGGGTGTGGGCCTGGCCGGTGGAATCGTCGGCGTTGTCCTACCGATTGTCTTCCTCTGGCTGACGACACATAATCCTGGCGGGTTCTTCGTCTATGACGCCACGCTGATCGACACGACGGGATTTTTCGTTCTCGCTGGAGCGATCCTCCTTCTAGTATCGCTGTTCCTCTACCGACGCAGCTTTTCAGCGCTGCGAAAAGTCGACGGCCGGTTCGCGATTGCGTCCGGGCTCTGCCTCGTCGGTTCGGTCGGGTTCCTTCTGCTCCTGGTATGTGCCGGCCTCCTCGTCGGATCGAGCAGTTCGCTCATTCAATGCCTCCACCAATCTCCGGCACATGCCCTCACCTGCATCCGGTCCGGGCAACCGCTCGGGGCGTACACCGGCCTCGCGGGTTTTTGGCTGGGATGGCTTGGTGGCGTCGGCATCGTGGTCGGGTTAGCTCTCGCGGGGCGCCGATACCAGAATGGGGCGGTCTCGGGCGGAGCATCGCTCTACGCGGTCCTACTTCTAGTTCTAGTGGGTCCGTTTCTATCCTTGCTCACCCCGCTCCCGGGGATCGATTACCTGCTGCTCGCCGTACCTTTGTTCATCGTCCTCGCCCCGGGCCTCGTTTTGGGCGGAGCCAACCGCGCGCTCAAGTCTGCCAGCCCAACCAGCTGACCGGCCGACCCGTGAACCGGGTCATGTCGGCGAGGGAATGGTCTCGGTGCGGAAGGAGCGGATCGCCCCCTCGGCGTTGAACGCCACGCGGCAGGAGTAAGACTGCGCCCCCCGGGAGGCCGTGCAGAGCCTCCCCCGTCGGTCGCCTTCGATGATCAGGTTATCGATCGCATCCCATCGGGCTTCCGCCTTGATGCGGTCGACCAGGTTTCGAAACTGGGCAACGCAAACCGCGCAGCAGAAGAACAGGCGCGTCCCTTCCACGACTTCCCAGAGATTCCCCCAGGCCGAGTCACAGATGGCACAGCCCGTGTAGTTAACCTTCAAACTGCGCCGCCCGCTCCAGTCGAGCGATCAGATAATCATCGAAGAGATCCGCCGACCGCAGAAACGTGGCTTGGACATCCTCCACACGGCCCGGCAAAGCGGCGAATCGGTCGACGAGCGCGAGCGCCTCGTCCGAGTGACCTACATCGGCCTCGTACCCTTCCCGGAGAAACGCCTTCGTCGCGGAGGTTACGCTCGGATCCGAAAGGATTTCGGGGTCGAAGTAGCGAATGGAGGCCCCTTCCTTCACAAGGTCCCGGTTTGCAATCAGCTCGAGGCTGTGCATCGCCGCCATCGCCTCGACCCAGTGCTCCTCGGTCGCTATCCGGTTCCACCCCAAGATGGCCGCGGCCGTGGACGGGAGGGGAGGGGTACGGAGGACTTGGTCTCGCGGGATTCCGAGGCTCTCCCCCATCTGAAGCAAGAGGTCGTAGTGGGAGGGAGCCGGGGTGCCGAAGCCTCCAAACTCGGTGTTGAGGTTGTCCAGCTCGTACCGGGCCACTTCGGGCTCGTCAGTTCTCGCCATGATATAGGCGCAGGAGCGAACCCACTGGCGGAGGAAGTGCTGATGCTCGAAGACGTATCCGAGGAGGGTTGCGCGAGAAGGATGCTGGAGCGCAACCGGGAACGGATGCGGAGGCCGACCATAGAACTTCACGATAAATCGGGACTTGATCCAAGCGGACAACGGGGCCGGGCCAAGGTCGAAGAACCGTCTTAGCTGGGTCTCGAGTTCCGGGCGGCTGACCTTCTGTCGGGTGATGTTTTGGTTGAGCCAGCGGACATGGCCCGAGTCGCTCATGTCGGCTCGTTCGACGAGGTGGCGACTCAACGAATCGTAATCTCGGGGCGCATAGCCCGTTAAGCAGGCGGGACACTTTGTCATGCCGAACCCTCTCGTCGGATTCAAAAGGGGAACTCTCTGGGAAGGCGCCCCCGGAGGCGCTGGTAGTCGGGGTCCGCCGCAAAGTGTGAGGCCATCTGCCGAAGGGTCTCCTTCACATCGTCGGTCGTCCGGTGGCGGTTTCCCGCGACCATTTCGACGGTGCTTTCGAAGTCTTCGTGGCAGGCCTCGAAGCAGTTCCCCATGCCCGTGAGGAGCTCCCGCTCACGCGGATTCACACCGTACGGGAACCCCATCCTCCCTAAAACGGTGGTCCGGGCCCCGGTGCCACGATGGACAGACCAACCGGCCCCACGGACCCTCGCCGGAACGGTTCAATACCTCAGCCCCTCTCCGCCTCTGAGGAGACGGACCATGCCCAAGCGAATTCACCCGCGCAAAGCGACAGCGGTTCGACGGCTGAAGAAGGAAGATACGTTGTCGGTCGTGGACCGCAGGACCTCGAAGGAATACTCGCTTCGGTTGCACCTGGGATCGCTTCACGCGCCGGACCTCCGTCAGATTCGGACCTCCGAGTCCGATTTCGGCCTCCTGAGCTACGACCCGTCTTTTGTGAACACCGCCTCCTGCAAGAGCGGCATCTCCTACATCGACGGGGCGGCCGGAATTCTTCGATACCGGGGCTATCCGATCGAGGAGCTGGCGGGCACCCGAAACTACCTCGAAGTCGCGTACCTTCTCATTTACGGCCGATTACCGGGCAAGAATCAGCTCGCTGAGTGGCTCCACAATATCACGTACCACACGATGCTCCACGAGAACATCAAAAAATTCATGGACGGTTTCCATCACGACGCCCATCCGATGGGGATGCTGGTCAGCACCCTCGCCGCCCTCTCCACCTTCTACCCCGAGGCCAAATCCATCCTGGACACCGAGCAGCGTCAGCGACAGATCCATCGCCTGATTGCCAAGATGCCTACGCTGGCGGCCTTCGCGTTCCGCCACTCTGTCGGGATGGCGTACATCTATCCCAGCAACGACCTCGGGTACGCGGAAAATCTGCTCACGATGATGCATCGGCCGTCGTGGACCACGCAGTACACCCCCGATCCGGTCCTGAGCAAGGTCCTCGACCTCTTGTTCGTGCTCCACGCCGATCACGAACAGAACTGCAGCACCCAAGCCATGCGCACCGTCGGGAGCGCCCACGCGGACCCCTACACCTGTGCCGCCGCCGCGGCCGCCGCCCTGTACGGACCGTTGCATGGAGGGGCCAATGAACAGGTCATCCAGATGCTCCGCGAGGTCGGCTCGAAGGAGAATATTCCAAAGCTGTTGCGGCAGGTCAAGTCCGGAAAGCGGCTGTTGATGGGATTCGGCCACCGGATCTACAAGAACCGGGACCCGCGGGCCGAGATTATCAAAAAGGTCGCCCCTGAGCTATTCGCCGTCACGGGACGAAATCCGCTCCTGGATGTGGCCCTCGAGCTAGAGAAGGTCGCCGAGTCGGACGACTACTTCATCAAGCGGCACCTCTACCCGAACGTCGACTTTTACTCTGGGATCATTTATCAATCGATGGGCTTCCCCGTCGATATGTTTCCCGTGCTGTTCGCCATTCCTCGGATGTCCGGCTGGCTCGCCCAGTGGCAGGAGATGCTCCTCGACCCGGAACAGAAGATCGTTCGCCCGCGGCAGCTCTACGTCGGCGCGCGACTTCGTCACCTCCCGAAGGAGGCCTCAGCCCAGTAGTCAGGTTGGGCGTCCCTATCTCCGGGAACGACCCGTCTACGCTTGGACGGTGATGGTTCCGGAACGACCCATCGAGACTTGGAGCTTCCCCCGGAAATCCTTCACCCACCCGTCCGTGATCTTGACCCTCTGACCCACGGAATACTTCTTGATGTCTTCCCCCCAGAGCGTCAGAGTGATCGTGCCGGAATCGTCCTTCAACGTCGCATCGGCCACCTTGGACGGGCCTCGCGACGTGGTTACATCCCGGGGTTCAGATATGGCCGTAATCGTGGCCTCGATCGTCGCGTTGGCGTTGGCTCGGAGGGAAGAGATGCTTGCCATGGCGGGGGAGGCCAACCCGGTCGCGGTTAAGCTTCTTGCGCCTCCTCTGGGAACTGATCCCGGAAGCTCCACGTCGACGTTTCCCGAGGCAAGGAGGCGATTGAGGGAGACGCCCTGGACAAGCTAGACGGAGGGCGGTAGACCGCTAATCGCTTTTTCCTTCAAGCCCTGAAGCCAGCGTTGGTGTCCTTGGAACATCCTCTCAGGTCGAAGCGCGTGGTCGAGGCGGGCGAGGCTCCCATACTGGGACTCCTCCGTTAGTACGTGACAGCCAGCAGCGGTTGGGATAATCAGCCAGGCATGGTAGACGTCCACGCCCGACCCCTGGGCGTCCCACGCGAGTCGCTCCGGCGTCACGAACTCCTGCACTTTCGAACGCAACGAGGCGCTGAAGGTCCGCCATTGGAACTCGGTACCGGGCCCCAGGTCCGGTCCGCCCCCGTCGATCTGCACGTGGGAGGCATTAGAGTACCACGTGGGCCAGAGAGTCGCCCGCACAAGCCAGGCCCACACTTGGGCGCGGGCGACGGGAATGTCGATCTCGTTCCGGACGTGGACCGGCGCCCGGTCGGGGGCAAATTTGGGCGGCCATCGAATCGATGGCTGCGGCTGCACAGGGGGCCAAGGCCCGGCGAGCCGATAACGCATCGGTCAGGCAAGCAATCGCTTGGCCGCCGGTCCAGGGTCGATTCACTTCGCAGGCCGTCCAGAAGAATCGAACAGGTCTTCCGATGCCCCTCGTCGCTGAGCTCTCCGGAGAAACGCCCAACCCAAAAAGAGCGCAACTACCACGATAGCTCCTCCGATCAGAGCCCAACCCTCGAGGGGAGGCAGGCCGAGAACGCGCGATCCGGCGTCCAACAGATAGACGGATGAGGTCCCCAAGCACATTTCCACTGATCTCGACGGACTTGCTAGAAGGCTGGCGGGGAATGCCCGAAGCTCCGCCGAAGTCTCCGCGGCGGTAACAGGAAAGCTTGCCGCCGGCGTCCGATGGCGCTGTAGCATCGTGAGAGCGACGGAATCCTGCGTTTGCAGGGCAAATCAGGCGGATGGATGCGTATTGGGAGTCGTCCCATAATAACCTTCGGCAACGCGCCTCGGGCAACTCGGGCGATGGGTCCAACAGAGAACGAGCCTGTGCCGGCGCTTAGGTATTTATCCCTATACGTACGTATTCAGAATCGCAAGGGCGGCCGCGTCGCGGCGCACTTCGCGGGGGAACATCGGACGATGGCGATTTTCGCACCTCTTCCTGCCGCCGAGGCCCTCGTCTCATCCCGTTCTTCCTCTCCTTCGTACTCTAAGCGGGGCGAGCCCGTTTGGAAGACGGACCACGCGTCTGTCGGCCGTGCCCGGGGAATCGGCTGGCGCCAGGTTTGCCGTCGTGTTGCCGCACGTGGTAGACGTCCCGGGTCTCGGCAGGATGGACCATGGATCTCACCGAGCTAGCGCTTCCGGCGGGAGCCGTGGGAAGTCTCGCGGTCGCATTGTACGCGAGCTGGAGATTCTACCATAGGTACTACCAGGCGGTCCCCCCGAACCGAGCGCTGGTCCTGTACGGCGGCGCCCGGTCGCACGCCCGCTCCTCCAAGGACCCGTCCGTTGATTTGCGGGTTCCTCGCATCGTCGTGGGCGGCGGAGTATTCGTTCCCCCCTGGCGGAACGGCTCGGACTCCCTCTCTCTCAGCCCACTCGATGCCGAGGCTCGGGTTCTGGTTTCGGCGCCCGGAGCAGAACCCAATGAAGCGCCGTGGGAAGTTCACCTGACGGTCCAGGTCAAAATCCCGGCGGAGCCCCGAATGCTTTCGACGGCCGCCGAAAACCTGCTCGGCCGCAGTGAGGCCGAGATCCGGGTCCTCGTCATACGAACGGTGGAGGCCATCGCTCCGGCCGTCGTGCTTCGGGAGCTTGCGAAGGGACAGGGAAGCAGCTGGGACCGTTTGGCGGCCGAGATTCAGGCCACGGTTGCGCCCGAGCTGGTCGCCGTTGGACTTGAGGTTCGCACGTTGTCTGTGACCCAGTTCCGTCGACTCTTGCCGCAAGAGCGAGCGGAAGGATCGGCCTTGGCGACGCCGCATGTTTCACGGGACCTCCTGTGGGCGTCGGGTGACCTTGGCGTCCGACTCCGAGGGGTCGAGGTGCGTCTGGACCGAACGGAGCGGAGCTTGGGCCTCCTCGGAGCCGAAGTGATGCGTTTGGGGCGGGACGGATCCAAGTTCCCGGAACTTCCCGCGTTACAGCCTTATGATTCGACGGAGGACGCGCCGTCCTCCCGGCCTTCTACCCGTGGCTCACGAGGAGCCGCGGGAGGAGGATCCGGTGCGGACGCCCATCCTCTGTTGGATGCCCAAGGGTGAGAGAGGAAAACCATGTGCCCAGCAGCGATCTTAGGAGACCGAGCATGCGGAAAGACGACCTTCCTGGGGCTGTTGTACGCAGCCCAGGTCAAGTACGGTACGCGAGTGGTGGACTCGTTCCGGTTCCACGCGCCGTTGCAATCGCTCCGCCTGATGAGCCAAGTCTACGAGGGAATGAAAGACGCCCGGTTCCCGGGCGCGACGCTGAAGGACGAAATGACCGAGATCGGTTTCGTCTTCGGCTACCGCAAGGCGCTCTCGGGACGCCTGCCCACCGCCTTGAAGGAGAAGAACTGGGTGAATCCGTTCGCCAAGCTCCAGTTCGCCGCCTACGACGTCTCCGGAGAGGATGTGCAGGAATTCATCGAAACCGGGGTCGCGGCGAGCCCTATCATCCAACAGCTACTGAAGAGCCACATCGTGGTCACGTTGGTGGACTGCAGCAAGATGACGACGGAGATCGACTCCCCGTTGTTCCGCCAGATGCTGAAGTACGATAGCGAGGTGGCGTCTCTCCTCGTCTCGCTCCAGACCTACAAGCGCCAGGAATTCCAGCGCATGAAGGCCCAGGGGCTCAACGTAGGGAACCCGGTGATCTACCCGGCGATGGTGCTCTCCAAATTCGACTCCGTCCGCGACGAGGTGCTCGTGAAGCTGGGACTGCACCGCGGGGTACCCCCCGGGGACCAGAAGCGGAAGCGGAAGGAGTACGCGGAAGCGCTGCTCCGGGTCTTCATGCCACAGAGCCTCTCCCAGATCCGAGGAGGCAAGGTCGCCGGGGTCAACTTCGACCAGGCCGCCTACTTCTTCAGTTGGGTCCGGACCGAGACGGCCGAAGCGGGCATGCAGCCCGTGGGTGCACCTCGTATCGTGCGGAAAGGCTTCTCGGCTGACGGTGGCGCGGAGCCCGACTTCTCGTACGACGATTACGTCGCGTTCATCGAGCACTTCCGCGACGTGGCGAACAAAGTGCCGGACGAGATCGTGGAGCAAGCGACGCTCCAACCCGCTCCGGCTCCCGCTTCGACGTGAAGGACGCAGTCCCCATGACCGACGCACAGCTGGAGGGTCCGACAGCGGAGAGCAGCGGCGAGGTCCTCCAGCTCGAGCACTGGATCTACGGGGCCAGCCCGGAGAAGGGGTATGGCACCAAGGCCGAGTCGACTGGCCTCAATGGACCGCTGTACCAGCGCTACCTCGGGAGCCACTTCACGCCGGTCCGGGTGGAGAAGACCGCAAGCGGGTCGACCGTGATCGATGCCCGCATGATCCACCCGGCGCCCGCGAACGACGAGGTGCTACTGTCTCTCCTGGGGCGGGGCATCCCGGACGAGTACAATCGGCCCACGATTCAGAACCACACGATTGTGCTCCCGGCAGCCCTGATCCGCTCGGGTCGCCTGACCTTCGCATCCGCCGAGAGCGCGGTTCTGGATTTCGACAGACGAATCCCGAAAGCCAGCGGCCGGGTAGAACCCGTTTCGATACGCCTGCCTCCCGGGGACGCTCCGCACGAGAACCCCGGGACCGGGATCCGCCGGCTGATCACCAAGGCGGCCGTGGATACTCTGGTGAGTCGGTTCCTGGCCGACGCGCATGGAAGAACCCTGCTCCTCTGCCGCGGTAGCACGCATCAATATCGGAACGAACTCCTCTACAAGCTCGTCGAGCTGCTGCACGCGGGCGGCGACATCCCGCTGTTCACCGCGATCAGCGATGCGCCTACGCTGAGCGCGATGAACCATTTCCGGCTCGCGATCTCCTCGCGCGGAGTCCGAGCGGATGGGACCTGGACCCTGCTGGATGCCAGCATCGACCGAGCGACGCTTCAACCGATCCGCGGCCGGGCCCCGATCTACTCGAGGGTCGCCAGCGTGTTCGAGTCGTGAGCCCTTGAAGCGCGCCGCTACGGAGATTCTGGGAACCACACGGTCGGCGTAAGCGCGGACGGGGAAGTCGATGGCCTCCGCGCTCGTTCTGGGAGAGCGAGGCTGCGGCCTCACGACGTTCGTGGGACTCCTGTACACGGCCCAAGTTCGGCTGGGAACCGAAAACGCCGATGAATTCCGTTTCCATGCCGAGCGCGAATCCATCTTGCAGATGGAAGCGGTGTACGGCGAACTCGGTTCCGGCCGGTTCCCCGCGGCCGATGTCGACTGGGAGCGCCACCCCCTCTCCTTTGTGTTCGGTTTCCGACGAGGACACATCGCCTGGTTCGCCGGGGGAGGGGGGTCCGGCGAGCAGGGCTTCGCCACGGTCCGGTTTCAGGTGGGGGGCATGCCGGCCGATGTCGTGGCCGAGTTGCGCGACCACGATGCCGTTCTTGACCGTACCACGTTGAATCTCCTTCGCAGTCCGATTCAGATCCCCATCGTGGACGGAGCGGGGTTGGTACCGGACCGGTCGAGCATCGCCGGGTTGCCTCTGGCACGGTATGATCAGCAGCTCGCGGCGACCCTCGACTTGCTCCGGAAGTTCCTCGCAGCGGATCGCAATCGGCGCGCCCGCCAGATGTTTCCGCTTTTCGTCGTAACGAAGTTCGACCGCGTTGCGCCGGAGACCCTCAGGTCCCTGGGGGCCCCTGCCGGTGGTCCAATGACCTGGACATCCGAGGACCGCCAAGCAGTCGGAAATCAGATTCTCCAAGGCTATCTACCGGCCACGGCGGATTTTCTCTCTCGGACCGCGAAGGACGGGGTCCGGCTGGGAAAACCATGTTGGTTCTTCAGCGGCCTTCGAACCGAGGAGAAAGGGGACGAGATTCGAATCCTGCGCCGACGGATATCCCCTCTCAGCGGCTGGGAGCCCGAGTACCCGTTTGAAGAGTACCGAGCGATGTTGGCGCGGATCGGTGAACTCGCCGGTCGACTCCCCACCGAGCCGACGGAGTAGGGAGATCAGGTCGCACCCGTCGGATCGGGTGTGGCCCGGTACCGGAAGCCCTCTCGATGTGTTCCCTCACGAACCACCGTCCAGCCGGGGAACTTCCAGGTCCCGCCCTCCGGCACGAACTGGGGGTCCCCTTGGCTCAACTCCCCGAGCTCCGCTTCCAAATATTCGTGGTCGGTGGCGACCTCGGGAGCGATGGCTCCTTTCTGGAGGAGGGCGACGAGCAAGGGTAGTCCCGCCGGCCGCCCCCGCCACTTCGCCCCCAGAAAGACCTTGCGAAGCTCCCCGTCCCGGAGCAACAGCTCCCGGAGCGTGGAGTACGGGAGCCGGGTTCGATAGTCCTTGGGCGGGGCCTCGAGTCGTCGCTTCTCCCGCCGGCTCTCCTCCAGAACGGAGCGCCACGTGGCGGCGGAGACCGCCTTGGCATCCCAGATCGTGCTGAAGTCCACGGGACCGTCCTCTTCCTCCGAGCCGGCGGAGGAAGAGCTCGGCGTGTCTCCCCCCTCGGACGATCCGGAGGCGCTTGGCCGGCTCCCCGACCTACGGAGAGCCTTCGGAGTAACGAGGGTGAAGGCCAGCGCCGCGCCACTGGTGCCTCCGGAGGGCGGACGAATTTGAAGTTCCTCACAGTCCGGATAACGGTTTGGATGCAGCACCACAAAAGGGCCGGTCTCGGACGAATTGAACAAGACCGCAAGGGCCTCGTTCACCGTTGCTACTTGCCGGCGCACGGCGAGTTCGCTTAATCGGACGAGTGGGAAGCTGGCATCGGCCGGGCGGGGTCGCGCGGCAAGGTCGTCGGCGAAAGCTTGCGCAACTTCGGCCTGGATTTGCTGGGCCGCGGTCCGGCTGACCGAGCTTTCCGCAAGATGGGAGCGGGACAATCCCCGTCGCACGCGCTGGCGTACCGTTCCCTCGCGGATCGATTGCTGGTGCACGGCCCAGAGTCGCATGTTCAGCCAAGGGTGGAGCTTACCCCCGCTGACCTTGGATTCGGCGAATATTCCTCCCCATCGATCCTGTGCCGCTTCCGCCCAGCCGGGATCTTCCGGACTTCGTCGATACCACAGGAGGGCGAACTCACGCAGCAGAGCGCCGGCGCTGAGGGGGTCATCTACCTCGCGCTTCACGCGTTCCATCAGCGCTTCAGATCGCGTCGCGAGCTGTTCGAGCAACTCGGGATTCTTCGCACCCTCGTGAAGCAACGGCGCGAACGGGAGCTGGTTCAAAGCCTGGATGTCGAACTGCTCGGCCGGGTCGAGGGCGAGGAAGCTTCGCACGGTCTCCGACTGAACGGGTCGGCCGATGGGCCGAGTGGAAGGGGCGGCCCGGGGTTTCGGTTCGGGCGGCGCAGGGGCTGGTGCGGGCGTGACCGGGGGAGCGAAGGCCCGGGCTGGCGGCTCTTGGTCGCGCACCGGTTCGGACTCAGTTTTCACCCGAGCCTCCGCCGGCGCCCGGTCCAGGGAATCGGAGCCCGAATGAGTGCCGCCCCGACGCAGTAATTCGACGTCATGGAGGCGCCGATGATGCTCACGCTCGATCCGTAGGCGCTCCTCCGCCCGCCGGCGGTCCTTCTCGTGCTGGATACGGTCCGCGTCGGTCTCGTTCGCCATACGGCGGGGCTCGTCAGACCCAACCAAAATTGGGGAGGCGGGAGGCATTAATCGTTTCGTCGGGACGACCGGAAGCTCCAGAGGGGCGGCCGAGGCAACGCCCGAGCAAAGTTCTATGCCGGATGACGTGCTAGGTCTCCGCGGGGACCGAACATGGTTCAGAAAGTGACCGAGGTCGTGGGTAAGTCAAGCCAGGGATTCGCGAAGGCCGCCGAGAACGCTGTGACCACCGCCGCCAAGACCCTCCGTAACCTCCGCTGGTTCCGCGTGACGGAGCTCGAAGGGGCGGTCAAAGATCAGAAGACGATCGAGTACCACGCGACGGTCAGGATCTACTTCGAGCTCGACGACGGCACGTAGGCCTTCCGCCCGACCGGTGCCGGTCGACGCCGGAGTAATGAACCCCAGACTCTAGCGAGGGCTGTGTCTGCCTCGGACCCGGCGCACTGGAGAAAGCTGAACCGAGAGGAAGAGCGCGTCATCGTCCGGAAGGGCACCGAACCGCCGTATTCGGGCGAGTACGAACATCTCACCGCGGCTGGGACGTACGAATGCAAGCGGTGCGGCGCGCCGCTCTACCGGTCAGAGAGCAAATTCGATTCGGGGTGTGGCTGGCCCAGTTTTGACGAGGAGATTCCGGGAAGCGTCCGACGGCTTCCGGATCCTGATGGTTCGCGGACCGAGATCGAGTGCGCCCGATGCGGCGCGCATCTGGGACACGTCTTCGAGGGGGAACACTTTACTCCGCGGAACACCCGCCACTGCGTCAACTCCATCTCGATGGTCTTCCGTCCCAGTCAACGAACCTCCACCTGACAAGGCTTAGTAGGCACCCTCGGTCGGCTCCCGCCCGGTCCGCTTCCATGTTGCACAGCGCGAAATCCTACGAAGCGCATCCCCATCCCACGTTCCTCTCCGATTTCATTCTCGGGAGTCAGGACGGCCTCGTCAACGTTCTCGGAATCCTTCTCGGATTGAGTGCCGCGACGATCAGCGTCGGGTCGGCCCCGGCCATCCACCGTCTGATTCTTGTTGCGGCGTTCGCCGCCTTGGGCGCAGAATCGATCTCCATGGGAGCCGTCGCGTATACCTCGACGCTCGCCCGCCGGCGGCTCTACTTGAGCGAGGTGGCCCGAGAGCAGTACGAGATGAAAGAAGTCCCGGACATCGAGCGAGACGAAGTCCGGGTCGTGCTCAAGGAATGGGGGTACGAGGGCGCGGACTTGGAAGACTTGCTCGACCGCATCTGCCGGAATCCCCGCGCCTGGATGGAGTTCATGATGGCGTTCGAGTTGAAACTGGCTCCGGTGAAGCCGAGCCAAGCCCGAGAGAGCTTCGTGGTCGTGTTTCTCGCAACGGTGTTCGGGTCCTTCGTTCCGATCCTCCCCTTCCTGATACCTAAAATCTCGATTGAAGTGGCCCTCATCGCCTCCGTGGTCCTGGCGGCCGCCACCCTGGCGATGGTCGGCCTCTACGAGGCTCGGACCACAGGCGGGAAGCCTTTCCAGAACGCAGCGCAGATGATCCTCATCGGCCTCGCGGCCGGATTCGCGGGCTTCTTGATCGGACTCGCGCTGGGCGCAACGTGAATCGGGGTCGAGCGCTTCCGGAGTGGTAGGGTCGGTGGAGGCGCGCCGGTCGTACTGGTGATTCACCCCCTCTCATCTCCGTCAAGCGGGACCGGGATGGCCGGCTCCGCCTTCTTCTCGCGCCGACACATTTAGGAGCCGGCCGACTTGCCCCTCTGTGGACCCGCCCGCGTTGTCCCCAGAGGGGTCGCTTCCTCCTGCCGCGCTGGCCCCGGAGGCGCGGCGATGGCTCCACGACAAATTCGAACGCCTCGCGGCCGAAGAAGCTCAGCTCGCCGCGGGGAGGACGTCGTACTTCGCGGCCATCGGAACGGTTCTGATCACCGCGATGGTCGTCGCGGTGGCCGACCTATCCGGGAATGCGCTCGAGCTAACGCTCTTCGTTTCGTTCCTCGCCGCCCTGGGGGTCCTCATCACGTTCGTCTGGGCCGTGCTGCTTCATCGCACAAACGACGCGCAAGCCCTCTGGCGAGAATCGAATCTCCGCCTCGAACAGCTGTCCCCGCCGATCGAGGGATCTTTCCCCGTTCCGATCACGCTCCGATCCGGCGATTCGATAACGGTCAACCTCCTTCGCCCGTACGAATCGCACGCCGAGCGGTTCTCGAAAGTGCGGTCGATCTCGTGGATGGACCGAGTCAACCCCGAGTCCTTGACCGAGATCCTTCCCGTGACCTTCCTGATCGTGTGGTCCTCGGCCCTCGCGATCGTCTGGGGCTGGTACCTCGTGGTCCGGTAGGCCGACCGGTTTCTACTAGACGTCGACCTGCGCGCGAACTTTGCCCTGCCGGATGGCCCGCAGAAGGGCTGCGTGGTCTCGCGTCGTCTGGTCCGCGTACAGCTCGGCGAACGACGTGACGGCGCGGTCGAAGAGGTCCCGAGTGCCCAGGTATCCGCTGATGAACGCCGGGTCTCCGGTGCGGGCGTGGGCTCGGGCCAACGCCGCTCCGCAGAGGGCGGCGTGGCCGAAGAGGGTTTTCGGACGCAGCGTCGCGACGTCGGTGGTAAACTTCATGTCGCGGAGCTGGCGGATGTAGAAATCCCGGGATCGGAGCCGGCTCCAGCCGAGGAAGATGTCGCTCGATTCCTGGATCAGATGCTGCCCAACGACCACGCGCTCCGCGTGGTTTTCGAACCGGCTGGGGCCTGCGTAAGGCTCGAGCACCGAGGCGTTGGCCTGCTTGAGCTGGAGAAAGAGCGGGTCCTCCACGTCGCGGTCCCCCATGAGCAGGATGACGGAACAGACGGTCCCGACGCTGCCCACCCCGACCACTTTCTGCGCCACGTCCTCGACGTGGTAGCGTTCCAACAACGTACGCCGGTCTTCGGGCAGGGTTGCCCGGTATTGGTCGAAAAATTTTCGCGACTGCTCGGAATCGGCCCGGTTCTCGTAGTGGACGATGAGAGGCGGTTCTTCCCGGATCCTGTGCCGGCCCTGGACCGTTTGCACCAGTTTCGGAAATGCGTGGAGGACCGTCCGCCGACGCGCCCGACGGATCGCTTCTGCAACGACCTTCCGCCCGGCCCGCGTTGAATGCTTCGAGATGGTCTTACGGTCGATATGGGAGTACCAGGTGTCGAGATACCGCGCGATTCCGAACTGTTCCATGTCGCGGCGGTAGGCCCACAGGGCGGTTCGAGCCGCCCTCTGGCTTACGTTACGGGAGAACCGATTGTATCGGCCGACAAGAATGAGGCTCGTCGCCAGCCGTTTGACGTCCCACTCCCAAGGGCCGGGAAGGGTCTCGT
>JASHPV010000050.1 GCA_030037875.1 Thermoplasmata archaeon
TTATCTGCCCGCTGGGTGTCGCGCGCCGTCACGGGACATCGGCTCCCGTCACGGGTCCGATCGATGAGTCCGACGCTGCTTCCGGGGAGCCCCGTCGCGGTGCTCGGCGCCGGTAATATGGGAAGCGGCATCGGCCAGGCGTTCGCGCAAGCCGGATTCCCGGTCCGGCTCTACGACCTGACCGAACCGCTCGTCGCCAAGGCCCGGACCCGTATCGAATCGACCCTGGCGGGCGCCGTCGAGCGGAAGAAGCTCTCGACCGAAGAACGAGACCGGGTGCTGTCTCGGATTTTCTTTTCGACGGACCTGACCGCCGTCACGGGGCAGTCCCGGCTCGTCGTCGAAGCGGTATTCGAGGAAGAGAAGGTCAAGCACACGCTGTTCGAGCAGCTCGCGCCGCTGATCTCGGACGATACGATCGTTGCCACCAACACCTCCTCGCTCTCGGTTACGCGTTTGCAGGAATCGTTTCCGTATCCGGAGCGCTTTGCCGGGCTGCATTTCTTCTTCCCAGCCGCGATCAATCGCCTCGTCGAGGTCGTCGGAGGGGCCCGCACCGCCCCTTCGACCGTTTCGTCGCTCGAAGCTGTGTCGTATCGGCTAAGAAAGATCCCGATCCGCACCGCGGACCGCGCCGGGTTCGCCGTGAACCGCTTCTTCGTCCCGTATCTCAACGAGGCAACCCGGCTCGCCGAAGAGGACGTCGCCAACATGGCCACCGTCGAACAGGTCGGCCGGGAGCTCTTCGGAACGAAGCTGGGCCCGTTTGAACTGATGAACCAGACGGGCATCGCGATCGCCTACCATTCGATGGAATCGCTCGAACGAGCCTTCGGCGCGGCCTACGCGCCGACGGCTTCGCTGAAGCATCAGTTCGAGACCGGCGTCGCCTGGCCGTGGAAGGAGTCGATGCCGGACCCGGTCCGGGCGGAGGCCGTCCGGGAGCGTATCCGGGGTCTTGTCTTCGGGATTGCCACCCGATTGGTCGAGGAAAAAGTGGCCTCCCCCGAGGCCACCGACCGGGGCGCCGTCGTCGGGCTGCGTTGGCAGAAAGGACCGTTCGGACTGATGTCGGATCTGGGTCTACCCACCGCGTTGCTCGAGGTAGAGTCGTATGCCTCCCGCTTTCCCGGGAACTTTCCGGTTTCTCCCGAGCTGCACGCGCGAGTGCGGAGCGGGGAGACCCGCTGGCCCCTTCGTCTCGTCCGGGTGGAGCAGGACGGACCCGTCGCGTGGGTCCTCCTCGACCGTCCGGAGGTGCTCAACGCCGTCAACTCGGAGGTCTTGGAGCAGCTGGACGAGACGTTCACCGCTTTGGCCGAGGTCCCGGAGCTCCGGGTCGTCGTGCTCGCCGGGAGTTCCCCGGTCTTCGCGGCGGGTGCCGACATCGGCGAGATGGTGGACAAGGACGTCGCGGGAGGGCGCGCGTTCGGCTTTGCAGGGCAAGCCGTCTGCAAACGCATTGAAGAGTTCCGGACCCCGGTCATCGCCCTCGTAGAGGGCTATGCGTTGGGTGGGGGTCTCGAACTGGCGCTCGCCTGCGACTTCATCGTGGCGGCGTCGGGCGCCCGGCTGGGTCTCCCCGAAGTGCGGGTCGGCATCCATCCGGGGTGGGGCGGTGCGAGCCGGCTCACTCGCCTCGTCGGGCGATCCAATGCGAAGTACGTCGTGTTCACCGGCCGGGAGGATATCACCGCCGAGGAAGCCTTTGACCTCGGATTCGTCACCCGGGTCGTCCCGGTGGACGCGATCCACGACGACGTGGCTCGGATCGCCCGGCAGATTGCAGACCGGGCCCCCCTCGCGGTGCAGTGGGTGAAGGGAGTCGTGAACCGGGCCGTGGACTCTCCGTTGGATTCCGCTCTGCGGCTCGAAGGCGAGTCCGCCGCGCACACCTTTGGCACGCACGACCGCATCGAAGGCATGCGGGCGTTCCTGGAACGCCGCAAGCCGGTCTTCGAAGGAAAATAGGCCCCGGCGCGCTCGCCGGTCAGGGGGCGGCGAGGCGGGCCTTGTATTCGGTGGCCGATAGCCCCTCCGTCCCAGCGAGCGGAGCCGTCGGGCGGAGGCGGAACAGCCAGCCGTTGCCGTAGGGGTCCTGGTTGATGAGCTCGGGATGGGCCTTGAGCTGGTCGTTGACGGCCGTCACGGTTCCCCCGACGGGCGCGTAGACGTCGGAGACGGTCTTCACCGATTCGAGGGTCAGCACGGTGCCGTGCGGCTCGACGGTCTTTCCGATCGGCGGGAGGTCCACGAAGACGACGTCGGTGAGCTGTTGCTGGGCGTGGTCGGTGACCCCGACGAGGACCTCCGTTCCGTCGGGTCGGAACCACTCGTGGTCGGCGGTGTAACGTAGCGCATCCGGGATGACCGAGGGGTCGCTCATGTGCCTTCTTTCCAGCTCTGCGAGTACTGAATCTGGTCCGGAGTGAGGCGATCGAGTCCGATTTCGAGGGGGCCGATCGCCGCGTCGGCCACGGCCCGGTCCAGTTCGGCCGGGACCGGGTGGACCCGCGGTGACAGTTCGGCGCCCCGTCGGGCAAGATATTCCACCGACAGCGCCTGGAGGGCGAAGCTAAGGTCCATGATCTCGACAGGGTGACCCTGGCCCGTGGCCAGGTTGATCAGCCGCCCGTCGCCGAGCAGATACACTCGGCGGCCGTCGCCGAATCGGTACTCTTCCACGCTTGGTCGAACGATGGCGCGGTGCGTGGCCATCGAAGCGAGGTCCGGCTTGGAAATCTCGACGTCGAAGTGGCCCATGTTGGCGAGCAGGCAACCGTCCTTAATGACCTTCAGGTGCTCCCCGCGCACCACCCCTCGATTGCCCGTCGTCGTGACGATCAGGTCGGCTTCCGCCGCCGCTTCGACCATCGGTCGGACGCGGAAGCCTTCGAGTCGGGCTTCGATGGCGCGGACCGGGTCGACCTCGGTCACGATCACGTCGGCGCCGACTCCCCGGAGACACGAGGCGATGCCTTTCCCCACCCAGCCGTAGCCCGCGACCACGCACGTGCGGCCGGCGATCAGCAGGTTGGTCGCAGAGAACAGCCCGTCCAGGAACGATTGTCCGGATCCGTAGCGGTTGTCGAAGAGGTGCTTCATGTCCGCGTCATTCACGTCGATGGCCGGCCAGCGCAGTGCCCCGGCCTTCTCCATCGCGCGGAGTCGCGTCACCCCTGTGGTCGTTTCCTCCGTCG
>JASHPV010000051.1 GCA_030037875.1 Thermoplasmata archaeon
CGAACTGGTCGGTCCCGTACCGGAGACCGCGTATGTGGCGCCCCGGCCTGGAAGGCCTCAACTGCACGAGGAGGGAGAGCCCATCGTTCTCGAGCCCTCTTACTTCGATGATGACGGCATCGATTGGGGCACGACCAATCGACTCGGCACCCTAGGTGAGATTACCCCGCACCCGATCGCTAGCATCACGAGCCAGACGGCTGAGTCGACTACCGGCGCGAGCTTGCCCCCGGTGATCTCTCCACAACCCGGTGTCGGTCCGACTTTGATTGGTAGTGCAGCCATCGGGACCCCGGTCCTTACGGAGGCGCTTAATCCGACGCCTCCCCATTTGAGGCCCCAAGCGTCCAAGACAAAGTCCCATGTTCCCTATCCATTCCATCTGGAGAACTCCCTGGCCCACCCTACGAGATGCGCGGACTGTCGGCAACTGGTTCGCGAGCCCAAGATCTGGCGACGTTGCCCCGATTGCCGTCGCCAATTGTGCACCCACTGTATCGTCGAGGCTTTGGTGGCATACGAGGAAGGGTGGTGTTCCCATTGCGCGGGGCTCAGGAACCTAGACTTGTTGACCAAGGAAATCGTCCCGCGAGCGCGTAGCAGGACTCGGGCGAGTTCCCGGAAAAAGATCCTGCCGCCGGAAGCACCGAGGCTTGACCGCGGACCTCGGGGGGCGATGCGACGACCGGGCCCGAATGTACCGGATCGACCTCAGGGGCACCTAAGTGCCCGAGGGAGTGGCAAGTCCTTCGCGAATTTGAGTGGCCCGACATCGGGAAGCCGGACGGGAGGCTATGCCGCCTCTCTTCTACGAGAATTTGGTGCCGAATCTACGCCGGGTTCGGGCTCACAGCCCTCGAATGGGGCAGTGATTTGAGTATCCAAGCAGCACTCGCCGCCTCCAAGCATTCGGTGCAAATGATCCGGGTGCCCGCCCGCCCGGGTAGGGAGTACTCCACCACATCCCGTTCCTCGCTCGCTTCGTTTGGAACCCATCCACAAGAAATGCACATTGCGGCCATCGAAGCCCTTCGGCAGTCGCAGTTTGGCAGACTCCTCGTTACTTGAACACTTCTCTGGAGACGCACGCCGGGCAAACGCGGCTTTCTCGATTCAGACACGGTGATTCCTGTCTAGCGACGTTCGGCGGGAACTCGCAGGACCGAAACTGGAAGGAGGAGGGGGGAGCCCGTCCCGTCCCCGGAATCGGCGGTGTATTACCTTGCTCCGGAGGCACTCGGGAGGAATCACAACTGCCTCGCTGGCTTAGGGATCTCGAACCTCAAATGAATCCGGAAAAGCTTCCAAGCCCGTAGCGACGGATAGATTCTTCTGGGAATCGGTGCTAAGTTTCAAGCCTTTCTCTCGCCTGAGGAGGACGTGACGAGCATCTTTCTCAGCCCCTTCTTTATCGCCGGCGCGGTGCTCTGGGTTTTTGCAGGAGGCGTGGCGTACTTTTGGATGGTCTCGTTCCTCTTTGGAGCCGGCTACCAGGGGGCCCCTCGAAAATCCATCGAGGTGATGTTCCGATTCGCTGAGATGGGCCCTCAGGACACAGTGTATGAACTCGGGGCAGGTACCGGCGCGATCGCCTTTCCCGCCGCTCGCGAGTACGGCGCCCACGTGATCGCCGTCGAACTCGAACCCCTCCGTATCCTGATCATGCGGATTCGCCGCGCGGTGGGTCCGGCCGCTGATCGGATTCAGATTCTTCGACGCAACATGTACACGATTGACCTTCGGCCCGCGACCGTGGTGACTGCTTTTCTGTGGCCCGGAGCCATGGCTCGACTACGGCCGAAGCTCGAAAAGGAACTGGGACCCGGAACCAGGGTAATCAGCCGGTGCCACCCGATCATCGGGTGGACACCGACGCGCTATGATCGAGACACGGACGTCTTCCTTTACCGAGTCCCGGAAGCGCTGAATCCGTCCAAGTTCGGCGGATGAGCGCAGTCGATCAAGCTGCCCTCGTCTCTGGCAAAAATCATAACGATGAATGCCGCCATGTTTGTCAACCAGATACGATTCACACCTCGGCCTTCGACCCGTCCCGCAGGTCCTACGTTTCGTCGTCACTCTCGATATTCAGACCGCAAGCAGGAAAACCAAAATCAATCCGGCTCCGATGAGCACAGGTCCAGCGATCATTCGCCGGTATGCAATTACCACGACGACTCCCCCGGCTATTGCGACCAATCCAATCCAGTTTAACAGGTTAAGATTCGGCCAGCCAAAGAGGGGCGGCCAAACCAAACCCTGGGGTACCGCCGCAGTGTGGGGCTCAAGAGTCCGTTGGATGACGGTCAAACTGGGGATGGAGGAACCGCCGGCCGACCAGGCGACGACAGTGAAACAGTACGCGACTCCGGCCACCAATCCGCTGACCGAGTAAGAGGCTTCAGCGCCCCCCAGCGAGGCGGCATGCGAGAAATCCACGCACGACGCGCTGGACCAGAAGACGGTAACGTTGCGAAGCGTTCCGGGCGGATTGAGCCAGACCAGCGAAACGCTCGTGGCGTTGAACCCCGAGACCGCCAGGTTGCGGGGAGCGGTGGGCAACGTCGCGGCGATCACTGCTGAGCTCAACGGCGACTCGCCGCTAACGTTCCAGCTCGATACGGCGAAGCAGAAGGAAGTGGCCGATGCCAATCCGGTCTCCGTGTACGACGTGACAGCGGCGCCTAGCGATTGGCTGGATGAATAGACCCCGCAAGAAGCGCCGACGTAGATCGTATCGTTGACCAGACCTGACCCGGCCGGGTTGACCCAGACCAGTCCTGCCGTGCCGCTCGTGACACCGGTCACCGTCAAACCGGTAGGAGCGTCGGGGACCTGGCCGAGTCTCTGGGTTACCGCATTACTATAGGAGGAGTTGCCGCCGGCGGACCAGGCCTCGACGGTAAAGCAGTAGAGCGTGCCTTGCAGCAGTCCCGCCACCGTAGCCGACGTGGCCGCGCCGCCGGTGGACAGCGCATATTCGTAAGTTCCGCAGGAGCCGCTCGCCCACAGTACCGTGTCGTTGAGTAAAGTGCCCGACGATGGATTCGTCCACGCGAGCGCGACGGAAACGTCCGTGAAGGAGGAAACTGCCAACGCAGTCGGGTTCAGCGGCCGCGTCGTCCCAATCGCCGGGGCACTCAAGGGCGATTGACCGGCCGCAGTCCACGCAGAAACAGCGAAGCAATAGGTCGTGGCCGGGGCCAGACCGGTAGCTGTGTAGGAAGTTCCGGCCATCCCTAAGGAATAGTTGGTGGAGTAATCGCCGCACGACGGACCTTCGTAGACAGTATCGTTTATCGGCGGTCCCGGCGGATTCGCCCAGCTCAGCGCGATCGTTGAGTTCGTCACGCGGTCGATCGCCAGTCCCGCCGGGGCGATGGAAGCGTTGGGGTAGGGATTGCTCGGACTGTGATAGTCGTAGACGACGTTGTAGGTCGGGTCCGACGGTCCGCCGGCCAGTACCGAGCTGGCATTGTAGTTCAGGAGATAGTCGATGCTAGGCGCGTACATCCCCTCGAAACAGGCGTTGTAGCACGACCCGTACTCGGGCGTGATGTTCGTCGTGAGGACCGAGCCATTCCAGGGGTCCCATAGCTCGCTATCGTAACTCCCCGTCGTGGTTACGCAGGTCAGGTAGTTCGACGTGAAGACGTATCTCTGCATCGCGATGTACGAATCGCCGCTGTCACAGGTCTCCTCATTGACCGAATCGATCGTGTTGGTGGGGCTCAAGGTGGGATCGGCGTAGGTCGCGAGTACGTTGTAGTTCAGGTGGCTATCTGTGGCGCCCTCTTGCGTCACGACCAGCAGCGCCGGCTTGCCGTCGGAATAGGACGCGTTGAACGCGATCCCATCGACCCCGTTGACCGTAACCCCGGTCCCCCACGGGAAGGTCTGGACGAGGGTAAAGGTCGGTTCGGTGCCCGTACCCTCTGCGAGCACCTCGATCTGGTCTCCCGACGACCCCTCCGCTTCGACGTTGATGATCTGTCTCGTCTGGGGGAGCCAGTAGAGATTGTTGGCCTCAAAAAAAGGCAGAGTCCCTGAGGGATACATGTTCCATTGCTGTCGAGTCGAAAGATTGTAGCCCTCGATGGCGCCACCGTTCGAGATGACCGCGACGGTGCCGTTCCCGAGGTACTGGGCTTGCTGGTTGTGGCAGCTCACTCCCGAGGTGGTGTTCCACATGGAGAGGTAGCCGGTACTCAGGTTGACCAGCTCCAGGGAGAAGTCCCCCGCGTCGCACGAACCCACATCCGTCGTGGTGCCGAAGAACAACGCGACCTCGTAGCCGTACTCCAGAAAAAACTCGTTGTCCAACATCGCCGAGTAGGCGGCGAATTTCTGGTACAGTGGAATGATGTCGGAGATCGTGGTCACGGTATTCGTCGATAGGGATTGTTCGACGAACGGATACTTCCCGTCCGTTTCGTTTTGCACGTAGTAGATTCCGACCGGTTGACTCGTGTCGCTGGTGAGGGTGGGGTACTCGAATCCCTCGTGGGCGTTCACGTAACCGATGAGAGGGTCGAAATTGACCAGGTGATACGT
>JASHPV010000052.1 GCA_030037875.1 Thermoplasmata archaeon
AGCTGGCGCCAAGAGCGGTTGTCCTGATGCCGTTGGACCGACGTTTCACTTCGAGGACTTCCGGTACCGTTCCAAATCCGCCGCGACCATGATCCGGACAAGATCCTTGAACCGGGTCTTCGCTTCCCACCCCAGTTCTCGCTCCGCCTTGACTGGGTTGCCCCGGAGATTGAAGACCTCCGAAGGCCGGTTGTACCTCGGATCGGTCCGCAGATGATCCTCCCACCGCTCAATCCCCGCAACTTTGAAGGCTTCCTGAACAAACTCCCTGACCGTGTGGGACTCGCCCGTCGCCCCGACAAAATCGCCCGGCCGTTTGGCCTGAAGGGTCCGCCACATCAGCTCCACGTAATCTGGAGCGTAGCCCCAGTCTCTCCGGGCGTCGAGATTGCCGAGCGTTAGGGTATCGGCTTTTCCCGTCGCGATTCGCGCCACTCCATCCGTGATTTTTCGCGTTACGAACTCCAACCCACGGCGGGGCGACTCGTGGTTGAAGAGAATCCCGTTGGCCGCGAACATTGCATAGGCTTCGCGATAGTTTACGCAAGCCCAGTACGCGTACACCTTCGCCACACCGTACGGACTCCGGGGATGGAACGGCGTTGACTCGTCCTGAGGCTCGGTTTCAACCTGCCCGAACATTTCGCTCGACGACGCGTGATAGACTCGGGCCCGTGGCGCGTTCACTCGGACCGCTTCCAAAAGGCGGAGGGTACCGAGACCCGTGATCTCACCGGTCAGAACCGGTTGGGTGAATGAAGCAGCCACGAACGATTGGGCACCCAGGTTGTACACTTCGTCTGGTGAAGTGGATTGGACCGAGTGGTTCAACGAAGATTGGTCCATCAAATCTCCGTCGATGAGCTCGACTCGGTCCACGATCCCGGTCAGGTTCGTGAAGTTGGGCGAACTCAGCCGGCGCACAATCCCAGCGACCCGGTATCCCTTCGAGAGCAGAAACTCGGCGAGATACGACCCATCTTGTCCGGTGATCCCAGTGATGAGGGCAGTTCGATCGGGCACGAATTCGCCTAGCTGGACGGGGATATTATTCTGCGGATTCAACTGACCGAAGCCGCCTCGGGAAACCGAGATGCGGATGCGCGAGGTTGTAGGGGGATGTTGCCGTTCAAACGAATTGAGTGACCTGCGTACTATACTTCGCCAGGTTGTATCGATCGACCGGTTGTCGTGCGGTTTATCGCCGCACTAACAACTCCCGAGCTAGGCTACCGCACGCGGCGTGTGAGACGGACTCACGGTTCTACCTCAGCAAAATTTGTAGGGCTTACAGTTGTTCTATAGGTTTAATACCCCTGAGCAGGGGTTGTAGGGGCCGATGGACGACAGGGCCCCATTTCCCGCTGCAATAGAACTCGCAGGCCCTCAGTTCGCCGGGTACGCTGGGGCTGGCTCGTCCTATCGCGTATGGGCCCCCGCTGTAGCCACCCCCGAACTCACCGGAGCGGTGCGCGGTGTAGCTCAGACTGCGCCGCCGGAGTGGAACTCCTCTCCGGATTCCATTTCACTGGTGATCCCGGCCTACAATGAGGGGGAACGGCTGGAAAAGTCCCTCAAGGAGTACTTGCCCGTTCTCGAGGCATTGGGCGTCCCCTACGAGGTCATCGTCATCGCCGATGGTTCGGACCATACGCCCGAAGTGGCTCAGAAGTATCGAGATCGGGGGGTTCGGTGCTACACCTATTCGAAGAAGCTGGGACGTGGTGGAGCAATCCTCGAAGGATTTCGCAGGGCCCAATTCCAGCTGATCGCGTTCGCGGATGCGGATGGAAGCGTTCCGGGATCCGACTTCCAGCAGATGGTTCGCTTGGCTTTGGGTGGGATGCCGGCCGTCATTGCGTCGCGCCGCCTCGAGCCCAACCGAGTGGCCGTTCCGGAACCCCCGTTGCGCCGCTCGGTGGGCTTCGTTTGGGCGACTCTCGCTAAGGTCGTATTGGGTATCCAGCTTGAAGATAGTCAATGCGGCTTGAAGGTCTTCTCGAGGTCGGTCGTCCGAGACGTGATATTGCGGAGGCTGAGCGTCACGAACCGAACCTTCGAGGTCGCGATGATGTTCCATGTCGCCAAGGCTGGGATACCCGTCTGCGAGTTCCCCGTCCGATACGTGCACGATTTCGATACACGCATGCCTGTGGGGAAGGCAATTCCGATCATGTTCCTTACTTTGATGGGCGTTGCGTTGGCCAACTTGCTTGAGGTTCGGGGAATACCGCCTCCAAAGTTTATGGTCGGCTTGAACTCTAGGTTCGCATCGGTTTAGGGCTGGGCTTTCACGCGGCGCTCACCCCTTCCGAAGCCTGCAAAGCCATTGTCGGTTTGGGTGGCCGGATGTCCTCGGTGACCTCGCAGGAAAAGGAGCCGCACCCAGTCAGGGGCTTGTGGGGTCGGTTGCGGGAGGAGCTGCACAACTCACACGTCCTAGTTCTCCTGGTGGCGGTCGGTGTCTACTGTTCCTATTGGTCATGGCTGTCGGTTGCCCGGTATTATGGCATGGCCACGGCGGTTTTCGACCTTGGCTTGTTCGAACAGCATGTATGGATATTCACTCAGCCGGGTTCCATCGCATTGTTCGGCATTCCCGGCTTGCCCGGGTGGGTCCAGTATCTCGGGGCGGTTGCGGACCAGCCCTTCGAGTTTCTGCTTTCCCCGCTGGGCCTGGTTAACAGCTATCCATTGATTCTCGTCCTTCAATCGATAGCCCTAGGCCTGGGTGCCGTACCGCTCTACGCGATTGCGAGGAAGGTCCTGTGGCTGGAACTACCCGCCCTCGTCATTTCCCTCGCCTACTTGCTCTACTTTCCTCTCGCCGGCGTCAACTGGTTTGACGCGCACTTTATCGCATTCTTTGTCCCGTTGTTCTTGTTGGGGTTTTACTTCCTTCTCAAGCGATCGTTCCGATTGGCCGGTTTGGTCCTATTGATTGCGGGGTCGACCGAGTTTCCATCCATGCTTTTGATTCTCCTCTTTTCGCTGACGCTGCTCGGAGAGGCAATCCTCAACGGAAAAATCCTGAGACGGGGGTGGGATCGGCCCGCGTTGAAGTTTTCGCTCGCACTCTTTTCCATTTCACTTTTATTTTTCGTGTTCCAATTCG
>JASHPV010000053.1 GCA_030037875.1 Thermoplasmata archaeon
ACGAGCAGGGTCTGCCGAGCTTTCGTCAGCAGCGGGAGGAGGGCCGTCGTGGCCAAGGGATAGACCTGTGGGAGCCGTATCAGGTTCGTCGAGACGCCCTTCGCCTTCAGAAGACGGGTGGCGTCCCGGATCGCGCCGACCGTGGAGCCCCACGCGACGAACGTGAGCGGGGCGTCGGCCGGTCCCTCGAGGCTGGGCGCGGGTCCGGCCGCCCGAAGGCCCTCCAGCTTCCGCATTCGCTTGTCCATCATCTTCGTACGTTCGGCGACCCAGATCGGCACGCCCGACAGCACATCCGAGATCAGGTGGCCGCGCTCATCGTGCTCGTCCGAGCCGGCCTTGAACTGGAGGCCCGGCTGACCGGGTAACGCCCGCGGGGAGACGCCCGATTCTGTGTAGGCGTAGCGCTTGTACTCGCCGCCGTTGGGCTCGACGGTGAAGAGCGACGGGACCGGTCCGGGGAACGGGATCTCGTCCCGTTCGACGGTCATGATGCTTTCCGAGAGATGGAAATCGCTCACCACGATGACCGGGGTCTGCCAGTCTTCCGCTAACTGAAACGCCTTCACCGTGGCTCGGAACGCCTCCCCCGCATCAGACGGGGCAAGGATCGCCCGCGGGAAATCGCCCTGCCCGGCCCCGAGGATCAGGTTGAGGTCGCCCTGCTCCGTCTTCGTAGGGAGCCCGGTGGACGGACCGCTCCGTTGGGCCTCGACCACGACGAGCGGCGTCTCCGTCATGCCCGCCATGCCGATGCCCTCGACCATCAGCGAGAACCCCCCACCGCTCGTACCGCACATCGACCGCACGCCGGCGAAGGAGGCCCCGATGGCCATGTTCACGACCGCGATCTCGTCCTCGGCTTGCTTCACGACGATCCCGAGTTGCTGGGCGTGGGCCGCCATCCAGTGAAGGATCGTGGACGCCGGAGTCATCGGATACGCCGCGTAGAACTTGCATCCGGCCGCCACGGCCCCCAACGCGATCGCCTGGTTCCCGGTCATCAGGAGCTTGGGGCTTCCCGCGGGCTTGACCGCGTGGTCGTTCGCCCCCGAGTTCTTCTCCGCGAACCGGTAGCCGTCCCCGGCGGCCCCAATGTTCCAGTCGGCAATGTCCCCCTTCTTCCGACCGAACGAATCGGCCAGCGTCTGCTGGAGGACCGCGAACGGGATACCGGCGAGGTACGCCGCCGCGCCCATGCCGGCCGCGTTCTGGAGGATGGACTGGGTCGAGTACTTGCGTCCGATCTCGAGCGTGGGCACCGAGAGCTTCTTCGTTCCCACGGGAAGCTCGCTGTCGGCGAGGTCAAACTTCTCCGGGTCGTAGACGATGGTGCTCCCGGCGCTCATCGTGGGAAGGTGAATCTGCGCGGTCTCCTTGTTGAGGGCGAACAGCACGTCGGCCTGGTCCCCCTGAGAGTGGATCGGGTCGGAGGAGGCCCTCGCCTGGAACCACACGTGGCCCCCGCGGATGACGGACTGGTAGGCATTGAGACCAAAGACGTGGAGGCCCATGCGGGAGAAGGAACGGCCGATGACATCGCCCACGGAAGCGATGCCATCTCCGGCGGCGCCTCCCGCGCGAACCGTGATCTCCGGCATATACCTATCACCACTCGGTAGAACATACATATCCGTTCGGGGTCGTCCGTCTCACCATGGCCTCGAAAGCTTCGGGAGACCTCCGGAGTCCTTCGTGAAGTCCTCGGTACGCGTTCGATTCTTCGCGACCGCGCGGGAAGCCATGGGAGCCGCCTCGGTTGATCGAGAAGTGCCGGCGTCCGGCTCGACCATTGGGGCGGTCTTGTCCGGCCTCGCGGAGGAACACCCCCGCCTCAAACCCGTGCTCAAGGGATCCCGGTTCGTCCGGAACGGTCGTTACGTGGGAGGGCCGCGGGCGCGGGTCGCGCCGGGCGACGAGATCGGCGTCCATCCGCCCTACAGCGGGGGCTAGCGGGGTGACCTGCGAGATCTCTTCGCGGCCGCTCTCGCTCAGCCGGGTCGAGCGACACTTAGGCGACCCGGCCAGCGGAGCGGTCGTGTTCTTCATCGGCCGGGTCCGGCGGGAATCCGCGGGCGGCCGCCGGACGGCGGCCCTCGATTACGAAACGGACCGGGCGGTGGTTCTCGCCCGCCTCCGCGACCTCGAGCGACAAGCCCTTCGAAGGTTCGGGGCGCGACGCGTCTTCCTCGTTCACCGGGTGGGCCGCGTCCGGGTCGGGGACGCGTCGGTGATCATCGGCGTCGCCGCACCGCACCGGGCGATGGCGTTCAGGGCCGCGCGGTTCCTAATCGAGGAACTGAAACGGGAGGTGCCGATATGGAAGTCGGACCGATGGGCCCGAGCACCAGCCGGGCATCGACGGCGAACGCGCCCTCGCCCACGGGGCGCACGATCACCGGGTTGAGGTCCAGTTCCTGGACCTGGGGGAGGTCGAGCGCCAGCTGGGCCACGCGCCCGAGAATCGTGTACAGGGCCGGTAGATCGCTCGGTTTCTCTCCGCGCACCCCCTTCAGGAGCGGGAAGCTTCGCACCGAGGCCACCATCTCCTCGGCCTCGGCCTGGTCGAACGGGGCCAGCCGGAAGGTGACGTCTCGGAGCACCTCGACGTAGATACCCCCCATCCCGAACACGATCACGGGTCCGAACCGGGGGTCGCGTTGCAGGCCAATGAGCACTTCCTTCCCGCCGGTGATCATCTTCTCGATCTCGAACCCCTCGATGCGGGCCTCCGGCGCCTTGGAGGCCACGGTGGCCTTCACCTCCTCCCACGCCGTTCGCAGATCCGTAGCGCTGAGGAGTCCGACGCGTACCCCCCCGACCTCCGTCTTGTGCGAGATTTCCGGCGACGCCACCTTGAGCACCACGGGGTATCCGATCTTGTCGGCGAACTCGACCCCCTCCTCGGGCGTCCTCGCTAGGTGAGCGGGGGCGAAGGGGACGCCGTAGGCGGAGAGGAGCGCGCGCGCGGAAAACTCCGGGAGCACTGACGGTTCGGCAGTGGGAACGGCCTCCAGGACCCGGGCCACCGTCTCTCGGTGAACCGCGTAGGGAGGGAACGGATGCGGCGGCCGGTCGCGCCGGCGTTCGTAATGGGCGAGACTGGCCAACGCCACGACGGCCTCTTCGGGGAAGGTGAATGTGGGGACTCGATGGGCTTCCAGCGCTTGGACCTCCTGGCTAAGGTCCACGAGTCCGAACACACACGCGACGACGGGCTTCTTGAGCCGCCCCCGGGCGCTGAAGATCGCTTGGGCGAGCGCGGGACCCTGGAGTTCCCCGACCGGCGTCGCGATGACGAGGCACCCGTCGATGTCGGTAACATTCAGCAGCTCCTTGAGCGTGGCGGCGAACGACCGGATCGTCACGTCGGCCGTGGTGTCGACGGGGTTCCCGAACGCCGCCGATGGGGAGAGCAAGCTGCGTAGCCGGGTGCGCGTCCGTTCCGGAAGGGGCGGCAGCGAGAGGCCCCAGCGGGCGCATGCATCCGTGGCCAGAATGCCGGGTCCCCCGGAATTCGTGAGGATCGCCAATCGCGAGCCGTTCATGCGCTCGCCGGAGGAGAAGACCTTCGCCTCGCGGAAGAGTTCGCCGATCGTTTCGGCCCGGAGAATGCCCGCTTGCTCGAACAGCGCGCCGTACAACCGGTCCTGGGCCGAGTGGGCGATGGAACCGGTATGACTTCGGACGGCCCGCTCTCCCTCGGGAGACCGCCCGCTCTTGATCACGAGGACCGGCTTGACCTTCGCTACCTCGCGCGCGGCGTCCAAGAACCGCCGCTCGTTGGCGAGGCTCTCGATGTAGAGCAGGACGACATCGGTGTACGGGTCCGTCGAGAGAGCATGCAGGATGTCGCTCTCCTCCACTCCCGCGCGGTTGCCGACGGAGACGAATCGAGAGAAACCGATGCGTTCCGAGATCCCGTACCGGAGGATGCCGGCGCACAGGGCGCCGCTCTGCGAGACGAAGGCGATGTTTCCCTTCGGGGGAAGGTCTCGGGAGAACGTGGCGTTCAAACTGACCTCCGGGGCCGTGTTGATGACGCCGAAGCAGTTGGGCCCGACGAGGGACATCCCGTACTTCCGAGCCGTAGCGATCAACTCCTCCTCGCGGGCGATTCCGACCCCTCCGATCTCTCGGAACCCGGCCGAAATCACCACCGCCCCCCGCGTGCCGCGTTCGCCGAGCTGGGTCATCACACCCGAAACGAGTGGGGCGGGCACGATCACCACGGCGAGCTCTGGGGTCTCGGGCAGGTCGGCGACCGTGGGGTAACACCGCACCCCGGAGACGCTCTTCCACGAGGGATTCACGGGGTACACTACCCCGCGATACCCCGCCTCCAGGATGTTCCGGAAGAGCATCCCACCCACCGACAGGGGACTGTTCGACGCGCCGATCACGGCCACCGACGAGGGGGCGAATATCTCGTGAAGCAGGGGCGTTTCGGACGTACCGGTTCCTCCTACCGAGCTACGACCATTGCACCCCGGGGCGCGTTAAGTACTCTTTGGCAAGTCGTCCTAGGCTGCGGTGCCCACTATGTCTCCGGAGGATGTCCACTCCCACCCGCCGGCGGAAGCGCCTCCGGTCCGACGCCCCGGCGCCGGGCTGCTGCAGCGTATGGGCAAGGGCGGAATTCGGCACGTCGTCGCGGTTGGTTCGGGGAAGGGCGGCGTCGGTAAATCCTCTGTCACCGCCCTGATCGCCTCCGAATTGCGTCGCCGGAACCTTCGCGTAGGAATCCTCGACGCGGACGTCACGGGCCCCTCGATTCCCAAGCTCTTTGGCCTATCCGGCGGCCTCGTGGACCGGGGAGAGGGGATCGAGCCGGCGCAGACCGCCGATGGCGTGACGGTTGTGTCCTCCCAATTCATGGTCGAGGACGAGAAGACGCCGGTCATCTGGCGGGGCCCGCTCGTGACGCGCCTCATCCTCCAGTTCTTCGGCGGCGTGAGCTGGGGAAATCTTGACTACCTACTCATCGACATGCCGCCCGGCACCAGCGACGTGCCGCTCACGGTCTTCCAAACCCTTCCGCTCGATGGGATGGTCTTCGTGTTCACGCCGCAGGAACTCGCGGCCCTGATCGTACGGAAGGCCATGAACATGGCCCGGGAGCTTCACGTGCCCCTGCTCGGCGTCGTGGAGAATCTCTCCTACCTCGACTGTCCCCACTGTCATACCCGGCTCGAGCCGTTCGGTCCCAGTGCGGTCGCCGCAGTGGCGAGCGAGTACGGGATCCCGCTGCTCGCCCGGCTTCCCATCGACCCGAGGGTCTCGACGCTTGGGGACGCGGGGGAGATCGGTACCTTCACGAGTCCCGAAATCGAGGCGATGACGACGGCGTTCCTCGCCTCGGTCGAGGCGGCGAAGACGGAATCCCCTACGGTGCTGTAGCTGGCGACCGCAGCTGCCCGAACGAAACCGTTTCGACGGGCAGTTGGCGCTTGCGCAACGCGTCCGCCAATCCCGGCACGTGCGCGTCGCCCACGACGACGGCGATCTGACGGATCCCCCGGCGCCACATCTCCTCCAGCCGGCCCGCCATGTGCTCGTTCCGTTCATCGATCAACACCCGGGCCACGGTCGGGAACGTGCTCCGGATCTGGTCGGTGTAGTCGGTGGGCGTTTCGGAATAGTGGTCCAGCTCTCGCTTCACGGTCCGGGCCGGGATCACCAGGCCGAGCACGGCCCCGGCGAGCAGCCGGACCCGCTCGGGAAACGACAGCGAGCCGAGTAGGCGCCGAATGGTGAGATTGAACGGGTCGTCGATGAGGAACACCGGGAGGCTCTTCTCCTTCGCGAATTGGGCCGCCGCTCGCATCTCTCCGCCCGCGCCCTGTCCCAGCTCGGCTCCGAGCCGGCGCTGGAGCGTTCCCCAGAACCGGATAAGCAATGGCACGGACCCCGGCCTTTTCGGAGCCGCACCCGACGGTCCTTCCAGGACAGCCGCCCGTTCCGCGTCGAGCTCGAGAGCCACGGCTTGGAGGGGAATCGCGCTCAGGCGTTCCCGGATGGGGCCCGAAAGGTCCACGACGTGGGCCGAGCCGAGGAGAAGGATCCGCCCCGGGTCGCTGGAGACCACGACCCCGGTCGAGGTGGAAGCCCACATGGGACCCGCGCCACGCGCGTCGACCGCATAGGGTGTGCGGCGGCGGTGGGCAAAGGTCTTACCCGCCGCTGCTGCATCGGCGGCCCGATGGCGTGGATCATCTTCGAAGTGCCCAACGACCGGCGGACGCAGCTCGACGAAGTCCTCCGGGAGGACGTCATCGCGCGACAAAGCCACAAGCTCCGCGACGCGGCGACGCTCGGAGGCCGGTCCGGCCACCTGCTGGTACAGATCGAAGGCTCGACCGAGGCCGTCTCGAAGGCGGAGGGGATGCTCAAGGACATCGGAACGAAGCTCCCTCCCAAGGAGGCGGAGGCCCTCCGGGCCCGGCTTCAGGAAGAGGACGAAGCGGCCTCGGCCGGCATGGGGCTGTTCTTCACGGAGTGAGCCGGCCTCACTCGCTTCCTTCGCCCGGTTCCAGCGCCTCTTCCTCGAACCCGCCGCTGAATATCCGCTCGACGGCCTCGTACAGCACGTCCATACCCTTCTGCTCCGACGCGGAGGTCGGAACAAGCGCCGTCTGGGGGGCCATGGTCTCCATCGCGCGGAACAGTTCCGTCGAGAGCTGTACGTCGGGGGTGGGGAGCTCCTGTCCCACGCCGTCGGACAGCATCATCGGGTCGTCCCCCCAGGCCAGGATCTCCTCGAGTTGGTCGGGCGTGAGCACGTCGGTTTTGGTCAGCAGGTTGATCATCGGGAGCCGGAACCGGAACTCGACCGTGGCGGATAGCATCCGGAGCGACACGAAACCGGAGGCGCGGCGGGCGAGCGCGGGGTCGAAGAGGAAGGCGATGAGGGACCGGTCGCCGCTGAGCGCGTCCACGATCGCCTTGGACGATTCCCGAAAGGCGAACAGCTCGAACTGGCCCGGCGTGTCGACGAGGACGTACTGGGCCTTGTAGCCGTCCAGCGTCTGCTTGACCTCGAAGATCTTGAGGGCGATCATGTCGGCCGCCGCCACCTGGGCGCCGTTCGGCCCCAGGCCGTATTCCTGCATGACCTGGGGCAGTCGGATCCAGTCCCGGATATCCACGTCCGGCTCGAAGCTCCCGGCTTCGTTCCCCGGGTCAAGGTTCACGGTCACCACATCGTGACCCTGCTTGTCGAGCCAATCCTGGAACGCTTGGACCAGCGAGGTCTTGCCGGCGCCGGCGGTGCCGGTAAAATAGATCGTGCCCGGTTCGTCCATCGACTCACCGGGACGGGGCGGGGCCGAGTTTCCGAATCTCGTCAGCCAGGAGACGCAGTAGCTTCGTCTTCGATACGCCGGCCCGTTTGGTCACCTTGACCCGACCGGCTTCCCCGGGTCCCTGTCGCGGGTACCCCCGTTCGGGTTCGGCCTGGGCCTGGAACCCCAGCGATTTGGCCGCGGCGACGATTTGTTCGACCGTGGCCGAGGACGGCGCATGGGCCGAGGGCACCCGACGGCCGTCGGAACGCGAGCTGTCCTTGACCAGGTAAGCCGGGTAGACGTAGATATGGTCCGGCATCGGCGCACGAGAAGTCGGCTCAAGCCGGTGCCGGGGCAGGGGCCGGCGCCTTCTCGGCGACCCGGATGCCATTGAGGACACCGTCCTGGCCGGGCCGGGAGCGGACCTCGACGAGGCCGAGGTCGGTCTCGACCAGAGCACCGCGGGTGATGATGTTTCGTTGGACGTAGTTCGGATTGGCCTTGTTCTCCCGGACGGAGAGCACCTTGGCCGGTTGGATCTTCTTGGTCGCTGGGTCGTAGACGTTGATCGCAATCGCGGTCAGGATCCGCAGCTTCCGGTTCGCCCCGCGCACCCGGTACTTTTTGACGAACCCCGAGCCGATGGTGGCGAACTGGAACTCCCGGGCGATCTCGAAACGCCGCTTCTTCCGGAAGGGGCGAAGGCGTCCGCCGGACGGCTTCCGATGCGAGCGACCCTGCCACAGACCCATGGTTTTCTCGACGGCGGGAGAGCGCTTCGAGCCGGGTGCGTTATTTAGTGTTTCCCCGGCGCGGTCGGGCTCGTGCGGGACTCGGTCACCGGCCGATGGTAAGGACCGTTTTGACGCCCTCGGACTTTCCCCCGGAGAGGATCGGCCCATACTCGGTCCACGGGAGCCGCTGGCTCACCAGCTGCTCGGCCACGGTCCCCCAGCGTCGCCGGAATGCCGTCAGATGCCGAAGCCCCATCTCGAAATGTCGACGGCTCGCATTGACCGATCCGACGATCGCCTGGTTCTGCGTCATGAGCCGGCGGACCATCTCCCCGGCCGGGACGGACACTTCATCCCCCGCGTCGGCCGCGATCCCCGCGGCGACCAGCGCACCGTTCGGACCCAGACGCGATGTCAAGTCGAAGTGAAGGGCCGCTGATCCGGTGGCGTCCAGTATCAGGTCGAACCGTTGCTTCCCGAGAACCGACAGTCCGGCGGATACGTTCGCGTGTCGCGCGCCGATCGCGGTCAGCATCGAAGCGGGAGGTGCGTCCTCTCTCTCGCGGTCGATCGCGGTCACCTCGAAACCTTCCGCCGCAAGCACGAGCACGGCGAGAATCCCCAGGGCTCCAGTTCCCATCACAAGGGCCGTTCGGGGCCGACCGCCGTTCGTTCCGGGCACGACCTCCGTGCGGTCCAGTACTCGCTTGCCCTGCTGTACCGCCTTCTCGACCACGCTCAAGGGCACCAGGAGCACCGCGCTCAGCCGGTGGGGGCGCGGGACGCGCACAAGGTGCTCCGGCCGCTCGACGTAGAACTCCGCGAGGTAGCCATCCCGGCCCTTGATGCCTCGTTCCGTGAACAGGCCGGTTTCGCAGAAATCGGGCCGGCTGGTTCGGCAGCACCGGCAGATACCGCATCCCCGTCGTACCGTGGCGACCACTTCGTCGCCGACCCGGAGGTTGCGCACGGCGGCGCCCACCTGGACGACCTTCCCCAAGTTCTCGTGACCCAGAACGAGGTCGGGCCGGCCTTCCGGAAGAGCGCCGTATCGTCCGGCCACGATCTCTCGGTCCGTGCGGCAGATACCGCATTCGAGGACTCGCACTTTCACCTCGTCGGGCCCCGGGGACGGGTCGGGCACTTTGCCCATCCGTACCCCGGCTCTGGGCGGCGCTACGAGGAGCGCTTCCACCGACCTCCTCACAAGAACGGACGAAGCAGCGCCTCGGCCGGCCCGAGCGCGGCATCGACCTTGGCACGTTCTTCGCTCGTCAGCGGACCGTACGGCTCTCGGTATCCCACCTCGGCTCCCCGTAACCGGTGAGCGAGATACTTCACTACCGCCGGGAAGGGGCCGGCCTCCAGGGCGACGAGGAGCGCCCGCAGCGGCGGCTCGAGCGCGAGGACCTTCTCCGCGTCCCCTTTCCGCGCCGCGGCCACCAATTCAACGGCAAGTCGGGGAACGACATTTGACGAACCCATGACGGCCCCAACGGCGCCGGCCGCTATCGCGGCCCCGGCGAGGCCGTCATCGCCCGCGAATACGGCAAACCCTTCGGGGGCGCCGTGGAGGAAGCCGCGAATGGAGTCGATCGATCCGGAAGTGTCCTTGAGGCCGGACAAAACTTTCTCGCGGGCGAGCTCGTGCACGAGACCGGGCGAGAGGGCGTACCCGACGTGGGCCGGGATGTTGTAGCCCAAGACGGGCACCCCCACCGCTTTCTTGATCGCCCGGTAGTAGTGCTTGATCGATGCCTCCGTGGGCGTAAGATAGTACGGGGGTAGCGCCACCACGGCGGCAGCCCCGGCCTCCTCGGCCTGCTCCGCGTTGGCCACCGCCTGAGCGGTGGCGGGAGCCCCACACCCTACCCAGGCATCGGTGTGCCACCCGAGGCTTTCAATGACCGCTTCGAGGAGCACCGGCCGCTCGGGCGCGGTTACCAGGGGAAACTCGCCCGTTGTTCCGAGCGCGAAAATGTGGTCGACCCGGGCATCGCATAGCTTTCGGGTGAAGCGCCCGTTCTGCCCCGCATCGATCTCTCCATTCTCCCCAAAAATCGTGACGACGGGCACGGCCAGGCCCTCGAGCGCCACGGAAGGGCCACCGCGAAAACGCGGGTTAATTCTTTCCGAGAAACGACATCCAACGACGGAACCCAGATACGCCGGGACCGCTCTCTCTGTTCCGATGGCTCCGAAGGTCCTCGGGATCGACGAGGCCGGACGGGGCAGCGTGCTCGGCCCCTTGGTCGTCGGGGGATTCCTGGTCGAACGGAGTCGACTCGAAGAACTGAGAACGCTCGGGGTCCGCGACTCCAAGCTTCTGTCGCGCGCTCAACGGGAGGACCTGTTCGATCGGCTGAAGGACCTCGGCGAGCGGATCGCGATTGAGATCCCTCCGAACGAAATCGATTCGGCCGTGGCTCGACGGCAGCTCAACGTGCTCGAGGCGCGGGTCTTCGCCCGGCTCCTGCGGATGACCGACGCGCGCGAGATCTTCGTCGACGCCTGCGACCCCCGTCAGGAACGGTTCGGTCGGCGAGTGAAATCGATGGCTCGCACCTCGGCCCGGGTGGTCTCCCGGCACCACGCCGACCGGGACCTGCCGGTCGTATCGGCCGCGTCGATCGTCGCCAAGGTGTGCCGCGACCGCGCCATGGACCGACTGCGCACCCAGTTCGACTCGGACTGCGGCAGCGGGTACGCCTCCGATGCGAAGACCCAAGAGTTCGTCGCCTCGCATCTCGCGGTCGAAACCGAGCGCGTGGCGTGGCTGCGGTATTCGTGGAGCACGGTTGAAAGGCTTAAACCGCGACCTCCACTCCGAACGCTGGATCACGAATGGCAGTAATCGAAGAGACGCTGGCCTCGCTGGTGGAGCGATTCAATCGCCACGCGGCCCAGAATCCGGCGGTGAAGACCGAGCTCGCCGGCCTCGTACGGAGCATCGCGATCCATTTCTCCGATGGGGGCGATTTCCTGGTGGACCTGAAGGACGGCAACCTCGGGGGCCTGCGCACGGGCAACTCCACCCGTACCGACCTCACGATCCGGACGGACACGGCCACGTTCCTGGGGTTGATCAACAAGGAGATCGGTCCCATGAAGGCCCTCGTGACGCGGAAGCTCCAGATCGAAGGGACGCTGGAAGACAAGCTCCTGTTCCGCAAGCTGTTGTAATCGCTCGGACCGACCGCCATGCCGCCGACGCCGATGCCGTACGGAGATTGGCCGCGGGTGGACGGCCTCACGGCGCTCACCCCCTCCGAGGGGGTCCAATTGGCCGAGCAGTTGCCCGTCACCCCGTTCTTTGTCCTCTCCTATGGATATCTTCGGCACGGCATCGACCGCGCCTTCGCGGCGGGTCCGCTCGGAGACCCCGAGGCGGTGATCATCGAGCACCGGGGATTCACCGGTGAACCGGAGTATCACGGCCGAAACCCGGAGGCGGGTTGGGCCCTGCTGTCCCGGATTCCCGGCTGGTTTTGCGTGAACGGATTGACCGACGACATGGCTCCGTTCGCCCCGATCCTCGAGCGGGAGGTCCGTCTTCCATCTCGGTGGCTCGGCGATCTGTTCTACACGCTGGAAACGGAGCCCCGTCCGCACTCCCATCCCTCGGTCCGTCTCCTTGGCGCGCCGGATATCCCCCTGCTTCAACGCGCCGCCCCGGAGCTTCGGATCGGCGGTTACCCGACCTACGA
Source organism: Thermoplasmata archaeon (assembly GCA_030037875.1). Taxonomy (GTDB): domain Archaea; phylum Thermoplasmatota; class Thermoplasmata; order Lutacidiplasmatales; family UBA184; genus JAKIWV01. The sequence goes on from JASHPV010000053.1 coordinate 11,728, forward strand.
GGAAGCGCTCACCGAGGGCGTGGCGGCGGCCGCCATCATCGACGGCCGGATCGTAGCCGTGGCGGACAACTCCGCGTCCAACCGTCGATACGCCGACATCGGGGTAACAACGCTCGAGCCGTATCGCCGACGGGGGCTCTCCTCGGCGGCAGCCTATCTAGTGGCACGGGAAGTTCAGGCTCGGGGCCTCATCCCGATCTGGAGCACGTCCAGCACCAATCGGGCCTCCCAGCGCGTAGCGACCAAGTTGGGTTTTCGACCGCACAGTCGCGGCGAGTTCCTGGTCTTTGATCAGCTCAAGGAGACCGGCGGCTACCGTCCGGCCTAAGGGAGAAAGACGCACGCCGCGATACAGACCCCGTAATGGTCCATCGGGATCGACAGCTCCTCCGTGCGGTACTGGATCCGTTTGAGCTCGACCCCGCGGAAGTGGGCGATCTCCTCCATCCGCCATTTGAGGAATTCCTTGAGCGCTTTCTGGGTCCCGTTCAAGTGGCCCTCGGCCACGTACCCTCCTTCGCCATCGGTACGGAACCCGTAGGAGATCCCGGCGCTCACGACTTCTCCTTCGCCTCCCCCCTGCCGCGCGAGCACCGCATGGGTGACCGCCCCCCGAGGCAGCCGTTCTCGGTCGACCTGGCGGACCCCGATCGGCAGAACGGAGGACACGGACACGAGGTTCTGTTCGCCGATACCGGCCTGGAGCAGCGCCAGGTCGAAGGCATTGAGCTCGCTCACCTTGTTGATTCCCTTTCCACTGGTCACGAAGAACCGGGTCGGGGTCGGGACGAGAGAGAACCCCGGATGCGCCGCGGGAGAGTGAGGCACGAGGGGCCGGATTCGTGTCGCGGCTTAAGCCTTGAGTCAAGTCAGACCATAATCGCGTGGCGTCGGCGCATCGATTCCTCGCTCTCGCCCCGGGCGCCCATGATCGCACTGATGAGCGCGTCGGTGAACTGCAGGCTGGCCGATTCGAACAGGGTGCCCAGCGGCGCCAGCTCGGGCTGTTGCTTGTCCTCGGGAAAATCCAACGGGATGGCCAGATTGGCGGCGTGGGCGAGCTTGGAGCTCGAACGCCCGGTCAGGACCACCAGCTGGGCTCCCTCGCGGCGCACGATGTTCGCCGTCTGGATGCTGGATTGGCTTTCGCCCCGGCCGGAGAGGATGAACACCGCGTCGCCCGCGCGCACGATGGGCGTCGTGCTCTCTCCGATCACGAAAGCGGCCAACCCGACCTGGACCAATCGCATCGCGAAGGCCCGGCCGATGATCCCGCTGCGTCCGGCGCCGTAGACAAAGATCTCCGGCGCCTTGAGGAGGATCTCCACCGTTCGCTGGACCACGCCGGCCGGAATTCCCGCCAGCGCCTCCGACACTCGACGGGCGATGTAGTCCTGGGACTGCGTGAACGTCGTGGGCTCGGACCCGCTAGTGCCGGCCATGGCTCCTCTTGGAGGCCCTCGCCGCGGAATGGGAAGCCGAGCCGTGGGAGGATCTCTTGGCGGTCCGTGGAGCCGGTTTCGATGACGGCCGGGGTGGTGGACGGGTCGTCTTCGCCGGAGCGGCGGCCTTGGCCGGAGCGGGGGAGACCTTGGCGGGCGGCGGCGCGTGCTTCTTGGTCCACCGGCGGGTCAGCGCCCGTTCGTAGAGGAGCTTGAGGTACATCCCGTCGTGCTCGAGCAGCGGGGAGCTCGAGATTACGGTGACATCGTAGTCTCGCTCGGCGAGGATCTCCGCGAGGTTGTCGAACCGGATCGACCCCCGCTTGATCGGGGTCAGGCGGAACTCCGTGGGACCATAGAACTCGACCCCGGAGAAATTGAGGTAGAGGTCGCCATGGCTGGCTTCGACGAACTGGTCGACCAGCGCCTTCAACTGGACCGTGTCCGAGAACGTGGTCCGTTCTCGGGCCGCAAGATGCGGCAGGTTGAGCACCGGCACGATCCCCTTGATCTGGTGCGCCAGCTCGAGCACCTCCTCGCGAGAGCCGAACACATCGGGATGCCCGCTGGGCTCGACGGCGAGATGTACCGCTCCGTCGGTGGTCTTCTGGAGCCACGACTCGAGTTCCTTGGCCACCTGCGCCAGTTCGTGGATGCTGTCGGCGCGGGAACCGCCTCCGTAGAATCCCAGGTGAGTGACGTCCAGGCCGGCGCCGAGCCCCGACGCCAGCAGCCCCGCCCACTGGATCTGCCGGATGCTGCGGTCCCGCGCCTCTTCGCTCCCAAAGAAATCGACGTAGTACGGCGCGTGCAAGCTCAACCGCACGTCGAGAGCGCGGGCGAGCGCACGGGTCTGGGCGAGGTCGGCGTAGTCCTTGGCGAGGCTCCACGTGAGCCCGGTGATGTTCTGCCGTCGTTTGAGAGGAGTGCGCAACGCGGCCGGGTCGGCCGATGACCGTGTCGTCTCACCGACCTCGACGATGAGTTGGAGCGGCACGTCGAAGGGGAGTTTGCCGGCCTCTTCCTCCTGGACGACGCGGGTGAGTGGATTGACCTTGATGAACTGGACCTCCATCGCGGTGAGGCCGAGATGATGGACGTCGGAGATGCCGTCCCGCAGAGTTCTCCCCTTGCAAGAGAGTGGTATGCCGGCCGGCCCGAAACGGATCACAATTGACCAAATCCGGAAATCAGGGGAGGACCCCGTAATATGCGGGTCTATTTAGGGCGAGTGGCGGCCGTCGCGAGGCTTACGAAAATGCATCCCGGACCGTCCTCGAGCCGATCGCCGTCGCGGCTCCGTCGAAGACGGCGAAGCACCTGGCCCCGCGCGGGCCCGACGGGCGCGAGCAGGATGCCGGGGTCCGCGAGCTGTTGGGTCCACTCCGGAAAGATCTCGGGCGTTGCGAAGGAGACCAGGATCCGGTTATACGGAGCCCCCGACGGCCAACCGGCGCGCGCGTCGGCCGCGTGAATCTCGACGGCGTCGTCGTACCCCAATTCGGAGAGCAACCGTTGCGACTCGCCGGCGAGTTGCCGCTCGAGCTCCAGACCGACCACGTGCCCCCCCGGCCGCACCAGCTCGGCCACGAGCGCGGCCAAGTAGCCCGACCCGGAGCCGAGCTCCAGCACCTTGAGCCCCGGGGTCAGCTCCGCCCACTCGAGCATCAGCGCGACCATGTGCGGGGCCGATATCGTCGACCGAGACGGTCCGAGCGGAAGGGGCGTGTCGTCGTAGGCCTCGCTCGCCAGCGCGGGCGAGATGAATCGATGCCGGGGCACGCGACGCAGGGCGGCAGCGACCCGGGCTTCCACCGGACCGATGGCTCGGACCATCGCCGCCGCCCGTTCCTGCCACGGCGTTTCCGCCGCCGGTCGGCTCCGCATCATTTCGATGAGGCTCGTGGAGCGTGGAACCCGAATCCCAGCAGGTAGAGCTCGGAGGATTGTTCCCGGGAGGCCGGCGGCTTCGTGCGTCGCCACCGGTCGAAGGAGGATTTCATCTGGGCCTCCGCGTCCGCGAGCAGGTCTCCGTCGAAGACCTTCGCCACCCACCGCCCCCCGGGTTTGAGCACCTGCTGAGCCAGTGCCCACGCCTCCAGAACGAGGGCCACGCTCCGGGCGTGGTCGGTGGAATACGCCCCGCTGATGCTCGGCGACATGTCCGAGAGCACCACATCGAAGGGCTCCGGCCCCAAGCGGATCGAAAGGCTCGCGGACCCGACCTTGGCCCGCACGTACGCTACGCGAGCGATCGGTTCGACCAGTCGGGGGTCGACGGCCACGATGGCTCCCTGAGGACCGACCCGCTCCGACGCGACCATGGACCATCCCCCGGGCGCCGCCCCCAGGTCAAGCACCCGGTTCCCCGGCCGAAATATCGGGAAGCGGTCCGAGAGGTACTCCAACTTGAAGGCGGCCCGGGAACGAAGGCCTTCCGCCTGCGCCGCGCGGTAGTAGGGGTCCTTCCGGCGCTGAGCTACGAAGCGGCGCCCCATGGCTTGGGAGAATCAGCCGGGCGAGTTAAAGGGGTGGTTCCCGGGTCGGGCTCAGCGCCGGGCCAGGACGAGCAGGATCCCGCCGATCAGCCCGAAGAGTCCCGCGAGGGCTTCGAATACGTGGAGCCCGAGGACATACCAGGTCCCCAGGGAGAGGATGATCAGGATGATGCCGCCGGCCAGGGAGTAGTCTCCGGTTTGGACGAACCGCCCGGTCGGGGCATAGTTCCCGATCCTCCGGGTCGACAGCGCCGCGAAGAAGACGAACAGAATGCCCACCACCACCTCGAGCACGATCCGGCTCGTCGTGTTGACCAGCACGTGCGTCGAGAGCCCCGAGGTCACCAGCGTCGCGAGGCCGCCCGCGAGGGTGATGAGCGCGTCGAGGAACAGAAGAATGCCGGCAAAGATGCCGAACAGGAAACCCAAACGGTCCAGTTCCATTGGTCACTCCCCGGGAGGGGCCGCGGAATCGGCGCAGGGTTTAGCCGTTGCGGCCACCCCGTTTCGGCGCGGGACGCGAGATCAATCCCGGCCGACGACCCACACGTGCGAATACGTGTTCAATGCTCCGCCGACCCGAACCCACAACGGAACCGTGGCTTCGAGCCACCGGGCCCCGTCGATCCCCCCGACGTCGATGCTTCCAGCCCAGCCGAACGACTTCAGGATCCCCGTGACCGTCTGCTTGGCGGCGGCATCGTTTCCCGCGATCAGCATTTCGAGACGGGGCTGTCCCTTGACGTGCGGGTCGACGAACTGGACATTCCCGACCGTGTTGAACGCCTTCACGACCTTGGCCGAGGGAGCCGCCTTCTGGATCCTCTCCCCGAGCGACTCGGTCGTGCCGACGAACAGGGAGGGAGGCATTCCCTTAGAGAAATCGAGCGGATTCGTGACGTCGATGAGCACCTTGCCCGAGAGATTGGCCTTTCCGGCCGCCTCGACGGCCGGGAGGGCGGCATCGCCGCGGACCGCGAGCACGACGAGCTCGCCTTGACGGGCCGCGTCGGCGAAGGTCCCGACAAAGACCTTCCCCTTGACGGTCGCGGCCCACTTCTTGAGCTCGGGGTTGCCCGGTGTACGGGTCCCGAGGATTACCTCGTGCCCGCGACTCGCGAAGCCTTCGGCCAGTCGCTTTCCCACATCACCGCTTCCCAGGACCGCCACTTTCATCGTAAGACCCCGCCGACGAACAGGCCCCAGAGGTATCTACCGTTCGTTCCGTGCAGACTACCAGGCAGCGGGAGTGGGGCCGTCCGAATTTGAATCGGAGTCTCTAGCACCCCAAGCTAGAAGGATGGTCCAAGCTACCCCACGGCCCCACGAGGTTCCGGGCGGCGGCGACCTGCCCCGGAGTGATAACCGTTCCGGTTCAACGCGGCCCGGTCAGCGCGTCGGCGCGTGCAACAGGAACCAAACGGTGATCCCGACCGCCGCGATGATGATCGTGTTGATCAGCGCGAGCCAGAAGAAGGCGCTCACTTCGTGACGGCCCTCCGCCCGATCCGTAGTGGCGGGCGGCGTGGCCCCTCCCGGTGTCGGCGTATACGGCCACACGAACGGGTCGTTGTCGGGCATCGTCGGAGAGAGCTCCTTCGATATCGAAGAGGAAGGCCGGTTTATTTGGTTCTTGTTCGGTCGGTGCCAGACGCGGCCCGCTCAGCCGGCGAACCAGGGGATCCGGCTCGCCGGTCCCGTGGGGTTCGCCACGATCGAATGAAGGTTCCCCGCGATGTTCCCGGGTGCGAACGTGTCCCGGAGCGCGAGATGGTAGAGAATGAACAGCGCGTCCTCGTCACTCTGGACGCCGAGGGACCGGTTGACGTCGATGTGGTACTCGTGGCGCAGCGTTCCCAGCAGCTCGCTGAAGTCGATATCGCCCGTCCCGGCGCCGGCGAAGGCCCGGCGGTACATCCCGACAACAATCCCGGTGGCGATGCGGAGCACCTCGCGCGGGGGGACGGTCACGAGATGCCAGTGGGGCGCCCGGGCGGTGCCCTGCGGGTCCCGAAGGACCAGGATGCGGAGCTTCGCGGGGGCAAGCGGACCCCGGGTCTTCGGGACGAGGCTCCAGGCGGACTCGGCTGCGGCGTCCGTCGACACGACTAGGATCGGCGACGGGAGCTCGGCATCGAGGGTCGCGTCGGCCGGGGGCATCACGCTGGGCAGCACGGCGCCGGCCGGGTCCACATAGACCGGGATGGACCGGCGGCGTGTCCGGGGGTTTTCCACCCAGAAGGAGGGAGCCGGTGGAGGCCGGTGGCCGGCCGATCGGGCCTTGGGAAATCCCAGCTCCCGAAGCGCGGCTTCGGCTTCGCGTACGAGTTCCTCGTCTGTCAGAGACGGCGACCGGGAGGGCGAGGGCGCCATTGCCGTGCCCTCAGGCGGCTCGAAGCATAAGGTCGGCGCTTGCCCGGAAAGCCCCCAGCGCGCGGGCTATACCGCCGGGGAATCTCCCCCCGTGACGAGGGGATATCGTGGACCGAGAACGGATTTCGAGCGGGGGACCCTGGGAAGCGATCGTGGGCTACTCACGGGCGGTCCGGGTCGGTCGGAGGGTGTACGTCGCCGGCACCACCGCCGTCGGCCCGGACGGCAAGCTGGTCGGTCCGGGCGACCCGACGGCCCAGACCCGGCAGGCCTTTGCGGTGATCGAGCAGGCGCTTCACGCCGCGGGCGCCCAGCTTTCCGATGTGGTCCGGACCCGGTTCTTCGTGACCGACATTTCGCGCTGGGAGGAGTACGCCCGGGTCCACCGCGAGCTGTTCGGACGGACCCGCCCCACGGCCACGATGGTCGAGGTGGCGCGATTGCTCGACCCCGGCATGATGGTCGAGATCGAGGTCGACGCG
>JASHPV010000054.1 GCA_030037875.1 Thermoplasmata archaeon
TCATCCGGGGACGGCCGTGATTCTCGTTCGGGCTCCGGACACGATCCACCAGGCGACGGGGGAGATCCAGAACGGGACGTTCAACGGCCGCTGGCACTTTTCGTTCGACGACTACTCCGACCCTCGGTTTGTCAAATTTGGTCAACTCCGGGTGTTCAACGACGACACACTGAGCCCGGGGGCCACGTGGCCGCTCCACCCGCATCGGCACAACGAAGTGGTGACTTACGTGGCTGCCGGTGAGTTCCGGCACGAGGACGAGCATGGGCTCGGCGGCGTGCTCGAGCAGGGCGGCGTTCAGCACACGACCGTGGGCCGGGGAATGTGGCACGCGGAGATCAACAACCTACCGGACCGACCGATGCGGTTCATCCAGATGTGGTTCATCCCAGAGCGCCTCGACCTCGAACCCTCGGTGGAGCAGAAGGGGGTGTCCCGGACCGAGCGCACGAACGGATTCCTTCCCTTGGCGAGCCCCCGGCACGAGGGGGCTCTCCCGCTTCGGAGCGACGCGAGCGTTTTCTCGTCGTTCCTCGAAACCGGGCGGGCAATCTCCCATCCGTTAGAGCGGGGCCGCGGGGCGTATCTGTACGTGTTGGAGGGAGGGCCCGTCCACGCGAACGGGCAACCCTTGCCCGCGTTGGCCGCCGCCGAGTTCACGGACGAAGCCACCCTCCGCGTCGTGGCGGACCGCGATGCCGAGCTCCTGCTGGTCGATACTCGTCTGTAGCCCTCCTCCCCCGGATTCTCTTCACCACTGCGAGGCCGCTCTCGGTGCCGTCGAGCGTCGGTGCCCCCGCCTTAAGGGCGATGGATTCTACCGTTCTCGTTCCGATGGTGAGGAATCCTTTGAGTTCCGAGCGCGCCCTGGCCGATGCGCAAGAGTTCCCAGCCGAAACCTTGAGGTTGGTCGGCCAGCGCCGCGATGCGCTGCGACGGAAGGGGGATCTCTGGGCCGACTTCTTCGCCGACGAGGTGCGTCGGCGGATCGAGAACGGATCCTTTCTTGGTGTACTTTGGTTCGGACCCGGCGGCGAACCCGTCGCGCTCGCCCACTGGGAGCCGGCGGGCGAGGTGGGTCGGAGGGGCCAAGTGTACCTCGGCGAAGGATTCCAGCGACGGTCCGTCCTCGAGGCATTCCTCAACCGCCTTGAGTCGGGCCCCACCGCGCATCCTCCCTTCGTTAGCTGGTCCGATGAGATTCCCGGAGTTTCGGAAGCGGACCGTGAAGCCGTGTTCGCGGGCCGGGGTTTCTTCGGAGTCGTTCGAGCCGATATGCGGCTCCCCGCGGGAATCGAACTCCCGCACCTGGCCCCGCTCCCGGGATACGACCCGAGAGCATTGTCTGTGGCCGACGAGACCCGCATGGCCGAGCTACTGTTCCGAGTCTACCAGGAAAGTCCGGAGCGGGCGCTCTTTGCCACCACGCTGGACCAGCACGAGGAGGCCCGGAGAGGGGTTTGGAATGTGCTCCATGGAGAGGTGGGAGAGTGGCTCCCGCGCGCCTCGTTCGGCATCGAGAGGGACGGCCGTTTGATCGCCCTAACGCTCGCCAACGACTTCGAGGGGGGGCTCATCGCCGAAGTGGGCGTGGACCCTTCGCACCGACGACAGGGTCTCGCGCGTCGCCTGCTCTCCCTTACGACCGATGCGCTACGCTCCGCCGGATTCGGGGTTCCGCGCTTGGTGGTGTCGATGTGGAACCCGGGGGCGGTCCGGCTGTACCGTTCCTTGGGTTTCGAATTCGTTCCGGGGGGAGCAAGCCGAATCTGGCTGAACCTTCGGGCACTGGGTGTCTCACGGCCGCCGCCTCCCTAGCGCGGCTCCATCACAGAGTTTCTATATCGCCCAATACGATGGCCCGGTCGGCCCGGTATCAGGAGGGGGCCGCTCCAACATGCAGAAACGAGCGAATCGAACCAGCTCCGCGTCTCCCCAACCCGTTCTTCCCTCCTTTTTCCCGCGCTTGCGGACTGTCACAGCGGCATAGTCCAGGCCCGTTCAGGAACGAGGGGCGGTAGCCTACCCGGGTGCCGCACTGTTCTCGGGATCGGCAAAGACCGTGCGCGCGTCCACGACCGTGGCAACGGTCCTTGTTTCGGCGAGCTTCTCCGGGGATACCCCGAAAGGGTCCGGGCCTACCACGACCATGTCGGCGTATTTGCCCACCGCGAGGGAACCCCGGGTCGTTTCGCAGTGCGTCGCAAACGCGGCGCCCATCGTGTAGGCCCGGAGCGCTTCTTCGAGCGTCAATCTGAGCGGAGATAGGTCACCCGAGGCATCCACGCGTTGGACGGCGGCATGAATGCCGACCCATGGGTTGAGCGCCGCGACGGGCCAGTCGCTCGCGAACGCGAGGTCGGCCCCGGATTGGAGAAGGGCCTTCCAAGGAAACGCTCGCCGGGTCCGGGCGGGTCCCACGGCCTCCCTCCATCGCTTCGTGAGCTCGGGAGCCGAGTGTCGGGGCATCATGCACGGGATGACACCGAGCTGAGCAAATCGGGGGATGTCGTCGGCTGCGAGATTCTCGCAGTGCTCGATCCGGTGGCGCCGTCCGATCATCCGGTTCGCGGCCGACGCTTTCTCGTACGCGTCCAGGGCGAGGCGGACACCCCGGTCGCCACAGGCGTGGGTGAGGACCTGGAATCCTCGGCGGTCGAGGTCCGCGACGATCGCTTCGTACTCAGAGACCGGGTAGACTGTCTTCCCTCGGGAGGCCGGGTCGTTGGAATACGCCTCCAGCAGTGCCGCCGTCCCGGTCTCCTGGACGCCGTCGATGTAGAGCTTCACGGCACCCACACCGAACCAGTCATCGTGGGCCTTCGCGACGGCGCTCATGAATTCCGGGTACCGGCTCTTCGGGGTGCCTCGCGGATGATAGATCGCTGCCCGGATCCGAACCGGGAGCGCGTTGCGATTTCGGAGCTGCTCGTAGGCGTCCAGCGTATCGAGCGGAACCTGGACGTCAAAGCCGGTGGTGATTCCGTACCCGCTCGCGGCGGTGAGGATGCGCTCGAGACCTTCGATCGATTTCCGACGTTCGAATTCAGGCAGTAGGGCGGTTACGTCAAAGGATTCCGTGAAGATTCCGGTAGGTTGGCGGGTCTTAGGGTCCCGCTGCATACCTCCCACGTCGCGTTTCGCCTTGGAGAGCACGGCTTGGGCTCGTTCGACGAAGCGGGTGTTGCCCCATCCGGTGTGCCCATCCCAGGACGTGAGAAGGACCGGCCGATCGTAGACCGTGGTATCGAGGTCTTGCGAGGTCGGCAGGCCCTCCCCGCCGAGGGCCGCGTAATCGAATCCATGTCCGATGATGATCTCTTCGTCGGGGTGTGCGTGGGCATACTCGCGCACCCGGCGTTGGACTTCCAGCATCGTCGGGTGGTCCGACAGGTCGATCCAATGGCCGAGCTCGTAGGCCCAGACCAAATGCACGTGGGCATCGATGAGCCCGGGAAGGACTCGCCGCCCAGCGGCGTCCAGTATTTGGGTTTTCGAGTCCGCCTTCCGCTCGATCTCACGGTGGGAGCCGAGGGCGACGATCCGGCCGCCCCGGGCGGCCAGAGCTTCCGCCTCCGGGATCGAGGGATCGCCCGTCCAAATCCGCGCGTTGGTCAGGATGAACGTCGGCGCCGGCAGGTAGGTCCCTTCCGCACCCGGCGACGAGCGGCGAGTATTAGGAAGCGTCGCAACTCAGTCGGGGTCTTGGGCCGCCGCCTCCGGAACCGTCGGCCTTGAGGAGGGCCCCCGCCCCCAGTACACGCCCACTAGGCTCACCGTGAGCCCAACGGCGGCGAGCGCCGTCACCAACGGGAAGATGCTCACCGGTCCGTACGCTGTCCACACCGCCCCGAACAGGAGCGGACCGATGAGCAATCCCAAGTCCTCCATCGTGCCGAATACCCCGATGGCAGCTCCCTGCTGGTCTCGCGCCATGCTGTCGAGCGCGAGCGGCAATATGCTCGCGAAGAGCCATCCGAGGCCGGCCGAAAAGACCAGGGTCGCACCGATCATCTCCGCGTAGGACCGGGAACCCCAGGTGGCCAGGCCCCCGACGAGCAGCAATACGAATCCCGCAGGGATCGAACGGGTGGTCCCCCACTTGTCGACCGCGGTTCCGAGGACGAAAGAAGCGGCGAGCGTGGCCAGACGACCCGCGCCCAGGACATAACCGGCTTCGGAAGGCGTACCCCGGAAGAGAACGATGGAATAGTACTGCAGAAAATTCGTGGTGAACGACATCGCGGTAAAGGCGACCAGGACGAGTCCAAGAGCGAGGAGAAAGGGCCTAGTGGCCAAGGACGTCAGCGACCGCCTCCGGCCCTCCTCGACGGGGAGGGCCGCCCGAGACCATGGAAGCGCCGCGGCGGCCCCGACAGCGACGGACAACACGGCGATAGAGGCGTACGCCACGTCGTGGAATCCAACCGTAACGAATTCCAGCGGGCCGACCGAAACCCCGATCGCTAACCCAAGCCCCAACGCCGCGCTCCAGCGGCCGGTGCCCGTTCCTTCGGACCCCGGGCCACCGTAGGTAAGCGCGACCCACCGCAGGAGGGGGACCAGGTACACCCCGAGCGCTCCCAGGATGACTTCCGCTAGAAGAAACGCCGGGAGAGTGGTGGCGAAGGCGAGCAGGACCGTCGCGCCGGCGACGATGCCGCCGATCAGCACGATAAGGGACGGCCGGCCCATTCGAAAGGCGAGTGCCCCCCAAAGCCCTTCGGTGAGCATCGTGCCGGCCGCGAACGCACTCAACGTGAGCCCGTACTGGAAAATGGGTAACCCGAGCTGTTGGAAACGAAACGGAAGCGTGGCGCTCAGCAGGCCGATCGAGATCCCCCAGAAGGCGGTGGACAAGTAGAGGTATCGCTGGACCCCTGAGGGCCGGGTTCCGGGGGTGGCCCTCGGAATGCTTCTCAGATCTCCATCTGCCAACCCGACTCCGCGTCGCCTTGGTCCTACGCCGGTCGCTCGCTCGGGAGGTCGCTCAACAGGTCCATGATCCCGTTACCCAGCCATTGGCCTCCGTCGACGGGAAGCACCTGGCCGGTGATGTACGACGCCCGAGCACTGGCGAGATAGGCTACGGCGTCGGCGATCTCATCGGGGGTACCAAAGCGTCGCATGGGGATCTCGCGCTCGATCCGACGGATGAGACCCTCGGACAGCCATAGCTGCCGATCGGTCCCTTCCGTGCGGACCGGCCCGGGGGCGACGGCGTTCACTCGAATTCGATGGGGCGCCCACTCGACGGCGAGGGCGCGGGTCAAGGCCAGTACCCCTGCCTTCGCGGCGGCGGAGTGGGCCGTGCCCGGCCCGGCCATCCAAGCGTAGGCAGCCACGATGTTCACGATGGCGGGGGATGGGGCTTCTCGAAGGAGCGGGAACGCGGCCCGGGAGCAGTAGAACGTTCCATCGAGGACGATGCCGACCACGGCGCGCCAGCCGTTCGGCGTCAACCGCTCGGAGGGTACGATGAAGTTCCCGGCGGCGTTGTTCACGAGGACGTCCAGCCGGCCATACTCGCGGCGAACGGTTTCGATCAACGCTTCGACCTGTTCGTAGTTCCGGACGTCGGTCGGTACCGTCACGACATGTGCCCCCGTCCTGCGCAACTTCTCTGCGCCTGCGGCTAGATGCTCTGGCGAGCGGCTGGCGATTACAAGGTCGTATCCTTCTCGGCCAAAGTGCTCCCCGATCACGAGACCGAGCCCCGTGCCACCTCCGGTGACGAGGGCCACCGGTCGCGCGGGTCGCGTTTCTGAAGGGACGGAGCTAGAGGGCATCGCGGTCATCGGTTCGCTCTGCCAAGCGACGACCCGCATAAGGAAATGGTTGGGACGGGCCAAAACCCTCGAAGGGGGCGGCATCCTCATCAACGGGCCGGCTTACCGCGAGCCGTGACGCGTCGGATAACCCGAGCCCGGTCCCCATCTGGCCCTTCGGTCGAAGTGCTCTTCGAGGGCTATGCGGCGCCCGGAGTTGCGGGGACCGTCGGGCTGGTTCGAGAGGGCAATCGGCGGATCGTTATCGACCCCGGAATGGTCCCCCGTCGTTCGGCGATCCTCGCGCCCCTGGCGCGCGCCGGACTCTCGCCTGAACAGGTCACGGACGTCATCTTCTCGCACCATCATCCCGACCACACCCTCAATGCGGCCCTGTTCCCTCGGGCGCGCTTCCACGATTTCTGGGCCATTTACCGGAACGATACGTGGGAGAGCCGCCCCGCCGAGGGGTTCCACGTGGCTCCGCATGTACAGCTACTGGAAACGCCCGGCCACACCCCGCAGGACATCACGACGCTCGTGGAAACGCCGGAAGGCGTCTACGCCTTCACTCACCTCTGGTGGGACGGCAGCGGTCCGCCGGAAGATCCATTGGCCGACAACGCGGAGCTTCTCCACAAGAATCGGGCACGAGTGGCCCGGCTCGCGAAGTGGATTGTTCCCGGCCACGGCGCCGCCTTTCCCTTGGGCCCGGCGACTCCGGTCTAGCTAGCGCCGGCCGGTGGCTGACCTTCGTACGCGGGAGTGCTCGGAGACTAGCCCGCCGCGGCGGGCACAGTTCCCCTGAACCATCCCCACGGCGCGATCCGGCGGCGCGCGATCTCGTGCCGCCGGCATTGGCGGCACCAGAGCACGGGCCGGCGGGCCCCCGAGGAAAGCTCGGGGGTCGCCATGTGGTCAGACGGCGGATGCCGGCAACTGCGGTTGCCGCAGTGCTGGTTCCAGTTTCGGTCCATGGAGAGGGAGGGAGCTCCCATAGGGAGCGTTGATGTTCAATACGCATTTCTGCGTATTAAACCTACCGTTTTTCTTCTTCGCGCGCACCGGTAATGCCGGTCGAATCCGACTCCACTCACCCGAATCAGCGCCGCCGGTCCGAACGCCTGGTCCCAACAGTATTTTCATGCCGAGGCAATCCCCGGCCGTGGCGGTCTCGAGCCCTTCGGCTCCGGACGTCGGCCCTCCGGCCGCGGCGCCGGCTCCCTCCCGCACGCGGCGCCGGGGACGAGGTGGACAAATCGCCCTGTTCGTGGTACCGACAATTCTGGCCGTCGTCCTCATTCTTCTCCTCCAGGGATCCCTTACGTTGCTCGACCCCCAAGCTGGGGTCTGGGCAAGCGCACGCACGGCGGCGTGGGGCAATCAAACGATCACGTTGCCGGGACTGGAACATCCCGTGGTCGTGTTCCGGGACAGTAACGGCACGACCCACATCTTCGCGCAAGACGACCCGGACCTCTTCTACGCGCAAGGGTACACGCAGGCCTCCGACCGACTCTTCCAGATGGAGGTGGAAAGCCTCGCAGCCCAGGGCAATCTTTCCTCCTGGCTGGGAAGCAGCGAGCTGGCCTCGGACGAGATGTATCGGTACTTGGGGGTCCCGCAGGCCGCCGCCGAAATGGCAAGCGACATCGCGACCGTCGATCCGCAAGCCGGCCAGGACATGCAGGCCTATGTCCAGGGGGTGAACGCGTACATCTCCTGGGCCGAGTCGCACGATGCCGTCCCGTTCCAGTTCAAAGTACTGGGGGTCACACCATACCCTTGGAGCCTCTACGCGTCGTTTTGCTTCGACCGGCTCATGGTGATCGGGCAGACCACCGGCTTCACCGAGCCCCTGTACGCCGCTGTGGCGGCGGCCGCCACGGGGGATGCGGCGTTCAACCAGCTGTTCCCAATCTACCCTCAGTACTGGCAGAACTACACCGTGTTGCCGGGCAACGGGAGCGTGGCGGGGATTTCGCTCGCGTCCCAGGGAATCTCAGCCAACTACCTGTTTTCCCTCGACTGGTTCGAGTCTTGGGCCACGGGACTCCCGGGAGGAGAGAACGCGAGCCTGGTCCCCCTCTACCAAGCTGCGATCAGCAATCTGAGCGACCCCTTCCTTCAGGACCTCAGCCCGTCCGCCGGGGTCGGGAGCAACAGCTGGGTCGTAGCGGCGAACCACAGCAGTCTGGACCAGCCGATGCTCGCGAACGACCCGCATCTTCCCATCATGCTGCCGTCGCTGTGGGTCAGCACCCAACTCGTTAGCCCGGATTACAACGTCGAAGGGTGGTCGCTGGCCGGACTTCTCGGCGTTTTGATCGGGCACAACAATCAGATGGCGTGGGCGCTCACCAATTCCGAAGGGGCCACTGCGCTCGACTACGTAGAGACCCTGCGCGGGGACACCTACTGGGAGAACGGGAGCTGGCACCCCCTCACGTGGACCAACGAGACGATCGAGGTGGCCGGGGGCCATTCCGTTTCCTTCGACCTCCCGTGGACCGCGAACGGCCCCGTGGTAGCTCGAATGGGGGACCTTGGACTCAGCGTACGATGGGCAGGTACCGGCCCTACCTGGGAAGCGGTCGCCGAGCTCGATTTCGACCGGGCGCAAAGCATTCCCCAGTTCGAATCGGCGCTGCAGCAGTACTGGTCGGTCCCTAACCTGAGTGCTATGATGATCGCCCGCAACGCATCGGACCCGACGGGCCACATCGGTTGGGTCATCCCCGCACGATACCCGCTCGTCGCGGAGACCCTTCCGAACGGCCAGCATGTACAGGTGATCGGATCCCGAGGTCCGCTCAACGGCTCCGGAAGTTACGAACCGGTCGGAACCGTTCCATTCGGCCTGCTACCGCAGGTAGAGGATCCGGCCCAGGGATACCTGTTCGCCCCCAACCAGCCCACGGTCGGGATGGAGTATCCCTACCCCATGATCGGCGGCTGGTGGGATTCCGGTGGCCGGGCGCACACGATTGGGAACTTCCTCTCGTCCCATCCCGTCATGAGCCCCGAGCTGATGCAGGCACTCCAGTCCAATGTGACGGACTCCTGGGCGATCGGTCTGGAGCCGGATCTCGTCCAGGCCCTCACGACGGTCTCCCATATGACGGCCATCGGGACGGGACCTTCTGCGCCCGCCGCTGCGCTGGCCGCCCTCCCGATCGTGGAAGCATGGAACGGGTCGTTCGAGATCGCGAGCGTGGCGGCCACGATCTACACGTACTGGCTGAACGAGCTCCAGTACACCACCTACGACCCCATCGTGGCGGGGGCGGGCATCCCGGGAGCCGAGGCTCCCTTCCCGAACGCGTACCAATGGATCGCGGCCAACGCCCCGAACGATTCCGCCTGGTTCCCCGACGGGTGGGCCAATGAATCGGCCGCGGCCCTTCAAAGCGCGTTGATCTTTCTGAGCGGCAAGCTCGGCGTCGGCCCGAACGCGAACGCCCCCGACCTGTCCGGCTGGACCTGGGGGCGCGTACACACGTTCTTCCTCCCGTCGCTGACGAACGTAGCTTCCCTGGGCGAGGGACCCTATCCGCAATGGGGCGACAGCTACACCCCGAGCGTGGCGCCCTTCGAAGACAACATCACCGTGCCGCTAGTGCAAGTGTACATCGGCTCCTCCCTGCGCTTCGTGACCACGGCCGGTCCGGCGCCCGCCTGGGGGGTACTCCCGGGCGGGGCGAGCGAGAACCCCGCTTCCAGTTACTACGCGGACCTGCTCCCGCTTTGGCTCGCTCACGAGTACGTCGGCATGGACCTCGACAGCGACGATCCCGGAACTCTAGCTCAGGCCGTCTCCGTTTGGACATTAGAGTCATGAACGCTTCACCGACTTCTCGGCCCTCCCGGCTCGAACTGCTGGTCGTGGTCGTCGTGCTGATCGTTCTGGCCACCGTCCCTCTCTGGACTCAGGGATGGTGGACCGCGCTGCCCTTCGCGACGGCACTGGGCGGAGCCGTGGGTGGCCGCTGGATCCGGTGGTACTGGTCGCCGCCGGTCGGCTTCGGCGCCGGCGCATTGGCGTGGGGTCTCGAGTTGGCGCTGCTCCCGGCCGACCCGAGGGCCCGGCTCGCCGCCGTGCTCGGACCGGCTGACGGCCTGTCGAGCACCCTGTTCCTTCTGATCGGTCCGGTTCTGTTCGGCCTGGTCACGGCCGTGACCAGCACCGCCCTTGCCGGTGCCGTGCGCCTGGCCATCGGCGTCCGACGCCGGGAAGAGGGAGCGGGAACGACCGGACCTGCCGCGTCGGAGGCCCGCCCGTGAGCGGGGCGGGTCAGGGCGCGGAACCCTGCAAGCGAACTATGAGCACCGGCAGCTTCGCGTGATGGACGACCGCGTCCGATACGCTGCCCAGGAACAGGCGCTGACCGGCCGAAAGGCCACGGGCGCCCATGATCAGCAGGTCGAAGGAGTGCTCGTCGAGGTAGTGCAGAATCTCCTCAGCGACGAACCCGTCGAGAAGCACGGTCTTGGCCTTGACACCGGCGAGCGCGACCTGGTCGTGCACTCGGGAGAGGAGTTCTTGGTGGATCTTCACTTCGGCGTCGTGAACTATGGGGACCGTTGCCGCCGCCCCGGGGGTCACGGCATGCATCGGCGCGACCGAGAGGACCGTCAGGGTACCGGAGAGGGCCTTCGCCAGTTCGATGGCAGTGGAAACGGCCTTGTCCGACTCTTTAGACCCATCGACCGCCACGACCAAATTCTTCAACATAGGTACCCCGGCCTGCAAGGGCAAGAGGCGATTTAGCCTTCCCGGGCCCCGTTGGCCCCAACGTCTGAACAACGTTATGGCGGCGCCGCGAGCTGGCTCCGGGGATGCCTACCTCCTCTCGTTGGATCGTGGCGGTCAAGCATGGGATCGACGTGAACCTCACGCGCGCCGATCCCGCGACGGGTCGCATTGAGCTGGCGCGCGCGCCCCGCAAAACGAGCGACTTCGACAAGAACGCAGTGGAGGAGGCGGTCCGGCTCCGCGAGAAGCACGGAGGCACGGTGACGGCGCTCGCTGTCGGTCCGGCGACCGCTCGCGAAGCCATCCGGGACGCCCTATCCATGGGAGCGGACGAGGGCGTACTGCTGACGATCCCGGACGGAAATCTCGCGGACTCGAGAGCGACGGCCGCGAGCCTGGCCGCCTACCTCCGGACCCCCGAGGTCACGTTCGACCTGGCCCTCTTCGGAGAAGGAAGTACAGACCACTTCTCTCAAACGGTAGGTCCCCGCGTGGCGGCGGAGCTCGGGATACCGTCGCTCTGTCACGTTCGCCAGCTGGAGGTCGATGGAGATCATCTCCGGGCCTCTCGCGACCTGGAAACGACGGTCGAGCAAATCGAGACCGGATTTCCGGCCGTGGTCACCGTGGGCCAAGAAATCAACACCCCGCGACTCCCCACCTTTCTCACCAGCCTCAAGGCCTCCAAAAAAGAGATCCGGGAGATTCCCGTTTCCAGCCTCAACGTCGCTCCATCGGCGTGGAGCCGTTCGGTGACCGTTCGGGAGGCGTCCGTCCCCATCATCCCGCGGAGGAAGCTCCGTGTATCGGGCAGCGACGCCGCCTCGATCTCCCAGGAGCTCGTATCGATCTTGCAGCGGGAGGGGATCGGAAGGGTATGAGCGAACGTGTCCTGGTCCTCAGCCCCCGGGGCGGGGACGCGACCGGGCTGACGGCCGCTGGTCGTGAGCTCGCCGGCGCGGCCGGGTCGGTCGCTGCACTCATCTTGGGTACGGAGACGCCAACCGTTCGTCCTCCGGGCGTAAGCCGTGTGTACGCCGTGACGGTCCCGGGGTTCGACGCCGACCGCGGCGATCATGTCGGGGCAGCGGTCGTCGCGGCCGTCCGCGGATTCGATGCATCGATCGTCCTCGCGGGGCCTACAAAGTTGGACGGAGAGGCCCTTGCCCGGGCCGGAGCGGCATTGGACGCCCCGACCGTCACCGGAGTTCGCTCCCCTCGGCCGGCGGCCGACGGCGTGGAAGTGACCCGGGACATTCTGAGCGGGAACGCCACCGCGACCGAGCTCATCCCAGGTCGGCCGGTACTTCTCACGCTGACGAGGGGGCCTCCCCCGTCCCCCCCGTCGGAGGGACCGTTCGTCGGGACGGAGGTTGTCCCGTTACACGTCGAGCTCCCCTCGTATCCATTCCGCCGGCTCTCGGTGACCCCCAAATCGGCGGGCGGAGCGAACCTCGAAGCGGCGGACCGGATCGTATCGGTGGGCCGGGGCCTCCAGAAGAAGGAGGACCTTTCACTCGTCAACGGATTAGCCGCCGTCCTGGGCGCCGCCGTCGGCTGCACGCGCCCCCTCGCCGCTGAATCCGGTTGGCTCAGCGACGATCATTGGGTGGGACTTACCGGGCACCGGGTCCACCCCACGCTGTACATCGCCATCGGGATCTCTGGGGCAGTGCAGCACTTGGTCGGAATGCGGGACTCCAAGTTGGTGGTGGCCATCAACAAGGACGCCAACGCGCCGATCTTTCAGCAGGCCGATTTCCAGGTCGTCGGCGACCTCTACGCGATCGTGCCAGAGCTGACCCGACGGCTCGCGGCCGCGACTACAGCGTCGAGCTGATCTTCAGCGCGTCGCGCGCCAACCGGAAAAGCGAGGCGCGGCCGCGGTACGACTCGCGAAGGAGCTTCCTGAGATGAGGTCGGCCGGACCCATCCGTGAAGAACGCCCCGTGCATGAGGCTCGTGACGATCTCGGGGTAGGTACCATACATCCGGGGGTTGTCGAAGACTCGCGGATATTTTCGGAAAGCCCGCAGCTCCCGCAGCACGAAGCTTTGCTCCAAGGCCTGACGATACGAACCAAGCGTAGAGGTCGACGCGTCCTTCGCCCGGACGGCCCGAATCGCCGCCTCGCCAGCGAGTCGACCGGACTCGAGCGCAAAGTCCATTCCGCGGAGCGTGAACCCCGAGTTGAGGAAGAAGCCGGCCGCCGACCCGGCTACGAGGTAGCCGTCGCCAAGGAGTGGCGGAAGATGGTCGTAGCCGCCCTCCTCGACGAAGCACCCACTGTACTCCAGGAGGTTCCCCCCGTCGAGGAGGCGAGATAGGAGCGGATGCTGCTTGTACTCCTCGAGAACGTCGAACATGGAAACGCCTTGGCGGACGAGGGAGTCCATACTGAAAATCAACCCCACTGAAACTGTCTCCCGGTTCGTGTACAGGAAGCCACCGCCCTCGATGCCGGGCGGGAATCCCAAGGTCGTGTACTGCGTGCCGGAGTTTCCGGATAACTGGAAGCGACGCGCGACCTCGCCGGGCGGAAGTCCAAGGACCTCCTTCACGCCGACGCCCACGAGCTTCGGGTCCGGCTTCGAAGCGGGGGGGCTGTCTCGCGACAGGATCGCGTTCGCGCCCTCGGCGAGGATGACGACCTCCGCGCGGATCTCGTCGTCGCCGGCGCGGATGCCCACCACGCGCCCATTTTCCCTCACGAGAGCGTCGATCTGGATGCCATACACCGGGACCGCGCCGGCCGCTTCGGCCTTTGCGGCCAGCCACGGGTCCAGCCGGCTCCTCAGGACGCTAAAGGCGTTGAAGGGAGGACGGGAAAAGTCCGCGTCGAAATAGTCCAACGAGACCGCTCGGGTCGGAGTGAGGAGGCTCAGAACGTTCCGGTCTATCGCGCGCTCCACCGGACACGGTTCTTCCTCCCAGAACTTCGGGAACATCCGACCCAAGGCGTGGGTGTAGAGCAAACCCCCGGAAACCGTCTTGGTACCGGGCTGGGACCCGCGCTCGGCCAGGACGACCTGCAGCCCTTCCCGCGCCGCAGTGTACGCGGCCGCGCAACCGGCAAGGCCCGCTCCGACAACGATGACGTCGAATCGTTCCATCCGAGGATGCCGTCCCGCTGTAGCCGTCCGGGGCTTTGAACCTTCGACCCCTTCCCGGAAAGGTCTCTCACAGCCGGTTGAGGGAAAAAGAACAAGAACCCAGGGCGATGACTACCGCCCGATGGCTCACTGGGCTTTCGCGTGCCGTTCTACCGGTACGTCCTGCGAATGGGCCCTAGAAGCCGACTCGCCGGAGGTCATCTTGCAGCGGTTCGCGGAACATGAGAAGTGCGCCCACCAGGTGCCCGAGCTTTCCGACGACCTGCGACGCAGGGTCGGTGCGGCGATCCGGGCGGTCTAGTGGAGGTTCGGATGGCGGTTTCTTCGAAGCTCTCCCTGGCGGACCGTCTGGGCGCGGACGCGTTTGCGTCCGATAGGGAGAGCCATCTTCGGGTCGATGCAATGGACCTTTGCCGTAGCTGCGCTCTGAAGCCATGCATCCAGGTCTGTCCCGCGCAGGTCTACGAGTGGGACCTGGACCGCCTCCGGATCCGGTTCGAGAACTGTCTTGAGCTCGGAGCCTGCCGGGTCGCCTGTCAGACGATAGGGAACGGTGCGCTCGTATGGGCCTACCCGCGCGGAACGAAAGGCATCCAGTACCGATACGGTTGAGGGCGGCGGACGCACGATGCCGACCTTCGTTCTCGTGGACAAGTGCAAGGGCTGCATGCAATGCGTTCAGATGTGCCCAAGCGATATCATGCACATCGACCCGTCGCAGGGGAAGGCCTACAACATCGAGCCCTCGATGTGCTGGGAGTGCTTCGTCTGCGTCAAGAGCTGCCCGGAGGCGGCCATCGATGTTCGCGGATACTCTGATTTCGCCCCACTCGGGCACCGAGTTACCCAACAACGGACAGCGGACCACATCGAATGGAAGATCGAAAGCCGGGGCGGCGCGGTCCGCGAGTTCGTCTTTCCGATCCGTACGACTCCGTGGGACTCGATTCCCTCGCCGGCGGCCGCGCCGCCACCTTCTGCGGAGATGAGACAGGGTGAGCTGCTCTCCTTCGAGCCGGATTACCTCGCCGTGGAGACCCTTCCGACCCTCCCATCGAACCGGTCGATCGGGTCCAGCTAGTCTGCGGAGTCCTCGATGGAAGACGGGCGCCCGAGCGGCCCTCGGTTCGTGGACGCCGACCTCCTGATCGTGGGAGGGGGCCTGGCGGGTTGCGGTGCTGCCTATGAGTCTCGGTACTGGGGCCGCGACCTACGGATCGTCGTCGCCGAGAAAGCGGCCATCGAGCGCAGCGGCGCCGTCGCGCAGGGCCTCTCCGCGATCAACTGCTACCTCGGCATGCGCTGGGGGGAGAATCAACCGGAAGACTTCGTGCGGTACGTCCGAAACGACGTGATGGGTCTGTCCCGCGAGGACCTCGTCTACGACGTCGCGCGGCACGTGGACTCCACCGTCCACCTGTTCGAAGAATGGGGGCTCCCGATCTTCAAGGACCCGACGACCGGCCGCTACGTGCGCGAAGGACGATGGCAGGTAATGATCCACGGCGAGTCGTACAAACCGATCGTGGCCGAGGCGGCCCGTAAGGCGGCCACCGAAGTCGTTGAACACGTGATCGTGACGCATCTCCTCCCGGACGCTCGGGACACGCACCGGGTCGCGGGGGCGGTCGGCATCGATGTCCGGGATGGACGGTACGTGGTCTTCCGTGCGAAGGCGGTGATCGTCGCCGCGGCGGGTGCCTCTCACATCTTCCGTCCCCGCTCGGCCGGCGAGGGCTACGGCCGGACCTGGTACCCCCCGTGGGCCAGCGGCTCGGCCTATGGTCTCATGATTCCGTTCGGAACCGAGATGATCCAGATGGAGAATCGCCTGGTCGTCACCCGGTTCAAAGATGGGTACGGCCCCGTGGGCGCCTGGTTCCTCCTCCTCAAGGCGGTCGCCACGAACGCCCGGGGGGAGGAGTTCGAGAAGACCCGGCTCCCCGAGCTCCGCCAACGGGTCGGTGCCTACGCCGACGTCAAGCCGATGCCGACCTGTCTGCGGAACCACCTGATGTTGCAGGAGATCCGGGACGGCCACGGGCCGATCCTGATCCATACCGAACGCGTGCTGGACACGCCCGAGAAGGAGGCCCTCGGATGGGAGGACTTCCTCAACATGACCGTCGGGCAGGCCGTCACGTGGGCCGCCCAGGGCGTCGACCCTCGGAAATCCCCCTCCGAGCTGATCCTTTCCGAACCGTACGTGATGGGTTCCCACGCCGTCTGCGCGGGAGCGTGGGCCAGCGGCCCCGCCGACCTGGCCCCCCCCGAATACCGATGGGGGTACAATCGCATGACGACGATCCCGGGGCTCTTCGGAGCCGGCGACGCTATCGGGGGATCAGCGCACAAGTTCTCCTCGGGTTCATTCACCGAAGGGCGGCTGGCCGCCAAGGGAGCGGTCGCCTTCCTGCGTGACCAGGCCGACCACCTCACGGTCCCTGACGAGAACCGCATCGCGGAGCTACAGGTCGAGCTGTTCCGACCCCTCGAGACGTTCCAGCACGGTCATTCGAAAGTGACCGGCGGCTCCGTGAGCCCCGACTACCTGCAGCCGTTGAGCGGGCTGCAGCGGCTCGAAAAGACGATGGACGAGTACGCCGGCGGCGCGAGCACAGACTACATGACGAATGAAACGATGCTCAACCGGGCCCTCGATAACGTGACCCTGCTGCGGGCGGACCTGGCCCGCCTGGGCGCCGCCGACCTCCACGAACTTCAGCGGAGCTGGGAACTCGTTCACCGTGTCTGGACGGCCGAAGCGGTGGTGCGTCACACCTTGTTCCGGAAGGAGACCCGATGGCCCGGGTACTACTATCGGTCGGACTACCCTGTCATCGACGACACAAATTGGCGATGTTTCGTGAGCTCGGTGTACGACCGGGCCACCGACCGGTGGACGCTCTCGACCCGGCCCTATCGAGCGATCATGTAACCGGGCGTCGCGGGGCGAACCCGACGATGCTGCGAGCACTCTTCCCCGCTAGGACGTCGGCTTCTCCAGTACGTGGCGCCGAATCCACCGGTGGCGCTCCGACTTGACCACGTGCCATGGGTGACGGACGATGAGTCGAGACCAGAGTTCGGGGGACACTCTCAACGTTCTCTTCAGGGCACTGAGCCGCCGTCGACGTTCCGGGTATGTAATCAGGGCGAGGCCCCCGGGCCTCAACATTCTCCAGGCCTCGTCCATCGCTCCCTCTTTGTCGACCATGCAGCACAGAACGAGGGAGAGCAGGACGCGGTCTACCGACCCGTTCGGGACCTCCGGCACATGGGCGGCAGACGTGCACATCACTCGGATGCGAGCATCGGTGCCCCAACGCGCCTCGGCGAGCGACAGGTTTCTCCGATCCGGATCGACGAGGTCCACGGTTCCCTCCGGTCCTACTCGCTCGAGCAGGACAGGGACGAGGTACCCGACCCCCGTTCCTAGGTCCACGACATGCTGTCCGGATCTGATCGCGAGAAGGTCTGCCTCGGCCGTGGCGGGAGCCCACCATCGCCGGAGCCAGTTGTCGAGCGTCCATCCCCGACATCGGCGGTCCCGAGAGGCGACCACGGGAATCGCGGGATCCGAGATTCCCTTCACCCACCCAACGAGTTCGTTCGAAAATAAAACCAGGGCCCGACCCCGCTCCGCCCTCGCGAAGGAAGCGGGCAGGGGGCTAGCCGGGATCTCAGCTCACTCGGCATCGGGGCCGGCGCGCGCAGTAACGCTGGCGGCCTCGAGCCGCTCCGCCTCGTCTAGGTGCCGCTGAGCCTCTTCGGGCCGACCCGCACTCTTATCGAGCCCGGCCAGGCGGCGATGGCACTCGGCGGCTTCCTCCGGAGTGGCGGCCTCCGTCGCAAGGGCGAGCGACCGCTCGTAGAGGGTACGGGCCTTGTCGAGACGGCCTTCCCGTTCCTGCAGCATCCCGGTGATCAGGGTGATCTGCTGCTCCACCTCGCGCCGGGGAGAATCTCCGGCCAACTGGCGAAGGTGCTCCAAGGCCTTCCGGGCCCGGCCGGTGCGGCCCTCTTCCACCAAGACCCGAGCCGTGCGTAGTTCGACCCACTTCTCCAGGGCCTCCGACCCGGAACTCGAGGCTTGATCGGCGGCGGCCGTGAGGTCGCTCAACGCGTCCGGTAGCCGGCCCAAGGTCCGTAGAACGGCCGAGCGGTCGAGATACGTCCGGGCGAGCCACTCCGCGTCGCCGCTGGCCGTAAACCGCTCGATCGCCTCCGTGAGGAGCCGGCGGGACAGTGCCAGTCCGTTCGGGTCCAAGAGCCGGACCAGGTGGGCCCGGTCGAGCAGCGACTGGCCTTCCAGCTGAGCATCACCCGCCAGGCGCGCGAGCTCGGCGGCCGCGTGGTGGTGTTCCTCAGCGGCCGCCGGATCGGCGAGACTCCAGGCCGCGACCCCGAGCGCCCGGTGCGCCACGGCCAACCACCGGAGCTCCCCCTTGGCCCGATAGGCTCGCAGGGAGCGTTCCGCAGCCGTGCGCGCGCTCTGGGCATGGGCCCACAGGTCCGACCGGAACTCCGGTACGAACAGTTGCTCGAGTGGCGACGGGGCATCGGGCCCCGTCTGGCTGGGGTCGCGCAGCGCCTCGAGCACTTGGATCGCCTCGGCGACCTTACCGATCCGGCTGAGGACGTGGCCCAAGGCGACCCGCACCACTCGCTCGGACTCGGGACGCGACGACGGAAGTTGCCAGAGACTGTCCAGGGCCCTCTCGAGGTAGACTCGGGCCTCCTCGTAGGCGTACTCCCGGGCTGCCACGTCGGCCGCCCGCCGGTTGTAATCGACAGAGGGAACCGTCTCCCCGGCCAAGTGGTAATGGAACGCGATTTCGAAGAGCTCCGGCCCGGCCTGACGGGCGCCGATCTCGAGGGCCCGGGCGACGTTTCGGTGCATCAGCTTCCGCCGGCCCTCGGGGATTTTGGTGTACAGTTCCTGTCGCACCGCCGGGTCGGCAAACTCGTACCGTTGCCGACCCTGGCGACGGAGTGTCCCGCTGTCGACGAGCGGAGCCAGAAGCGGCTCGAGCGTCTCCCCCGAACGACGGTGAAGCGTACGAGCCATGACCGCAAGGCTGAACTGCCGGCCGATGACGGCCCCGTACGTCAGAATCCGCTGGGTCTCCTCGGGGACGCTGCCGGGCCGGAACGCGAGAGCCGCCGTGCCTCCCCCTTCTTCTGTCGGCTTCTCGGCCGAGGGTACCGACTCCTTGTAGCGCCGGGCAAGCTGCTCGACGATCGCCGGCACGCCTTGCGAGCGATCGTGGACCGCCCGCACGTACTCCGGCGAGGGACGGGGGTCGGGCCGGGTGTCTCGAATCACTTGAGCCGTCTCGTCGAGCGATAGGCCCGAGAGCCCGACCATCTCGACGGCGGGTCCTTTCGTCAGGGTCTCGATGGCCGCCCCGCGCACGCCGCCCGGAGATAACGCGGGGTCAACGGTGGCCACAAGGATGAAACGGCGGTCGCGAACGCCGCCGGCGAGGCTCCGAAGAAACTCGAGCGAGTCACGGTCCGTGTGATGCAGGTCGTCCACTGCGATCATCACGGGGGGGCCCTCCGGAGTGTCCAGCAGCACTCGCTCGAGCTGCGCGTACAGCAGTCGTCGCCCGAGGTCGATGAGCGCTCGTTCCATTTCGAACAATCCGAGAATCCGCTTCTCGACGGGCGCGTCTCCTTCGGGAAGAACGGCAACGGTGGGGAAACCGGAAACGACGCCCGCCTGGTCTCCCGCGACCAACCACAGTGGCAATCCCGAGGTGCTCTCCCCCAGCGCGGAGGCGTCGGCCCCATTGTCCGCTTGCGGAAGGAGGTCCCGAACGAGGTCGTACGGGACCGGCGTGTCCCGCGGTACGGCGCGAGCCTCCGCGATGCGAAAGCCGCGACCCTTGGCTCGGTGGATGGCCGCGTCGAGGACTGCGGACTTACCCATGCCTGAGGGACCCGAGATTACGATGATGCGTCCCTCGCGGTGCTCGACCGCATCGAGCGCGTCGGCTATCAGGGAAAGTACTGACGATCTCCCGTGGAGCGGAGGGGCGTCCCCGGGGGTTTTACCTGCTTCCGCCACCAGATCCCAAGGCGGCGCTCAGTTCTAGGGGGCCTAAAAACTGCCGCCTGCCGCTTGAGTTAGGTCTTCCATGGCAGAGAAAGACTTCGGTGACCGTCGAGCCGGCCGCCCCTGCCCCACGCCCGGGAACTTCCCTCGCGGAGCCAAGCTCCGACGAACGAACAGCTCGCGCTCGACCCCTTGCAGCCCCCGGTCCCCCGGCCCCGCAGCGAGGGGGCCCGTACTACGCCCGCTCACTCCGGAACGGCGGCAGGGAACTCTCGGCGTGCGGCCGCCGCAGTAGGCCCGACGGGCTCGGGCTGTTCGCTGGAAGCCCGGCCGGTTGTCCGCTGCACGCTGAGAAGTCCCTGGGCCCTTAGCGAGCGCGGATCCTCCGCGCGGCTCTCGAGCTCAGCGTAGTCCCGGAAAGGCCGCAGGGGCTTCGACCGGAGGCCGTACCGCTCGTTGAGCGACGACTTCGCGACTAGGTCGAAGATCATCTTCCCCTCCTGTGGCTTCGTCCATCACGGAACCAACGTTCTTGGGCAAACCGAAGTATTTGAAGTTAACGTCAAGCCAGAACCCGTATCACTATCGATAATCGGAGTTGTCCGCCATTCGTCCGACGACTTATATAGTTCCCCGGAGGTAACAGAGCTCCGCGGGGGGCCCCGGAATCGCCGGCACCGGGCCGAGATGCAGGGGGGAACGGGGGTCCGAGTCGGGACGTGGGTGGCGCTCTGTTCTCCGACGTGGACTTCATCTAAGCGGAGGCTCAGATACTGGGGGGAGCCCGATGGCCGGCCCCCCATACGTTCTACCTCCGCCGAGTTCGCCAGGGAGTTACCGGGCTAGCACCGCAGGTCCGGGTCGAAGCTCGGTCCTATCATTGTGGATCTCGGCCAAGGGGTTCCTCTCCCGACACCCGATCCTGTGCCTGGCCCTTCTCAGTCCGGGAATTCCGGAGTATCTCTCCTCCTCGAGCGCACTCAGCACCATTCTGATCAGTCCGCCGTTTTTCGCACTTCAGCTACTAGCGAACCTCGGGCTGTACCTGCCGGGAGTCCTTCTCATCCGGGAAGCTATGATCCGGTGGAGGAAGGGCTGGGCATCGGTTCTCCTCCTCGGAGCGGCGTACGGCATTCTGGAGGAAGGAATCGCACTCGAAACGCTGTTCTATTCCCGCGCGGCTCCAGTAGGCGCTCTGGGCTTTTACGGGCACTGGCTCGGCGTCAACTGGGTCTGGATCCCGGGCGTTCTGCTGGTCCACATGATCTTCAGTGTATCGTTGCCGATCCTCCTGCTGGGACTCGCCTTGCCTCAAACCCGGGGGAGAAGCCT
>JASHPV010000055.1 GCA_030037875.1 Thermoplasmata archaeon
GGATCGCGGACCTGGGAGAGGTCCTCTGGCGCCCCACGGCGCAGGGGCACCGGGACGTGGAGAATCGGGGCACCGTCGCGGAGGTGGAGGTCCGGACCATCATGCACAGCCCGGCGGTCACTGTCCAGCGCGGTACGACCGCGGGGGCCGCCGCCCAGCTGATGAGTCAAGAACGGGTGTCGAGCGTGTTCATTGTCGAGGACGGCCGACCGACCGGCCTCGTTTCCCAGGCCGACCTCATCGGACTCGCCGTCGGGGGCAGCGCTCCGACCGAGGGTGCCATCGGGGACGTGTTCGTCCAGATCCAGGGCCTCCGGGCCTCCGGGGACCCGGCGATCCTCGCGGATATCGACCAGGTGATCGCCCGGGGCCTGCGCCGGATCGCGCGCTACGTCCGTCCCATAATGCTCAACGTGCATTTCCAACCCCACGCGTCGCACCGCGCGGGGGAGGCATCGGTCCAGGGCCGCCTCAACACGGATCACGAGATCCTGTACGCCTCGCGCACGGGGTGGAATTTCTACAGCGCGCTCAACGACTTGCTCGAGGAGCTCGAGACCCAGGCGCGTCGCCAGAAGGAGGAGCGCCAGGCCGGCGTGCATCGGACCTCCTCGCGGCTCGTGGAGGACGAACTGGGGGAGACCTCGGCCGACCCCGAGCTCGAAGCCCGGATCCGTACGGCCACGGGAGGAACCCGTCGTCGTCCACGCCGGGGAAGGAAAGGGAGGTCGGAATAGACCATGCTACCCGGCGGTCGCGTCAACGAGCGCCAGATGAAGATGATGATGAAGCGGCTCGGGATGACGTCCGAGCCGATCGAGAACGTCGAGGAGGTGATCATCCGGACCCGTGACCAGGAGCATGTCCTCAAGGATCCCGAGGTGACCCTCCTGACGGTCCAGGGGGTCCGCACGTACCAGGTCGTGGGTGAGGCCCAGATTCGTCCTCGATCCGCGACCCGCGCGTCGGCGGACGGCGAGATTCCGGCGACGGCCGCGGGACCCGGAGGGCCCCCCGAGGAAGACATTCAGCTCGTCGTGGACCAAACCGGTGTGTCGCGCTCCGAGGCGATCGCCGCGCTCGAGTCCGCGGGGGGTGCCCCCGCCGAAGCGATCCTCACCGTGCTCTCCCGCCGGGGCGGCGGTGAACGATAGCCGGCCCCGGATCGACCAGGAATGTGTCGAAGCGTACCTCTTCATCCGCCGGCCTCTGACCGTTCTTCTGTTCCGTCGGCCCCCGTCCCGGGGACGCATCTGGGTCCCGGTCAGCGGAAAAGTGGATCCTTCCGACCGCAACCTGTCGGCCGCCGTCCGCCGGGAGGTCGCCGAAGAGACCGGCTTCACCCGGTTGCGTCGGGTCTCTCCGTTGCGGTGGGTGTTCCGATTCCGCGGGCCGGACGGGGGTCGCTGGCGCCTCCACGCCTTTGCCGTCGAGTTGCCCTCCCGCGGGCTCCCCCAACTGAGCGACGAACACGACGCGTTCGAATGGCTTGACCCGACCTCAGCGGTCCCCCGGCTGCATTACCGGGACAATCGGACCGCCCTCCGGCGCCTCCTTCGGGGAGTGGGCCGTGACCAAGGGAAGTCGTCACCCCGCAATCCTTAGCTCCGTCTGACGCCCTCGAAGTCGTGATGACGACCGACGGAGCGACGTCCGGGGTTCCGGCCCACCTGGCCCCGCTCATCGAGCGGGCCGAAGAGCGAAGCCCCGGCGCATCGGGCCGTGTCTTCCCCACGGTCGGGCCGGGGTTGTTCGAGGCGCTGCGCGACTCGACGTTCCGCCGGGTTGCGCTCCAAGTTCCGGCCGGGTTGACTCGGCAGGCCCGCGAATTCGCCGAAACGATCCGGACCGAGGGACGGGTCGATGTGGTCCTGGTGGCGCGCGCTTGCTTCGGCGCCTGCGATTTTCCGTCCCCCGACGAGGTCCCCGGGGTTGACGCGTTGATCGTGCTGGGGCACTCCCCGATTCCGAACGTGCGACTAACGCTGCCCACGTACTTCGTGGAGATGCGTCATCCCGGCGGTGACGCGAACTCGCTGGCGGATACTCTGGTCACCCACCATGTTCCTTCTCCCCTCGGGCTCGTCGCGTCCGTACAGCATCTGGACCTCGTGGCCCCGCTGGAGGCCGCGGCCCGGGCCCGCGGCATCGAGCTGGTGATCGGTCAGGGCGACCATCGTCTTGCTTACCCGGTGCAGGCCCTGGGATGCAACTACACCTCGGCGGAGCAGATCGCGGGCCGAGTCGAGGGGTTCGTGTTCGTTGGCACGGGTCAGTTCCATCCCCGCGGGCTTGCGTTCGCCGTGGACCGTCCGGTGTGGACACTGGATCCGCTGACCGGACAGCTGGAACCCCCGATCGACCGTGCGAAGTTGATTCGGGACCGGCTGTTACTGATCGCGCAATGTCGCGAGGCCCGCAAATGGGGGGTTCTCGTCTCGACCTTTGCCGGCCAGAATCGGAGCCCCACGGCGTTAGCCTTGATCCGGAAGGCCCGCGCACGGGGATTGGACGCCGAGGCCCTCGTCTTCGGTCGGTTGGACCCCGCGGATCTTCTCGGACGGGATTTCGACGCGTACGTCAACACCGCCTGTCCTCGCATCGCGCTCGACGATTCGTCGCTCTATCCCCGACCCATGCTGACACCTCCGGAATTCCTGCAGGCGATCGGAGAGAGGCCGCTCTCCGAGTACCGGTTCGACACCTACCACTGAGCGGGGCGCGCGTCATTCTTCGGGAACCGGCATGCGGTCCGTGATGCGCGCGGTCGGGCCGGTCTGCCTCGCGATCGGCGGGGGGCTCCTGGGAGAGGCCCTGGCGACGGGAGGGGCCCGACTCTACCTCCTCCTCATCGTTCCGGTGGTGTCGGGGACGAGCCTGGCGTTCGTTCTCTCGGTCGTGTTCCTCGCCGCCGGATTCCTCTTGCTTCCGTTCGCCTTCGTACAGGAACCCCCGGCCGAGGCCGCCGCGACGGCTCCGGCGCCGCCGGGTTCGTCCGCCTCGACGGGTGAAGGGGGATCCGGGGGGCTGATTCTGGTCGGCCCGATACCCATATTCTTCGGCACATGGCGCCGGAATCCACCCATCTCTTACCGGTGGGCCATCTTGGTCGGAGTGGTCCTCGCCATTGTGGCGGTCTTGCTACTCTGGGGCCTGTCGGTGCTCTGACTCAGGACGGACCGCAAGAACGCCCGATGCACCCGGGGATCGCCCGACAGTTCCGGGTGAAACGCGAGTCCCCATACGGGCCCGCTGCTCACGCCGACGACCTCGGAGCCTCTGTAGGCGAGGGGGTGGGCCCCCGCGCCCACGCCGAGGATGCGAGGAGATCGGATGAAGACCCCGGGAAATGGAGGCCCGGCGAGGCCTTCGATACGCACCGGGGCCTCGAACGACTCTCTTTGCCGGCCGTAGTCGTTCCGCCGGACCCGTACGTCCAGCACTCCGAGGGTCGGAGGGTCTCGTCCCGTTGGGCTCGGTTCGAGCCGACGCGAGAGAAGGATCATTCCGGCGCAGGTCGCGAGGACGGGAAGACCCGCCGCGAGTCGCCGCCCGAGGGCCGCCCACAAGCCGCTCGATTCTAACAGCCGGGCGATGGTCGTGCTTTCTCCGCCGGGAAGGAACAGGGCATCCACCGCTTCGAGGTCGGCGACGGACCGCACGAGTCGCACCTCGTGTTCCGGCAGAACATCCTGTAACGCCCGTTCGTGCTCCGGCACATCACCCTGAAGGGCGAGGACTCCGACGCGGCTCATCGGGAACCGGAGGCCCGGAGCTCCTCGAGGATCTCCTTGGCCCGGTCGATCCGGATTTTCCGCTCGGCCACGAGCCGGGCAACGATCCGGTCGACCTCTTCGGGCCGCGCGCCAGCCGTGGCGGCCACGTTCCGGGCGTGGAGTTCCATGTGACCGCGTTGGATGCCTTCGGTGGCGAGGGCCCAGAGGGCCGCGAAGTTCTGGGCCAGGCCGACCGAGGCCAGGACTTGGGCCAGTTCGGCGGCGCCCTTGACGCCAAGCAACTTGACATTCGCCTTGGCCGTGGGATGCACCGCCGTGGCGCCCCCGATTAGTCCCACAGCCAGGGGGACCTCGATCGAACCGACGAGGTTCCCGGCTCGGTCCTTCTCGTACGTCGTGAGGGGTTTCACGACCGCACCCTCCTTCGCTTGGAGCGCGGCATACGTGTGGGCGCCGCTCTCGATCGCCCGGAAGTCGTTTCCGGTCGCCACGACGACCGCCGAGATTCCGTTCATGATGCCCTTGTTATGGGTGGCGCACCGGAACGGGTCGACCGCAGCAAGGGTGTAGGCGTCGAGGATCGCTTCCACCACTTCCGTTCCCTTCATCGTGTCCGTGGCCAGGAGGTCCGGCCGGAATGTCGCGGTGGCACGAGCCAGTCGGTAGATTGCGAGGTTCGAGATGATGCGGAGCAAGCTCCGCCCCCCCGCCAGGCGACCGATGTCGGGAGCAAGTGCCTCGCACATGGTGTTGACGGCGTTCATTCCGGCGGCATCGCGCGCGTCCACCAGCAGATGGGCGACGAGCATCGTACCCCGTGGCGATGGAATCACGCGAACCTCCAGGTCTCGGGCGCCGCCGCCGAACTTCACGAGCATGGGATCCTGCGCGTTCGCCTTCTCGAGCAGCGACTCCTTCGCCGCCAGGATCCGTAACCGCCCCGCGGCCGGGTCGGCCACGTCGAGGACCTGGACCTGGCCAATCATGATCGGCGGCGTGGTCTGAGCGGAGAATCCCCCCTCGGCGCGGGCGATTTTCGCCGCGTTCGACGCGGCCGCGACGACGCTGGGCTCCTCGATCGCCATCGGAACCAGGTAGTCCTTCTGGTTGACCCGGAAATTGGTCGCGATGCCCAGCGGGTAGGTGTAACTCCCCACGACATTCTCGATCATGCGGTCGAAGATGCCGGGGTCGATGCCCGGAGGAAAGTCGTAGGCGGCTAGTTCGGCATCGGTAAGGTCCGCCCATTCGCGGAGGATCTTCCGACGCGCCTCGATCGACAGTCGGTAGAATCCGGAAATCTTCGACGACTTCTCCATTTACTCCACCTCGTGCAGCCTCATTCGGAGCTTTCCTCGATCGCGGGGTCGGACGCATCCACTTCCCCCGGCTCCGGTACGGAAACCGAAGGAGACTCAGCTTTCTTCGCCGCGCGAGCGACCAGCACCTTGGCGGGTCGAAGCAACCCCCCCTGAAATCGATACCCCTGCTGGACTATCTCGGCGACCGCGCCATCGGGCACGTCCTTCGCATCGGGCGTCTCGCCCACCGCTTCGTGCTCTTCGGGCCGGAACGGCTCGCCCACCTGGGCCACCGGAGCGAAGCCCACGGATCGAAGAACAGCGTTCAGTTCGCGACTCAGGAGCTCGAGCCCTCGGCGAAGGGGGTCCGAGGAAGGCAGAGACTTTCCCGCGGATTCCGCGTTCTGAAATCCTTCGACGAGGGGGATGAGCCGGCGCAGGAGGGTGGCCTCGGCCTCCGACCGGACCCCGGCCCGGTCCCGCTCCGTCCTCCGCCGGAAATTGTCGAAGTCCGCGAGCAGGTATCGAAACCGGACCTCCCAGTCCGACGGTTCCGCGGGCTCCTCGGCTACCGGCGTAGGAGCCGTTCCGGCCGGAGGTTTCTCCGGGGTGTCGCCGCTTCGAGTGTCGCCGTCTTTCGCCATCGATGGGTGGGGCCGCACCGGGCGCGTGTTATTTGGGTTCTTCGCGCCCGGCCGGAGCCTGTTGTTTCGAGAGAGGAGACCGCCGGCGAACTGGCGCAAGAAGGGTCAGGCTACGGCGAAGCGAACGCGTCGTTCCGGCCCTCCGGGCGAGAGTTTTTCGCGCCACTTCCGGGCCAGATAAGCTTGCCGGGGAGCCTCGAGAGCGGACTCAAAATTCCACTCTGTCCGAAGCCTTATAATGGCTGTAACGACTCATTTTTTCAGCCGATTCCGGGGTCGGTTTTTCGATGGTACAAGGGCAGATTTCCGCTGGCACGTACGATGCCAGCTCGATCCAAGTTCTAGAGGGTCTCTCGGCGGTCCGGAAACGTCCCGGCATGTACGTTGGGTCGACCGACGCCCGAGGGCTTCACCATTTGGTATGGGAGGTCGTCGACAATTCGATCGACGAGGTCCTGGCCGGATATTGCACCGAGATGTGGGTCACGCTCGGGACCGATGGCAGCTGTACCGTCGTCGACAACGGCCGAGGCATTCCCGTCGAGATTCATCCGCGCTACAACAAACCGGCTCTCGAAATCGTGATGACGATCCTCCATGCCGGCTCGAAGTTCGACAAGAACACGTACAAGGTCTCGGGAGGCCTGCACGGCGTAGGGGTCCACGTCGTCAACGCGCTGTCGGAGTGGTTCGAGGTCCGCGTGAAGCGCGGCGGCCAGCTCCACATGCAGCGCTACGAGCAGGGGGCCCCGGTCACGCCGCTCCAAATCCTGGGCAACGGCGACGGGACGGGGACCGAGATTCGGTTCAAGCCGGATGCAACGATCTTCGAAACTGTCGCCTTCGACCGCGAGACGGTCCAGCGACGGCTCAAGGAGCTTTCCTTCCTCAATCCCGAGGTGACGATCCATTTCGCCGACGAACGAGACGGGGTGACGGAGACACTCCACCACGCCGGAGGCATCTCGGAGTACGTCACCGACCTCAACGCGACGCACACGGTCTTGTTCCCTGACCCGATCTACCTTCATGCGAAGCGGAACTCGACGGACATCGAGATTGCGCTCCAGTACAACGACGGGTACAACGAGACGATGTTGGCCTTCGTGAACAACATCAACACCGTGGACGGGGGGACCCACGTGATGGGCCTCCGGGCGGGACTGACCCGGACGCTCAATGACTACGCCCGTCAGCGGGGCATCATCAAGGGGGACCGCGAGTCGCTCACGGGGGAGGACGTTCGCGAAGGGCTCACGTGCGTTCTTTCCATCAAAGTGCTCGAACCCCAGTTCGAGGGACAAACGAAGGCCCGGCTGGGAAACTCCGAGGTGAAGGGCCAGGTCGAGAGTGCGGTCAACGAAAAGCTGGCCGATTTCCTGGAAGAACATCCGGCGGTGGCCCAGGGGCTCATTCTCAAAGCGGTCCAGGCTGCCGAGGCCCGGGAGGCGGCCCGGAAGGCCCGTGAGCTGACCCGGCGAAAGGGACTGCTCGACGGCGGGGGACTCCCCGGGAAGCTGGCGGATTGCCATTCCCGCGACCCCGCGATCTGCGAGTTGTTCATCGTCGAGGGGCCGTCCGCCGGCGGCACGGCTAAGCAGGGACGGGACCGGGAATTTCAGGCGATCCTACCGCTCCGGGGCAAGATCCTGAACGTCGAGAAGGCCCGGCTCGACCGGATGCTCCAGAGCGACGAGATACGGACCCTGCTGGTCGCGATCGGCACGGGAATCGGGGACGACTTCGACATCACCAAGCTTCGGTACCATCGAATCATCCTGATGACCGATGCCGATGTCGACGGCTCCCATATCCGGACCCTGCTGCTGACCCTGTTCTACCGGAAAGTTCCCGAGCTCATCCGGGACGGCCACGTGTTCATCGCCCAGGCGCCTCTCTACCGGATCCAGAAGGGAGGAAAGGCGGTGTATGCCTACTCGGACGAGGAGCGCGAGCGGGAGCTCCAAGAGCTGGGCGGCATGAAAGGAGTGACGATCTCACGGTACAAGGGACTCGGCGAGATGACGGCCGAGCAGCTCGCCGAGACGACGATGCGTCCGGGCGCTCGAAACCTCCTCCGGGTAACGGTGGAGGACGCGGCGAAGGCGGACCTTCTGTTCACGATCCTGATGGGCGAAGAGGTCGAGCCGCGGCGGCAGTACATCCAGGACCACGCCGTCGAGGTCACGAACCTGGATATCTAGGACTTCGCGGACTACCGCTTCTCGACCTTGCGCTCGAGCTCCCGGGTTTCTTTCTCGACCCAGTCGATGCTGTTGTGCCAGACGATCCGGACGACCGGTCCCACGGAGAAAAGAAGGGCGCTGACGACTGAACCGACCGAAACGAACGCCATGATGGACGCGAAGAGCTTCGCGTTATCCGTAGTGAGAGTCAGCGGGGGCCCCTGCCCGGTGGCGAGCATGCTTTCGAAGTACACCGAGTTCACCGCGTCGAGTCCGGCGATGAAGTGGAACCCAAGCGAACCGACCGTTAGTACGACAACGATGCCGGCCAGCGCGTAGACCAACCTTCGCCGAGCGGCTTTCGTGAGGTGCGGTTCCTCCCGGGTCGCCACCATGTCCTCACCTGCTGGAAGTTCGTTCAAAAATGTAGTGCCGCAGTGGTCGGAGGTCGATCCTCCAAGCCTCCGCGGGTCGTGATTCCGCGTGGTCCTGACCGGTTGAGTTTATACTCGGTGCCGGGTCCCGCCGGGCGTGTCGCCCCCCGCGCAATCCCGGTCGACCGTTTTCCGGGGGGGACTTCTCGTCACCCAGGACCCGGCACGTCGAGTGCTCCGTGCAGATCTCCGCGTGCGTGACGGTAGGATAGAGTCGGTGGGGGACGTCGGACGGGATCACGCTGACGAGGAGATCGATGCGTCGCCGTACGCGATCCTACCGGGTTTCGTGAACACGCACACCCACGTCGCGATGACCCCACTTCGGGCGATCGCCGACGACCGAGACCTGAGCGGATTCCTCGAGCGGCTCTTCGCGGTGGATGCTCGGCGCACCGAGTCGGATGTCGAAGCCGGAGCGGCGCAGGGAATCGCCGAGATGCTGCTCAGCGGCACC
Source organism: Thermoplasmata archaeon (assembly GCA_030037875.1). Lineage (GTDB taxonomy): Archaea > Thermoplasmatota > Thermoplasmata > Lutacidiplasmatales > UBA184 > JAKIWV01. The sequence continues at coordinate 8,760 of JASHPV010000055.1, forward strand.
ACGTCGTTCCTTGACCTGTACTACATGGAGGACGCCGTAGCCCGGGCCGTCGAGCGCCTCGGGATCCGGGGCTTCCTCGGATGGGCCGTTCTCGACCCCGAAATGACGACGCAGAAAGGCGTGCCGGTCGAGAATGCCCGAGCCTTTATCGGTCGCTGGAAGGGCCATGCGC
>JASHPV010000056.1 GCA_030037875.1 Thermoplasmata archaeon
GGGCGCCGACGTGATGTACGGTAGCACCCACAAGTCGTTCCCGGGCCCGCAGGGAGGACTGCTCGTGACGGACCGCGAGGACCTCTTCGCCCAGCTCGACCCGGCCCTCGTCTGGCGCGTGTTCGACAACGCTCACTGGCACCGGATCGCCGCTCTCGGGCAGACGCTACTCGAGCTCGAGCGCTTCGGTCCCGAGTACGCCCGCACGGTGGTCGAGAACGCCCAGGCGCTGGGCCGGGCGTTGAACGCCCGCGAGGTGCCGCTCGCCGCGGCCGACCAAGGATTCACCCGCTCCCACCAACTCCACCTCCTCGGTGAAGAGCTGGCCCGTCGATGGGGAGCCGGACCGGCCGCCGTTGCCCGACGGTGGGAACGACAAGGCCTGCTCACTGACCTCGTGGGCCGGCTTGGCACGGCGGAGGTTACCCGGCTCGGGCTCCGCCCCTCTGACATGGAACGATTGGCGGACCTGCTCGTCCGCGCGGGTAGAGACCGGGCTTCCGTTCGCGCGGAGGTCCGCGCGTGGCGCCACGAGTTCCCTCGTCAGCGCTTCGTGTAGAGGGTTTTGGAACTCACGGACAAACGTCCGCTCGTCTCGGACGGGCTTCCCATATTCGAGAAACCCAAAAAAAAGAAAGGCGAAAGAGGTTCGCGCGGGCAGTCGCCGGGAGGCGACCCGGCGTCACGACGGCGGATTCGACCCGCCCGTCCCGCCGGTGGAACCGGACATACCGCCGGACCCCGAGGTCCCGCCCATGCCGCTGTCCATCGTGCCACCGCCCGATGTTCCGCCACCGGTGCCACCCGTGGTCGTGTCGGTGCTTCCCTTCTCTGCCGGCGCCGCAGGGCTCCAGGGCTGCGCGGGCTGGGGCTTCGTGCCGCCCCAGAGTCCTCGGGCGACCAACGCCATGACGATCATTCCGATGATCGCCCCGAGAATGACCAGGAACGCTCCGGAACCGCCCGCGCCGAGGCCGGCGATGTTGAGTCCCGTACTATTGAAGTAGGTGAGCGGCACCCCGGCCAACACGGTCACCTGAACCTCGGCGGTGTAGTGTAGGAACCACGGCGTGGACAGGTTTAGGATGATCGTGTAAGCGCCTGGCACCTGAGCATGCCACGTTACCTGGTACGCATGCGAAGTGACGCCCGGCGAGTAGACCGGCGCCGTCAGGACAGCGTAGTTAGTCGAGTTGTAGACCGTAAGGACAGCGCCCGTCACGAAATAGCCGCTGAAGTTGCCCGCGACGGTGATGACGCCCTCCGTGATGTTACCCGTCGGAGTCGAAATCTGGGGGTACGGCGACGTGATGACCATGTAGCCGATGTGTGCGGTCACGGTGTTCGAGTTGTTGTAGGCGGTGTTGTTGTCCCAGTTGATCCAGAGCGAGATCTCCCATTGGTTCTGAGGAAGAACCTCCCCGACGTAGGGGTTGCCGCATCCGTACGACCCGAAGGGGCACGGACCGGTGATCGACGTGGGAGCGCTACCCGTGAGGTTCGCCGCGGTCAGCTCGAAATAGAAGTCTGCCGACGTGGCCGTTAGATGCGTATGGAAGCTGAAAGGCACGATCGTCGTCCAAACCGTGAGACAGGAGTGTTGGAACGACTCCGGTCCACAGTTGACCGGCTGTAGGATCGATATGTTCAGCTGCTGCTGAAGGGCGTAACTTCCGGCCGCGTTCAGAGCGGTCATCGTGGCGTTCGTGAGCTGAACGGTCCACGTGATGTTGTACGGGAGCGCGAAGTACGAGAATCCGTTCGTGGTGAAGGAGGTCGTAAAGAACGCGCCGATCGAGATCGGCGAGTACGGGAAGAACGAGATGTTCTGCACCGTGGCGCCCGCGACGACGACCGTTCCGGTCGTCGGGTTCGACTCGTTGACCGGCGGTACGCCCGGAACGACGACCTGGGTTCCTCCCAAGCCGATCACGAAGGAGTACGTCCCGTTGGTGAGACCGAAGGTGATCGTCGACGTATCGTCAATGATGGTCGCCCCGTTGACCGTGACGGACCAGTTGGTGCCGGCCGCCAGCCCGGTCTCGTTGAACTCGAGCGCGTACTGGGGGCTCGTGTGGAAAGTCACGAGCACGGCGGCGTCGGCCTGGGTGACGTTGCACCATGTGACGCCCGTCGCGTTCGCGCCGCATCCGGCACCCGGAGTGACGACGAAATCAAACCCGGGGACGGGCAGGACCGAGTAGGTGTAGTTCCCGTAGTAAGCCGTGCCGTTCCAGGTGTTGTTCAGGGTGAACACAATATCCGCAGGTGAATTGTTGGCGAGGGAGCTGTCCACGTCGTTGGCGATGTAAACCGCCCAGATTTGCCCGGGCGCGGCCGCGGGAAGTCCCGCTTCGGTGAAAGTGATCGTGTGCCATTGCACGAACGAGATGTGCACGGTTACGTTCAGTCCATCCACCGTCACGGCGCCGGACCCGGGGGTCGGGACGTAGCCGGTGGGGATGGTGGTGATCGAGAAGCCGTCGTGATTCGTTGCGTTGTAGGTTCCGTTCTCCACGGTGAAACTGATGTACGCGGTATGTCCAGTCGTGGCCGTCGTGTTGAACGTCACGGCCCATCCAGACGTGAGGGCCACGGCGGATAGTCCCGACTCCGAGAACGTGACGTTGTAATGGCCTAGCGGCAACGGGGGAGCGGCTGCGGAGTGCAACGCCGGCGCACCGCCCGGGTGAAGGGCCGATGAGCCGGCTCCTAGGCTCACCGAGGACGCTACTGCGAACGCTGCGACAAGCATTGTCAGTGTGCCGATTATAAGTACGGCGTTCCGCAAGTTGCTCCCAACAGCAAATGGACGGGGCATAACCTCGGTGACTACTTTCAATACTTAAACATGTCCCGGACAGGCCTCGACGGGCGTCCCACCCCGCCTAAGGAACGCATGGTACCCCCGTTCGGGGATAGAAAACTTGAGGCGAAGCAAAGGCCGCTCCCATCCGCTCGGTCACGAGAGAACGCGAGGTTCGCGTGCTCGCACCGGCTGGGTCGCCCTTACCGGGACGCCGGGGACGGGGAAGACGACCATCGCCCAGCGGCTCCGCATTTCGTTGCCCGTGGTTGAGGTCGGAGCGATCGCGCTCGAACTCGGTGCGGCCACGCGACAAACTGGCCAACCGTTGACGGTTGATCTGCGGAAACTTCGCTCGGCGTTCGGCCGCTACCGCCGGCGACATCCCGCCGGCCTGATCGTCGGTCATCTCGCCCACCTCCTGCCGGTTTCCTATGCTATCGTGCTTCGCTGTCATCCGAGGGAACTCGAACGGCGGCTCCGCGGATCCCGCCGGCCCTCCTCCCAGGTGGTTTCGAACGTTCTGTCGGAGGTACTCGACACCGTCCTAGTGGAGGCCCTCGAGGGCGGAATCCCGGTCCGCGAGATCGACACGTCGGGCCGCTCCCGGACTTCTGTGGCTCGGGAAGTGGAACAAATCGTGCGTCGCCGTCCTCCCCCCCGGTTCGGTCGGACGGACTGGCTCGCCGACCGTTGGGTCACCGAGCAGCTTTTGCGCCACCCACGCTGAGCGCGACGCATGGTGCTGGAAAGTTACCGCGCCCGCCTCGCACCGTACCTCGACCGTTGGGTTCGTCCCTGGTTGGGCTGGTCCCCGGCTTCGCTCACCTGGCTCGGTTTCGGCCTCCTCGTCGCCGCAGGCCTGCTCGCTCTATTCACCCGGTACGTTCCCTACCTGTTCCTCGCCATCGCGGTTTTGATCTTTGCCGGCGGCGCGTTTGATCTCCTGGACGGAGAGGTAGCCCGGCGGACCCACCGGGCGTCGCTGCGCGGCGACTTCCTGGACCACGTGCTCGACCGATACGGGGACGTGGTCGTGGTCCTCGGCCTCGCCGCTTCGGGCTTTGCGGTCCCGTGGCTCGCCTTGGGGGCGCTCGTGAGCCTCCTTCTCGCCAGCTACATCGGTACCCAGGCACAGGCCGTCGGGGTCGGTCGCCTGTACCGAGGGCTCCTCTCGAGGGCCGACCGGTTGTTGCTCCTCTCGGCCGTCGCGTTCCTCGAGTTCCTGCTCGTCCTTCCGCCCTTGGTCCCCGGGACCTCGCTAGCCCACTTCCGGATCGCGGGGGTTTCGCTGACCGTGTTCGACCTGCTGTTCGTCTACTTCGTGGTCGCCGGGCAGTGGACGGTGTTCACCCGGGCCCGGGAGGTCTGGAGGCGCCTTCCGCCGTCGCCGCCGGTCCCGCCGCCCCCGCCGGCTACCGTTCCACCGCCGCCCCCCCTTTGAGACGGTAGTACTGCGTCGGCCGGACGAGGTTCGGGTCGAAGCATCGCGGGTCGGGCTCGCGGTCCGCCGGGTTCTCCGCCGTCGGATCCCCGTCCCGGAAGCAGAGTCCTTGGCTCCGGAGCGTCTCGCACGTTGGGGGTTCGTACCCTCGTCCCCCATCGCGCTGTGTGATGTGCTCGATCTGGTACCGAGAGATTCCCTCGTCGAAATCGGGAGCGCCTCGATAGGCGTCGACGATCGTGTCGAAATCCGCCCCGACGCGATGGAGGAAGGCGGCCAGGGCAAAGCGGCCGGAGTGGGACAGGTTCTCCCCCCTTTCCAGCATCCGGCGCATCTTGCGGATGCACGGCGGGAAGAACTCGGCCCGAAGGACCATCACGCCCCGGCGTTGCGTCGGCATCGGGACGCGCTGCGCCAGGTCGCGGAGGAAATCCACCTCGGACGCCTCGAGCCGGTTCCGGACGTCAGCGCCGAGCTCGGCCGGCGTGCTGGAGGAGAGACGGAGCCGGATCCCCTCCTGCAACAGACGCGCCGCGCGGGCCGGAGAGACCTCGACCTCGCCGTGGGCGAGACGTTGGTGAACGAGCCGGAACTCGGGCTCGCGGAGTCCCGCGGAAAGCCGGAGATAGTCCGGGAGGGAGAATCGGTACCCTCCGGCGGTTTGCTCGGCGGGAAATCCCAGCCGGCGAGCCACGCCGGTGAACTCGGCCGGCTGTCGCTCGGACACGGCCTCGAGCCGGTCGGCGGCCCGACGCGCCTCGGCGACGGACCAGCGCCGGGCGGGCGCCGAGGTGGACGCGACGGAGAGCAGGAGGCGTGCGTACATGAACGAAAGGAACCGCACGTCGGGGTCGGCCCGGTCAAGCTCGCCGAGCGCCGCGGTCCCGGTCGGGTCGTTCGCGGCGGCGCGCACCCGGATCCGCCCCAGCTCGCGAGCGGGGGCATACACCGGCGCCGTGAGCAGCTCGGCGAGCGACGGCGAGTATTCGGCGAGGAGCGCTTCCGCTCCGGGCAGGAACGGGTACTGGGCCCACAAGTCCCGGTCGGTTACAGCCGGGGCGCTACGAATTGCCATAGGAGCAGGAACACGATGAGGAGCGAGGCCGCGACGGTCATCTTGCCGGAGAAGATCTCGAGCTGACTCGCGGTCCACCCCTTGCGGACCCGCGCGGCGATCCCCGAGACCCAGTCCCGGAACAGGAGGTTCCCGTCGAGGGGGATCAACGGCAACGCGTTGGAGAGCCCTAGCAGGAGGTTCATCCAGGTGAGCCAGTACAGGAGGTTCGCGAGGACCCAGACGTTGTCCACGCCCAGGCCGGCCAGGGGGCCGGTCGCGCGATAGAAGCTCAAGCTCGGGCCGGTTACGGGCGATGCGCCCGCTGGCGGGAGAACGATCCAGGTCAGGAATCCGGTGAGCGCGCCCGAGGAGCTAGCCCACGGGGTGGCCATCGTGGTCAGCAATCCGGCGGGGGTCACGTAGCTCGGCTCGACGCCGAGAAAACCACGGCCGGCCACGTACGGCGAGGTGGCGAGCGTCACCGTGCCCGACAGGTACCGGCCCTGCGAGGCACTCCACCACGTCAGCGTCATCGATTGGCCCGGATGGCTGTTGTCTAGGATGTTGAGGAGAAGCGTGTTCGTGGTTGTTGCGGTGCCGTTGAGCCGCGTGATGATATCGCCGGCGTGGAGGCCAATCCCCGCGGCGGGCGTCCCTCCAACGACCTCCACGAGTCCGACGCCCGGCGCGACGGGCTGGATCGAGGAGGTCACTACAAGGGCCAGAAGTAGAAAGGTCACGGTCGCGATGAGGAAGTTCGCCAGAACACCGGCGGCGCCGACCCGGTCGCGGGCCCGGGGTGAGGCCGCCTGCATCTGGGTGTCGTCCTGCTCGACGAAAGCCCCGACCGGTACGACGAGCCACAGGATCCCCACGCTCTTGACGCCGATGTTCTGGGAGCGGGCCATGATGCCATGGAACAGCTCGTGGATCACGATGCCGATCACGATCGCCACGAGCCCGTAGCCGAGCGGGATGAACGGATTGATCCCCGGAAGCCCCAGCGCCTCGCTCGGCGTGGGGGCGCGTGCCGCGCCGATGCCGAAGGCGAGGACCGCCTCGATGGCCAAGACGACCACGATCAGCGCCATCGCCGCGGCGGCGAGAACCCGGCCAAGGTCGCCCATCGCCGACCAGAATCGCTTGAACCGGCCCAGGCGGTCCAAGAGACCGAGCCCCCGCTGGGTTTTCGTCATCAGCAGGGGTCCGAGCAGCGAGAGCGAGCGATCCGGACCGACCCGGCCGCTCCGATAGAGAACGATGACCACGAGGGCGTAGAGCGCGATCAGCGCGGCGAGAATTGCGTAGCCGACCCACGCCGCGAGCACGATGTTCCTTTCCTTCGAGTCCAGAGCCAATATAGGTTCTGCTCGCGCCGACGGTCCATGAGGGCCGTCACCCCTTGACGACGCCGATCGGAACGAGGCGCGCCACGCGACGGGTAAGTCCGGCGCCCTCTGCGACGCGGACGACCTCTTCGACGTCCTTGTAGGCGCCGGGGGCCTCTTCCGTCACGCCCTCGCGCGACGCGGAGCGGACGAGGATCCCCTGCTCGCGCAGTTTCCGCGTCACCTCCTCGAATCGAAACTGCCGGACCGCGGCGTGGCGAGAGAGACGGCGGCCGGCTCCATGGCACGACGAGCCGAAGGAACGGTCCATCGAGGACGGCAGTCCGGCCAGTACATAGCTCGCGGTCCCCATATCGCCCGGAATGAGCACCGGCTGTCCAAAGGGCCGGTACGCCGACGGCACTTCATCGCGCCCGGCGGGAAAGGCGCGCGTGGCCCCCTTTCGGTGGACCAGAACCCTCCGCCGTCCGTCGGGCAGCGCATGTTCCTCGACCTTGGCCATGTTGTGGGAGATATCGTAGACGACCGCGAGGTCGAGCTCCTCGTCCGGTCGTTGGAATACCTCACGGAAGGCGCGACGGATCCCATGGGTGATCACCTGCCGGTTCGCCCACGCGAAGTTCGCCCCCGCGGCCATAGCGGCGAGGTAATGTTGTCCCTCCTCGGAGCCGACCGGCGCGCAGGAGAGCTGTCGGTCAACCAGCTGGGTTCCCGCGCGAGCGAGATACCGGTCCATGATCCCGATGTAATCGGTGGCCACTTGGTGCCCGAGTCCCCGGGACCCGCAATGGAGCATGACCGTGACCGTGCCCTTCGCGAGGCCGAGGGCATCGGCGAACTCCGGGAAGAAGACCTCGTCCACGCGCTGCACCTCGAGAAAGTGATTCCCCGACCCCAGGGTTCCGAGCTGCTTCAGTCCCCGTTGCCGAGCGGCCGCGCTCACCAGCTCTGGCCGGGCGCCGGCCAAGCGGCCCTCTTCTTCTTGGAAGCCTAGGTCCTCGGGTCGCCCGTAGCCGTGTTCCACCGCCCACCGGGCCCCGCCCGCGAGCACCTCGTCGACCTCCGCGGCCTGGAGCGCGACCGGTCCCTTCGAGCCCACTCCGCTAGGTACGTACCGGTACAGTGCTTCCACGAGAGGGCCCAGGTGAGCTCGGATCTCGTCCACCGCAAGCGAGGTGCGCAACAGGCGTACGCCGCAGTTGATGTCGTAGCCGATGCCGCCCGGAGAGACGATGCCTTCGTCGAGGTCGAACGCGGCGACGCCGCCGACCGGAAATCCGTACCCGAAATGGATGTCCGGCATCGCGAGGGATGCGCTCTGGATGCCGGGAAGGGTCGCCACGTTCGCGAGCTGGAGCAGCGACGGGTCGGCCCGAAGCGATTCGAGCAACGCGGGGTTTGCGAACAGGACCCCGGGCACCTTCATCCCCGGCATCTCGGTGGGAGCGATCTCCCAGCGAAACTCGTCGAGCTGAGTGAGTGCGGGCACGGGAGACACGGGCGCGGTCAGCGGGTCGGTCTATTTAGCCCGGGGCGGGAGAAAGGGTGCCCCCGTCTTCTTCGGGCGGTACGAAAGTTCATGGAGGCGGGGGAATTCCCGAAGCGCAATGGGAACGCCTCTGCGTCCCCGCGGTCCTCCCGGCCCCAAGAAACCCGTCGCGCCGTCTGTGCGCGCGATCGTGCTCGGCGACCAGCCGGAGGTTCTCTCCATGCTCAACGCGCTGCTGCGCTCCGAGGGGGCCCAGATCGTCGAGCAGACCTCTGACCCGCGGGACCTCCCCGACGATGCCGGAACCCGCGCGGACGTGGTGTTCATCGAAGCCGTCGGGTTCCACGGCTCCCGGTGGAAGGACCTGCTCCGGGACGCGCGGCGGCGGATGCCGGACACGCGAATCGTCCTCGTGACCCGCGGCCCGGGACGAGCGCTCGAAGGTCCGGCCCGGCTCGAAGGGGCGGACGGCCTCGTCCAATACCCGATCCAGCGAGAGGCCCTGACCCAGGTGCTCGTCAATCTGTTTCCCGCGGTCGAGTTCCCACCCGATAAGAGCCATGTGAGCGGCGGATACGCCCGCCCCCGGAACGGCGACTAGATCCTCGCGATCCGGGTCGTCGTGACGGTTCTTCCGTAGTGCGGGCGGAATCCTCAGGTAGCCTCGCGTCGTTCCTCCGACGTATTTCCGATGCAGCTTCGCGTGCTCTTCTCTATCATCAACATCGGGATCTTCCTCGCGCTCTTCGCGCTCGAATTCGTGATACCCCGCTACGCGACGTATCTGTTCTATCTCCTGCTCGCGTGGTTCGTCGCGAGCTTCTTGATCCTGCGCCTGCCGGTCATGTCCCGACGCGTCGGCGGAGGACCGACCCCGACGCCCACTCCGGCGGTCGCTGCCGCTCCCCTTCCCTCCTCCGGAACTCCGGTCCCTGGCGTCGTGGACGCGGCCGATCTCGGCTTCTGTCCCCATTGCGGCACGAACGTGGCGCCCGGTACCCTCATCTGCCCATCGTGCGGGAAATCGACCCGCATCGGCTGACCGCCCGCTCCGGGCCAAGGGGTATCTTCCCCTCGCCATTTCGCCGTTCTCTATGATCCGGTACGTTACATCGTGGTCGTTCGTGGCGGTACTCGCGGTCTTGGCCGCGAGCACGATCGCCGGGGTCGGCGCCCTCGTATCGCTCCACAAGCTTTCGCTCGTCCCGGTGGTCGTGGGCCTCGCCGTTGGGATCGGGATCATCTACGTGGTGGCCTTCGCCCGGCCCCTCGGCGAGCTCGAGCCGGCTCCTCCCGTGGAGGCCCCGCCTACCCCGACCGAGGCGCTACCCGTTCTGGGCGCCGCCGCGTCGATGACCCCGGGTCCCCCGATGGCATCGGAGGAGTACGAACCGGACTACGACCCGGTCGAGGAAGCGGACCGTCTCGAAACGGCGAAACTCCGCGAGGACCCGCCCGCGTCAGGCCGCCAGGACCCGGAGTAGCACTTCGCGGGCCGCGACGTTCGCCCCCGGGGACACCCGGAGCCCGGAGACCTCGCCCGCGACGGGCGAGGTCACCTCATTCCGCATCTTCATCGCTTCCACGACGAGGAGTACCTGCCCCGCCGCGACCTTCTCCCCGTTCCGGACCCGGACCTCGAGGACCTTGCCCGGCATCGGGGGAAGAATGGCCCGGCCCGGTCCCTCCGCCGCGGCGTCCCCGGAAGAGACGGGGTGGGACGGGGCGACGGCCGAGCCCTTCGACACCGGGGTTCGGGGAACGGAGCCGACGCTCGACTCAACCGCCAGCAAGTGTACCTCCCCGTTGACCGTGACCGACCCGGCCGGGGCGCCGGCCGCCGAATCCGGTCCCCGCACCTCCACGCGCTCCCCCAGAATCTGGAAGGAGACCGACCCGGTCCCCGAAGCGTCGACCTGAATCGGCCACTCCCGCCCGCCGATGCGGACCGTCTGGCGGTCGAGGTCCACCTCGACCTCGCGACGCTCACCGTCCAGCACGACCACGAGTTTCAGCGACCCACCTCCCGCCTCGCATCAGCCGCGCTCGACCATCTCGCGCCCAGACCGACGGGCCGGTCGCGACCGGGGACTCGGCGCCCGCCGACGCGGACGGGCTTCGGAGCGCCACGAGCAGTCCGGCCGCCGCGGCGTCGAGCACGTCCGCGGTGAGTCCCTGGTCCGCCGCGCGCCGATAGGCCGAGTAGACCGTGGGGAACACGGCGTAGGAGAGCGCCTCCTCCTCGGAGGCCGACGGGACAATCGCTCGCACCTCGGCGAGCATCCGCTCGTACTCCGGGGCCAAGAGGTCGGCCGGGCGGCCCGTGATCGCCGGCGTTCCCGCGAGCACCTTGGCCTGCAACGTCGGGTCGATCGGGCCCGGGGGATGGCCGTAGAGCCCGTGGACGTAGTCGCTCACCTCGCGGGTCACCTGCAGGTAGCGCTCTCCGACGAGCACGTTCACCACCGCCTGCGCTCCGACGATCTGGCTCGTGGGGGTGACGAGCGGAGGATACCCGAGGTCGGCCCGGACGCGCGGGATCTCCGCCAGGACCTCCGGGAGCCGGGCCAGCTGGTCCTGGTCCTTGAGCTGGGAGAGGAGGTTCGAGAGCATGCCGCCCGGCACTTGGTGGAGAAGGATGCCCGGGTCCGTCTGCAGCGACCGGAGGTCGAGCATCGGTCGGTAATGCGCCAGGACGCCCTGGAAGTACTCCGCGAGCTCGGCCAGCTCGCCCAGGTCGAGTCGGGGGTCGTGCGGACCTCCGCGGAACGCGCCGACGAGGCTCTCCGTCGGCGGCTGCGACGTGCCGCCGGCGAACGGAGAGAGCGCCGAGTCCACCGCAGTGGCGCCCGCGTCGGCGGCCGCCATGCAGGCCATCGCGGACATGCCGCTCGAGGAATGGGTGTGCACGACCACTGGGAGCCCGACCTCTTTCACGAGGGCCCGGACGAGCGACGCGGCGTCGCTGGGCGGCATGAAACCGCCCATGTCCTTGAGGCAGAGCTCCTCGGCTCCCAGCTCGGAGAGCGTCCGACCCAGCCGGACGAACGACTCGAGCGTATGGACCGGCGATTGGGTGTAGCAGATCGTTCCCTGGGCCCGGGCGCCCGCGGCGCGCACGACGCGGAGCGCGGTTTCCATGTTCCGGGGGTCGTTGAGGGCGTCGAAGACCCGGAAGATGTCCACTCCCTCGTGCGCGGCCCGTCGCACGAACCGCTCGACGATATCGTCGGGGTAATGCCGGTAGCCGACGAGGTTCTGTCCCCGGAGGAGCATCTGGATCGGGGTCTTCCGGATCCGGCGCTTGAGTTGCCGCAGGCGTTCCCATGGGTCCTCGTGGAGGTAGCGCATACAGACGTCGAACGTCGCGCCCCCCCACGCCTCGAGCGACCGGTACCCGACCGCGTCGAGCCGCTCGGCGGCCGGCAGCATGTGCTTGGTCCGCATTCGGGTGGCGATGAGCGACTGATGGCCGTCCCGAAGGACCGTCTCGGTGATCGCTACCATGCGTCGTCTCCCCTTCCGCGCTAGAGCGGAATGTTCCCGTGCTTCTTCGGGGGTCGCTCTTCTCGCTTCGATCGCAGGAGGCGGAGACCGGCGACCAGCCGGGCGCGCGTCTCGGTGGGGTCGATGACGTCGTCGAGGTAGCCCCGCTCGGCGGCGAGGTACGGATTCAGGAACTCCGACTGGTACTCCTTCGTCAGCCGGTCACGGACGGCCGCCCGCTCGGACTCCGGGGCCTCCGAGATCTCCCGGTGGAACAGGATGTTGACGGCACCCTCGGCGCCCATGACAGCGATCTCGGCGATCGGCCAGGCCAGGTTCAGGTCCCCGCCGATGTGCTTCGAGCACATGACGTCGTACGCACCGCCGTAGGCCTTCCGCAGGATGACCGTCATCTTGGGCACGGTCGCCTCGGCGAACGCGTAGAGCAGCTTCGCCCCGTGGCGGATGATGCCGCCCAGTTCCTGGGACGTGCCGGGCAGGAACCCGGGGACATCGACGAACGTCACGAGCGGGAGGTTGAACGCATCGCAAAACCGGACGAACCGGGCTCCCTTCGTCGAGGCGATGATGTCCAGGGTGCCGGCGAGGACCTTCGGTTGGTTCGCCACGACGCCGACTGGATGGCCGTCGAGCCGCGCGAAACCCACGACGATGTTCTGTCCCCACGCGGCGTGCACCTCGAGCAGACTGCCGGGGTCGAGCACGCGCTCGATCACGTCGTGGACGTCGTACGCCGCATCGGCGCTCTCCGGAACGACCGTGGCGAGTTCTTGCGTGGCCGTTTCGGTCGGCGCGGAGGCCGGACCCGGCGGAGGGTCCTCGAGGTTGTTGAGGGGAAGATAGCTCAGCAAATGCCGGATCAGCTGGAGCGCCTCGGGGTCCGAGTCGACGGTGAAGTGCGAGACCCCACTGGCGCCCGCGTGGGTGTCGGCGCCGCCGAGCGCCTCGAGGGAGACCGTCTCGCCGGTCACGGCGCGAATCACATCCGGCCCGGTGATGAACATCTGCGACTGGTGCCGGACCATGAGGATGAAATCGGTCATCGCGGGGGAGTAGACCGCGCCTCCCGCGCACGGCCCGAGGATCGCCGATATCTGCGGGATCACTCCCGAGAACGAAACGTTCCGGAAGAACACGTCGCCGTAGCCGCCGAGCCCGATGACCCCCTCCTGGATCCGGGCCCCACCCGAATCATTGAGCCCCACGAGCGGGACACCGGCCTTCGCTGCCAGGTCCATCACTTTCACGATTTTCTCGGCGTGGGCCTCGCCCAGAGAACCCCCGAAGACGGTGGCGTCCTGGGCGAAGGCGCAGACCGGCCGACCCTCGACCTCGCCCCAGCCCGTCACCACGCCGTCCCCCAGGAACCGCCGCTCGGCCATCCCGAACCGCTCGCTGCGGTGCACCACGAACGGGTCGAGCTCGACGAAACTACCCGCGTCGAAGAACGCCTCGAGACGCTCCCGGGCGGTGAGGCGTCCGTCGGCCTTGTGCTTCTTGACCCGGTCGGTGCCGCCGCCCTCCCGCGACTTCTCCCTCAGCAACCGCCATCGTTCGAACGCCATGCTCAACCTTCCTCTTCGATCGTCAGGTCACCGGCCCATACCGCGTGGCGGCCATGGGCGCCTTCGACCCACAGCTCCCCGGCGTCGCCCAGGTCCCGAATGACCCCGACCGGCTTTCCATCCACTCGCGCGGCGCGACCCCGCCCGTAGAGCGACCGCCGGCACGCCGACACCAGGGCCCGACGTCCGGCGTCGCTCTCGAGCAATTCCAGCGTGGATTGGATCACCTCGACCGTTTCGGACTCGACCTGAGCGACCTCCGGCGGATAGCTCGTGAGCTCGCGCAAGATCGCGACCCGCTCCCGAAGTTCGGGCGGAAGATCCGACCGCCGCATGGAGACGTTCACCCCGACTCCCACGACGGCCGTCTGGTCGTCGACTCGATCGACCAGGACTCCGGCCAGCTTTCGCAGCGAGCCTGCCTCGGTCGGGATCAAAAGGTCGTTGGGCCACTTCAGCACCGACCGTACTCCGTACGCTTCCTCGAAATGCTGGCGCAAGCGCTCCCCCAGGGCCAGCGGGACAAGGGCCGATTGCGCCGGGGGAAGCGTGACGATGAGGGAAAGGTACAGGCCCCCAGGAGGAGAGGACCAGCCGTGCTCGGCGCGACCCTTCCCGGCGCTCTGGCGCCCCGCGACCACGTATGTGCCGACGGGAGCACCTGCCTTGGCGAGGCGCACGGCCTCGGCCTGGGTGGACGGAATCTCCTCGAAAAACTGACGAAGCGACATCGCCCGCTCCCCGAGAGGCGGGCAGGGTGGACACGGCTTAACAATATCGCGATGCGACGAAAATCCACTCCGCCGGACAGAACTGACTTTACCCTCCTCGCGTTCCGCACCCTCATGCCCCCCAAGGGATCCTTCGTCGCCGCCGTGCCGACGCCCGTGGGAACGTTCGAGGTCGTGTACGACGGGCAGACCGTGCAGGTCATCGACCTCGCGGAGCCCGGGGTTCAGCAACTGGGGATCCCCTTGGGCGCCCGCGCCCAGAAGCCCCCGTTCCCGCCGGGGTCACCGCCCCGGCAGCTCAAGGAATACTTCCAAGGACGCCGCACGAAGTTCGAGGTCGAGATCGCGCCCACGGTCGGTACCGACTTCGACCGAAAGGTCTGGGCCGAACTTCTCAAGATTCCCCCCGGGGAGACCGTGACCTACGGCGAGATCGCCCGTCGCATCGGATACCCCGGCGCCGCGCGCGCCGTCGGCGGTGCGGTGGGGCGGAACCCCATACCCATCGTGGTCCCTTGTCACCGGGTCGTGGGCGCCGACCACACCCTCACGGGCTTTGGCCTGGGCCTCTGGCGCAAGCGGTGGCTCCTCGTCCACGAGGGGTCGTGGCCCCTCAAGTCCCGTAGCTTCGAAGGACCTCGCCACAAGGACCAGCAGACCCTCGACCATCTCCCGTCGACGAGCTCGTCCCGGACGCCGTCCCCCGCGTAGGGTGAACGCCGTTCCGAGGCGACGAATCTACTACATCTCGTAGTATCTTCGCGGCCGGCCTGGGCCTCGTTCGGGCTTAGACCGGGGCGGACCGCGTCGCCTCCAGAAGTCCGTACGGCCCCGACGAGGACACGTGCACGATGCGAAAGCCGAGCCTTTGGAGGACCGCGGGCAGGTCCTGTAGTCCGCGGTGGAACTCGAGCCGTATTCGGCCGATCCGGGCGGCCACGGCCGGAGTCAGACCCGCCAGGATCTCGTACTCCGCGCCTTCGCAATCGAGCTTCAGGAAATCGATTCGCTCGAGAGACTCCTGGGCCACCAGATCGTCCAACGTTACAGTGGGGATCTCCACCGTATCGTCGAAGTCCGGGCCCGCCTCCGACCGTGTGTCCGTCGGCTGGAGCGCGTTCGCGTTGGGGTGTCGGGACGATACTCGTAGGGAGGCCCGTCCCGATGAGCCGGCGAGGGCGGCGTGAATGGGATGCACGACTCCTTCCAGGGCGTTGGCCTTCACGTTCTCCACCGCGAGACGGAAGGAGTCCGGGAACGGCTCGAGACCGATTACGCGCTGGGCGCCCGAGACGGCGAAGTACAGGCTCGAATCGCCGTTCGAGATCCCGACGTCGACGACGACCTGCCCGTCGAAACGGGTCCCGTAGGTGTGCCGGCAGAACAGCTCGAAGAGATGCCCGAAGTCGAAGCCCTGGAGGGCCCGACATTTCACCTGCACGTCGCTGCGCCGGGCCCACACGTAGGCGGGAGGAACGAACTGGAATCGAAAGCCCGCCTGGCGCAGGCGACGTAGGTGGGAGAGGCGACTCAGCCACGGCCGCCACCGGAGGGGAGTGGAGCGGTCCAGAACGGCCCCGTACCACGGGTCGGTCCAGTCCGGGGCGGGAGACCGGGGGGCCTCAGACACCGTCACGATCCTCTCCCCGCCGTGCAATCGACGCGCCGGGTCTTTAGACCGCCGGTGATGGTCCACCGTTCGGGGGGGGCCGATCGCCGGAGCGGAGAGCCCCGGCCTCGAGTGAAGCTACTACAAGTCGTAGCAGGTAGGCAAGCTACTACCCGCTGTAGTAGGCCGCGTCGTAGGGCTCCGGCTTGAGGCCGCGCCGCT
>JASHPV010000007.1 GCA_030037875.1 Thermoplasmata archaeon
AGGAGCCAGCCGGGCTTCGCGAAGCCCTGCATGAAATCGTCGAGCTCCCGGTCGACCTCGGGATGGCTCGCGGCGTACCGCGAGAACTGTCCGAGGTCCATGTCGCGTTCCTGCGCCAGGGCCCGGAACCGGGCGCCGGCCGAGAGGAACTCGAGACCGAGTCGATCCGCCGTCGTGCGGGCGGCGGTGGTCTTGCCGCTGCCCGGGGGCCCACCGATGACGACCAGGGGCGGGCTCACGCCGGCGCCTCAGGTCGCGGCGGTCGGACCGGACGAAGGCGGCGGCCCCAGGGTCTTCCCGTACTTCCGCAGCGAGTAATGCTTGAGGTACCGACGCAGGATGAGCGAGCTCGGGATCGTATAGAGCGAGAAGATCAGGAACCAGAGCGGAACGATCCACTCCTTGTGGAGCAACGAGATCGAATTGCCTCCCAGGTTCACGACGTTCCCTAGCGGGTTGAAGCTGGTCGCACAGGCCCACGGTACCCCCGGGGACCCCCCGGCGCCGCACGCCACGAAGAGCCCCACCCAGGTGTAGATCGCGATGACCAGGAACCAGGTGACGGCCATCCCCTTGAGCTGGTTGATCGACATCTCGCTGGTGAGCTTGGTGAGCTCCTGCTGCTTCACCTTGAGCGCCTCGAGCTTGTCCTTCTTCCCGGATCGGAGCGCCGCCATCTGTTCCTTCCGGAACGCGGAGGACCACTTCTGCACCCGGGCCGCCTTCACCCAGTCCGTCGTGTAGTTGTACGCGACGGCGGTGAGCAGCATTTCGAGCACCGCGGCGAGGAACATCGTCAACAGGACGTAACGCCCGGCGAAGCCGATCAACGGCGAAAGGGCGTACCCGAACAGCAGGGCCACCTGATTCCGGGTGCTCTGGTCGAAGATCATCAGGATCCCGAGCAGGAAGAGGAAGGTCAGGATCATCGTGCTCGGCTTGAACGACGGCGGCGGGGGCCGCGCCGGCTTGGCCGGCGCCTCCTCCGCGGCCTCGGCGGGCGATGGTTCTTCGGATTCCTCGCCCTGTTCGACCTCGTCCTGCATCTCGTCCGCTTCGGACCTTAGCGGGACGTCCATTCCGGGGTCAGGCACGGTCCTACTCGCCCCCGATGAATCGCCGGAGGAGCGGGTTCATCTCCATGAGCTGCTCCCGGCCCATCGCCTCGTAGAAATTGATGATGATCCCCACGGTCAGCAGCACTCCGGTGCCGCTGGCATTTCCCAGGGTTCCTATCAGGTCTGCGCCCGCGGCGAGTCCGCCGACGGCCGCGCCGGAGATCACCGTGATGACGGGAATGTACCGCTCCAGGACCCGTCGAAGCACCCGGGGCTCTCTCCGGAAGCCGGGGATCTGCATGCCGCTCGCCTCGATCTGCCGGGCCACGGCCTCCGGTCCCATGTTCGTGGTCTGGATCCAGAACTTGGCGAACAGGATCGAGCCCGTGACCATGACGCTGAAGTACACCACCACGTGGAGCAGGTCCTGCCACCACATGTGACCCACGAGCAGCTGGCCGTACTCTTGCCCATTGAGCAGCGGGAGGAGCCAGCTCTCGAGGCCGTTGACCGACGAGAGATAGTAGGCACCTCCGGTAAGCGGGGTCGTCGTGCTGACGCCTAAACTGGAGGCCGCCGCCTGCGACGCGGGATACGACCCGATCCACCATTGATGGCCCAGCAGGGGGAAGTGGGAGAGGGTCGCGTTGCCCCACAGTAGGATCGAGAACATCGAGACGTTGGCGAGCAGCGCCGACATCAGGATGACGGGAATGTTGCTGGCGTAGATCAGCCGCAACGGGTACCGGCCCCGGGCGCCCCGCGCCTCCGCGTGGGACAGCGGCAGCTCGATCCGGGTCGACTCGGTCCACGCGACGAGGAAGAAGATAGCCCCGGTTCCCACGAGCGCCACGATGGGATTCGGCGAGTGGAGGAGCACCTGCTCCCAGCCGCCGCCTGCCATCTGAGAGGCGTTCAGGTGGGTGAAGAACCAGATCGCCTTCGGGATCGTCCCGGAGGGAGGATTCGACTCCGAGATCGGCATCGAGGGAGTCGCCGGTAACCAGTTCAGGGTGCCTTGGATGATCTGCTGGGAGACGCCGGCCGCGATGAACAGGGAGATCCCGCTGCCGATCCCCCATTTACTCACCACCTCGTCCATCAGGAAGACCAGGTAGCTGCCGAAGACCAGCTGAGCGATGATGATCAGCTCGGCGAGCAGCGGCCCGTTCCCGGCCGAGAAGGCGCCCAGCCCCGAGACGAGCGAGGAGGACGGCGTCAGGTAGCCGAACACCTGGGGGATCGCCTCGACGAAGATCATCGCGACGACGATGACCTTCTGGGTCCCCTGGTAGATCGCCTTGTCATCGTCCTTCGTCAGGTCGAGTCCGATGATCTTCGCGCCGGTGAAGAGCTGCATGATGATCGACCCGGTCACGATCGGGCCGATGCCGAGGTGCATCAGCGTCCCCTGTTGTCCGGCGAGGATCGCCCGGTAGCTCGCGAACAGGTCGATGACGGTCGCCTGGTCCACGCCGAAGAGGAAGATGTTGGAGAGGACGAAATACATCAGCAGGACGGCGATGACCCAGAGCATCTTCGTCCGGAAGTGGACGTGGCCGACCGGCTGGGTGATGGCCGGCATCCGGCTGGTCACCGGTTTGAGACCGTACAGCTTCGATTTCGGGCCGGAGTAGGACAATCCGAGCAGCAGAAGCAGGAAGATGAGCGTCAGCCCGATGAACGCAATAACAAAGGCGACGGTCGTGGGATGGGCCCCGTACCACAGGAGGAAGAGGATGACCGCCTCGACGACGAAGAGCGGAATCGCCCAGCGCCAGTCGCGGGGGATGTCGGGGTCCGCCATCTCCAACTACCCGCTACGCGATTGCCACCCGCCGGGCAGATTATATAGGTTAACGACCGGCCGGACGCCGGCAGCGGCGGTCACGGGGCCGGGGCCGTAGGTGGCTCCTTCAGCACCTCGACCTTTTCGCGGGCGTGCTTGGTCGCGTGCGCCACGTACACGCTCCAGGTGTGGGCCGTGTCGCCCCCTCCCAGCAACCGGTCGATGCCCAGGGCGGAGAGGTTGGCGACCCACTTCTCGCCGTCCCGACGGAGCGCCTGCGCGGCGCTCAGGTAGGGGGCGATGCCGTCCAGCTGGCCCACGTTGATCGATTGATGCTTCGCGATGATCTCGCGGGGGCGCTTGAAACCGTGGCGACCGAAATGATCGGGCGCGTAGATGAGCATCGACTTGAACTTGTACTTGTGAAGGCCCGCGTTGCCGCGGCCGCCCTGCTTGCCCGCCCCCCGGCCGGCCTTGATCCCTCGGCCGTGGGTCCGAGAGCCGCGGAACTTTCGCGTACGAGAAACCATCGGCGCTCCTACATCATCCGCTGGACCAGGTCGTTGATGGCCCGTCCCCGGTAGCCCAGGGCGCCGCCGAGGGAGAACGGCTTCTTGGTCGATTTCCAGCCGCCCTTGGGCGGGGCGAGCCGGACGAGCGGTTTGAGCGTCTTCACCCGGGCGAGCCCGCTCCCGAGCACCGAGGCGGCGAGCTCGGAGACCGGAGGTTCGCCGTGGCGAGCCGCCGAGAGCTTGGCGCCGGTTCGGGTCTGTCCGCGGGCTTTGAGCAAGGCCTGCACCGTCTCCGCCTCGGCCTCGCCCCAGGTCACGTACCCTTGGGTCGCCATCAGCATCCCGCGGAACGAGGGTTCCTCGGGGATCACGGTCGCGTGATTGGCGCGGGTCAGATGGAGCTCGCGGAGCGTTTGCTGGATCTCCCGACGGGAGTGAATGCCTCCGCGAACGCGGACCACGATCCAGGCCATAGGCTCACCGCTGTCCGGGCCGCCGCCGGCCACCGGGTCCGCCGCGTCCTGGACCGCCTCGTCCGCCCCGGCCCCCGCGCCGGTCGGGCGGGGTCTCCTCCTTGGGGGGAAGGATCGAGGTGCCAACGGGACCCCGGACCATCTTGAGCCGGCCGGCGTCCTCGGGCGTCACTTTGAGGATCGACAGCTGGCGCAAAGCCTCGAAGGCCGCCTGCGCATAGTTCACCGTCGTCTTCGTATGGCCGGTCGCGAAGCCCCAGGCATCGGTGAGCCCGGCGAAGCGCAACACGGGCTTCACCACGTCTCCGACCGCCAGGCCAACGCCCTGGGGCGCGGGCTTGAACGTCGCGACGACCGAACCGGACCGACCGTGGATCGTGAACGGGAACGAGTGGGGCCGGCCGCAGCCGCATTCCCAGCTGCCGTCGCCCCGGAGCACCTCCACCATGTGGAGCTTGGCCTTGTCGATCGCGCGCCGGATCGTCGGCCCGACCTCCTTTCCCTTGGCTCGACCCAGACCAACGAACCCGTCGCCGTTTCCGACGACCACGGTGACGGCGAACTTGTACCGGCGCCCGGAGTCCGTCATCCGCTGGACCATGTTGACATCCAGGACCTCGTCGTGGAGGCCCGGCAGGAGGGCATCGACGATGCCCGCTTCGCGGAGCGGTAGACCGCTGTGCAGCGCCGCCGACATCGACGTGATCTCGCCGGAATGGACCTTCCGTCCCAGCTCGGTCTTCGGAACCCAGGGAGGCGCCGGCGTGGGGCCGCTGGGGCCGAACCGGCCACCGGGGCCGGGACCGGGACCCGGAGGCGGGGCGGCGGATGAAGCGGCGTTCGCAGCGCTCACGGAGACTCCTTGGAGGGGGTCCGGGGCTGACCGAGGTCGGATTTGTAGGCTTCCACCGGTTTCGGCAACGGCTGGGGCAGGTGCTGCCCGTTCAACCGGTCGGCCGACGGCAATCCTTTCTGGCCGTGTGGAACGTCGAGGCCCGCGTCGAGCAGCCCCTTCAGCGCGCCCATCAGGCGACCGCCCGGGGTCGGGTGGCGAAGGCCGACATCCAGGACCGCCGACGTTGCGCCCGCCGCCTTCGCGCGGACCCCGGCGAGGTAGCCGGTAAGGTAGGCGGCGGGAGTCGTTCGAAGGTTCGAGCCCGGGAACCCGACCGCTTCCAGCTCCGGGCTCTCGGCGGAGGCGAGCACGCGGTCGCCTCGCTCGTCGTAAGCGGTGACGGTGACGAGGATCCGGCGGTTGGTGACGCGGACCACGGCTCGTGGCTCGCCGCCTCGCAACAATCGAAGGCGGATCCGGTAATCGGTCTTGCCTTCCCGCCGGCGGCGGAACGGAACGCGATAGCGAGGACCGCGGCTCATGCCTTCTTCTCCTCGAGGGCGTGACCGGCGAGGCGCAGGTTGAGCAGCAGGTGGGCCCGGCTCCGGAACATTCCGCCCTTGGCCTTCTGGTAGAACGAGCGGTACACGCTCGGCGGGATCTTCTTCTGGCCTCGCAGCTCGGCGAGCAGGCCGCGCTGGGCCCGAATGCGGCGCATCCACCGTTCCTTCTGGGAGACGCGGGAGGCGGGGGACCCGCGGCGCGAGCCGGGGCCCTGATGGCGGCCCTTCCGACGTTCCTCGGCGAGCCGCCGGGCCCGTCCCCGGGAGGTCGCCGCGATCGGTAGCCGCTGGATGACCCCGGCCTTGATCGCGCCGCGAATGTCCTTCCGGGTCACCGCGTCGGCGAGGTCCTCCTGCCGCGACGGGTCGATCCAGACCCGGCCCTGGCCGCACTTCAGCAACGTGGCGGCCATCCGACGTTGATTGGAAAGGTCCGGCATTGTCCTACGTCTCCCGGGCGTCCTTTGTGATCGGGTTCAGGACGTGGATCCCGCGCTTGCGGGCCGCCTCTTCGAGGACAAGGCGCTTCTGGGTGCCCACCGTCCGAGCGATGATCGCCGCCTCGTGCGCTGGATCGATCCGGGCGATCTCGGGGACGGTCTCCACGAGGATAGGCCGGAAACCGGTCGGCGTGCGTCCCCGCACGAGTCGGGGCGAACGGAATCCGATGCTGACGACCGTCGGCCGGTAGCCGTAATGTCGACGCTGCTTGGACTGGAGTCCGCGAGGCTTCCGCCACGCGCCACCGCGACCGATCCGCCAGTACCGATGGGCGGCTTGTCGAACGAACAGCGGACGGTGGGCGTCCTGGCCGCGCCGGTAGCTCAGCAACCGGGCGAGCTCGGGCGAAAGCTTCGGGCGTCGGGGAGGAGGGGTTTCTTTCGGGGCCTTCGCCTTCGGCTTGGGCGGTTCCTCCTTCGCGGCCGGGGCGGCGGCCTTCCGAGCCGGGCTGCGCGTCGCGCGGGGCTTCTTGGCCGCCGGGGGGCTCTCCACGGGAGGGGTCGCCGGCGCGGCCACCGGCTCTTCGGCGTCGCCGGACGCAGCGTCCTTCGGGTCCGTCATGCGCCCTCCGCCGCCCGGGGCCGGGCCTTGTCGACGATGTAAATGCCGTCCTGGAAGACGCGCGGGTCGTAGTCCCGGATCTTCGTCGTGCGCTCGATGTTCGCCGCGCTCTGGCCCACTTGCTCGATGTCGGGGCCCGAAAGAACCACGAACTCGCCGTCCACCTTGGCCTCCACCCCTGGCAGGATCGAGGCTGTTCGGGGATACTTTTCGCCCAGGAAATTCTCGATCACGACAGAGCGGTCCTTGACGGCCACTTTCATGGGGAAGTGGGCCGCCACGACCTTCATCCGCGCCTCGAAGCCATGGGTCACTCCCTGGACCATGTTGGCCACGTGCCGTTCCCACGTGTTGACCAACGACCGGGCCCGTTTCCGCTCGGACGATACCCGGAGCGCGATCCGGACCGTAGGTCCTTCGACGGTGACCCGGAGGGCGCCGACGGGAAGCGTCCGCTGGACCTCCCCGTGGGGACCGTGGACGATGAGTCGGTCCCGGTCGAGCCGGGCCGTCACGCCTTTCGGCAGGTCGACCCGGACCTCACCGGGAAGGGGCGCGTTGGGGCGCTCAGAAGACATACGCGAGCAACCTCCCGCCGACCTTCTGCTCCCGGGCTTCCACCTGGGTGATCACGCCGTGGCTGGTCGAGAGCACGAGCCGGCCGAAGTCCTGGGCCGGAAGGTACCGGCTCTCGAACTTCTCGAGGTCGCGCACCCGGACCGCGAGACGGGGCTTGATGACGCCGCAGGAATTGATCCGCCGGGCCAGCTTGACCTCGTAGCTTCCGCCGCGGCCATTCTGCACGAACGTGAAGCCGTCGATGTACTGAGTGGCCTGGAGGATACGGAGCACTTCGCCAACCAGCTTCGAGGCCGGGGCGAGCGTCACGGCCTGCTTGCCCTGGAGGTCGGCGTGCCGGAGCGCGACGAGCGCGTCGTTGAGTAGGTCCTGTTGCATGGTCACTCCCTCACTGGTACTTCCGGAACCCCAGGTCCATCGCCACCTCGCGGAAGCACTGGCGGCAGAGGTGGAGGCCGTACCGTCGGACGATCCCGCGCTTGCGGTCGCAGCGCAGGCATCCTTCCTTCCGTCCGAACATCTTCTTGGGCTTCATGGTCACTCCAGGAACGTCACCGCGAACCGGTCGACGAGGAACTGACGGGTCTCCTCCGGCGTCACGCGGACGTGCGGCGGCAACGAGGAGGGCTTGGTTCGCCGGTCCCGGACCCGCCAGCCGGCCCGGCCGACCTCGGCGGACACGTCCAGGCCGAAGATGCCGATGCCCGGGTCGTACTTCATTCCCGTAAAGTCGGTGTAATCGCGGATCCCGAACGAGAAGTTCCCGTCGGCGTCGATCGAGTCGGGGTCGATCTGGTTGTCCCGGGCCTCGAGGGCCCGGCGGAGGAACTCGGTCGCGGCCTCGCGACGCAGGGTCACCTTCGTTCCGATCTCCTGCCCGACCCGGATGCCGAAGTCCCGGTTCGTCGCATGCGACCGGGTGGCCACGGGCTTCTGCTTCGTGAGCATCGTCAGGACCTTCTCCGCCTTCGCCCGGCGGTCGCCGGACTCTCCCACCCCCACGTTCACGACGATCTTCACCAGGCGGAGCTGGCGCCACCGGTTGCCGGCCGGCGCGGGCGCCGCGCGGGGAGGGACCTGGGTACTCGGCGCGCTCATCGGTTCAACGCCTCCGGCAGGGTGATCTGGGGCGTCGTTTCGCCGACGACGAAGACGTACTGCTTGACGGTGGAGAATCCTTCCTTGAAATGGACCCGGTTCGGCTGTGGGGAGTTCAGGACCTCGACCTTCTCGATCCGGGCGAGCTCGCCGACGTGGGTCCCGCCCGCGACGTAGGCGAGATGGCCGGCCGCAAAGGGCAGCCGACCGAGGACCTTCTGGTCGGGCAGATGGATCTTGAGAGAGTCGCCGACCTTCCAGTCCATTCCCTCGGGAATGCGGAGGTTGCGTCCGTCATGGAGCGTCACCTGGAGCTTGCCTCCGTGGACCGTGGTCTTGCGCTGGATCCGGCCGATCTTGACCGACGCCTCCTCGGGCGGGATCGGGTACAGGCGGAGCTTGCCCCGGCGGTCCTTGAACAGCCGGTAGTGGGCGTTGAGCGGTGCACCCAGCGTCAGCGTGTCCATGAGGCCGATGCCACGGGCCAGGTCTTTCACGACCTTCCCGTCGACATACGCGACCCCGCTCCGTACTAGGATCCGGGCCTCGCGGGCGCTCCGGACGATGTGGAGCACGTCCCGCAAGACGAGCAGGAGGGGAATGGAGGCATCCTGGGGGTGAGGGCCGGGCGAGGGACGCAGAATCCACTTGGAACCCTTCCGGGGAACGGTCCAGTCCCGGGGGGCAGCTCCGCGCTTGAGCCGGCGCGTCATTCGGCCTCCTTCGGGGCGGGCTTCGCCTTGCGTTTCTTGGGAGTCGGGACCGGAGCCTCCGTGTCGTCCGCCTCCGGGGTATCCGTGTCGGCCTCGTCGACCGGCGCCGCCTCCTTGTCCGTCGTCGGGGTCGTCTCCTCGGCTTCGGCAGCCGGCAGCGCCGCAGCGGCCTCGGCGTCGGCGGAAGGCGCCTCCTCGGGCGGAACCTCCGCGGCGGAGACGTGGAGGATCTTGCGGCGCCACGGGTCGGCGAGGTTGAGCCGGGTCAGGATCAAGTGGTTCGACCGGATCGGGAGCGGCTTGAGCTTCTGGTCCACTTTCTTGATCGTCACGTTGTCGAGCGTGACGCGGAGAGAGCGCATATCGACCTTCGACACGCGTTCCTCGCGACCCTTGAAGCTGCCCGAAATGATGCGAACGGTGTCGCCCTTCCGGAGGGGCAGGGCGCGGCGCTTGTACCGACTCCGGAGGTCGCGTGACAGGGCGACCGTCAACTGGCGGTGTCGGTCGAAGGACGACGCGTTGAAGGCCGTTCGCCGCTGCTTGCGCGGTTGGGTGGAATGAGAATTCGCCATCGATTCGACTCCCTCAAACGATGATCGACGAGGCCGCGGCGATGCGCGGCCAGCGTTCGGCGGCCTCCTTGGCGACGGGGCCCTTGATCTGCGACCCCTTGATCTCGCCCGTCTCGGTAGTGATCACAGCGGCGTTGTCCTCGAACTGGACGCGGGTGCCATCGGCGCGGTGGATCGGAACGCGCGACCGGACGATGACGGCGTGCACGACCTGGCGGCGCATCTCCGGGGTGCCCTTCTTCACCGACGCGATGACGAGGTCGGCGACGGCGGCCCGGGGATACCGGCGATGGGTTCCATGCCAGTTGCGAACGGCGATGATTTCCACCACCTTCGCGCCCGTGTTGTCCACGCAGTCGAGACGAGCTCCCTTGGGAAGTCCGCGGCCGCGGCTCCCGGCAAGGCCCTTCATTGGGCCTCCTCCTTCGGCGACGGGGCCGGGACCGGCACGACGTCCTCGCCGCTCGTCCGACGCGCGGCGTCGCCCAGGTCCTCGACGATGCAGAAGGTCACGGTCTTGGAGAGCGGACGGGTCTCCGCCACCCGGACCAGCCGACCCACCCGCACCTTGAGGCACGGAGGATCGTGCACGAGGTACCGCCGGCGCCGCTTCGCGTACCGTTCGTACTTCGGCATGCGCCGCAGTATCGTGCGCTCGACGACCGCGGTGCGTTGCATGGCGGTCGAAACGACGGTCGCCTCGAAGATCTGGCCGCGGACCGACAGGTGGCCGTGGAACGGGCAGTGACGGTCGTCGCACCGCTCCTTCGGCGACCGAACGTCGAGCCCGATGTCACGGGCCCGGCGGGCGCTCGTCTTCGGCGGGGGGCTCATCGAAACCTCCGGCGACCGCCCAGGGCGAGAAGCTTGGTCCGGTCTTCGGGGCGGACGCGGAGCGCCTCGCCGAGGACCGGTACCTCGTCGCCGTCCTTGACGAGGACCGCACGCAGTCCGTTCTTCGGAACGCGACGCAGTCGGCTCGCCCCGGGACGACGGATCAACAGCGTGTGAAGCGTCTCGTCCGCGATGACACCGTCCAGCGGCAGCGGCCGGATCCCCGGGGCGTGCGTGATGTGGACCGGGAGTCCGATGATCTCCCCCAGGAGCGCGGGGGCGGCCGGGACCCGGGCCGTGCCGGCGTCGAGCGACATCGATCCTCCTCTTCCTCCCCCTTACCGCGACCGTGCGGCATTGGCTCGTTCGGACAGCACGGTGAGCGCGCGGGCGACGTTGGTGCGGAGCGCCCGGAGGCGACCCGGGCTCGGCGGAGCGCCGCCCATGGCGGCGGTCCCCCGCTCCCGGAGGAGGTCGTTCTCGATATCGCTGATCTTCTTCTGGAGGTCCTCGTCCGAGAGGGCGCGCAGGTCCTTCATCCGAAGCAGCGTCACGGCGCTCCCTCCACCGGCGGCATGTCCGGCAACGGGGGCACCTCGGCCGATGGCAGTTCCACGGGCGTCGTGCGGGGCCGCTCCTCGACGCCCTTCACGTGGATCTCGTCCGGCAGCCGGGCGTTGGGCCCCATGATCCAGACCTTCACCCCGATGACGCCGGGTTTGAGGCGCGCCTGGGCGAATCCTTTGCCGATGAGCAGGATGGCGGCTTCCCCGCAGTACTTGATGGTCCCCGCCTTGAACCGCTCCGTCCGGTGACGCTCCCCGGTGAGTTTTCCCGATAGGATGACCTGGCAGCCCCGGGCCCCGGCCTCCATGATCCGGCGCACGGTCGAGTGGCCGGCGCGCCGGAAGTGCCAGCCCCGTTCGAGCGTGCCGGCCAGTTTTTCCGCCATCAGCTGGGCGTTGAGCGCCGGCTGCCGTTCCTCCTGCACCTCGATCTGCGGATTGTCGAGCTTGAACCGGTTCTGGATGTCCTGGGTCAGCTGCTTGATGAGCTCGCCGCGCCGGCCGATGATGATGCCGGGCCGCTCGGTGATGAGCGTGACGCGGGTGCCCATCGGCGTGCGCTGGATGTCGAGGCCCCCGAAGCCCGCGCGGGCGCTCTGCTGGATGAGAAAGTCCTTCAGCAGGACGCGGCGGGTGGCCTCTTCGACGACCTTCCGCTCGCTCGACATTACGACGCCTCCTTCCGCTCGCCGAGCACGATCTCGACGTGGGTGGTCTGTTCGTTCCATGCCGTGGCGCGCCCCTGGGCGCGCGGCATGCTCGCCTTCTGGATGCGACCGCGAGAAGAGGCGGCGACCTTGACGAAGAGGCGGTCCGTGTCCAGCCCCTGGAACTCGGCGTTCGCCTCGGCATTCGCGAGGATTCCCATCAGCGCCTCGCAGACCTTCTTGGGGTACCGGCCCGGGCCCACCCCGCGTTTGTGGGCCGTCTCCTGATTGTACCGACGGAACGGGATCGCGCGCTTGAGCGCGATCGCGTCCTCGAGCACCTTGCGAGCCTTCTCGAGGTCGAGGCCCCGGATCGCGTTCAGAACCTCGTAGGTCTTCTTCGGCGACATGGGGAGCTCCTGCCCCCGGGCCCGGGCGACCGACACGCCGGTCTCGGCGGTGTACGTGTATCCCCGGTTCGTCATCCCCCCTCCTCACTTGAGCGGCATGAACTTCGAGGACCGCGTGGCGCCGACGCCGGGTCCCGAGTGCTTTTCGAACCGGCGGGTGAGCGAGAACTCGCCGTAGTAGTGACCGATCATCTCCGGCCGGACCTCGATCTCCTTGAACTCCTTCCCGTTGTGGACGGCGACGCGGCGGCCCACGTGCTGGGGGAGCACCAGGACGTCCCGACAGTGGGTCCGTACGGGCTTCCCACCGGACGCCTCGGCCAGTTTCTCGAGAAAGCGCCGCTGGTCCTCGTTGAACCCGCGGCGGATCGACCGGCGTTGCCGGGCCGGCAAGAGCTTGGAGAGCTCCTCCAGGCTGAGCTGCTGGAGCTCCGGAAGCGTCTTGCCACGCAGGGTGAACTCCCGTTTGCGCCGAACCTCGCCCTTCTTCGCCCGGCGCGCCTTCGGCATGTTCAGCTACCTCCGGCTCGGCGGCGGGCATGCTTCCGGCGCGGAGAGAACCGGCCCACTTTCTGACCCGGCCAGGCCCCCGACCCCACGGTGCTCGGTCGGCCCACGTGCTGGTGCGCGCCTCCGCCGTGCGGGTGGTTGACGGGATTCATCGCCACCCCCCGAACACGGAATGGCGGGCGAGCGATCGATCGGAAGGCGTTGACCTTCTTGCCGGCCTTGATGAACGGTCGCTCGAGTCGGCCTCCGCCCCCCACGGTGCCGACCTGGGCGCGGCAGGTCTCGAGGAACTGCTTGAATTTCCCGGACGGGAGCTGGACGGTCACCTCGCCCCCGGTGTGGGCCACCACCAGCGCGCTCGTCCCTGCGGCGCGGACCAGGCGGCCCCCATCGAACGGCTTGACTTCGAGGTTCGAGACAAGGACCCCGTCGGGGATGCTCTGGAGAGGAAGCAGGCTGCCGCGGACCACGGGTCCCGCGTTCAGCGAAACGGTATCGCCGGTGGAGATCCCCGCGGAGGCGAGCATCTGGATTTTCTCTCCCGCGGGGCCCCGTACCACCACGACAGCGGCCGAACGGCCCGGCGCCTGGTCGAGCGACTGTACCTTTCCCTCGCCCGACACGCTGGGCGGCGGATGATAGACCGCCCCGTGGTGCCGGTGGCTCGGAGAGACATACGGGCCGGTGCCGGCGCCCCGCCGACGGGACTTGATGCGCTTTCCCATCAGAACACCCCGGCGCGGGCGCCGATATCTTCCGCGGAGAACTCCGGCTTGAAGCGCACCGTCGCGATCTTCCCCGTGCGAACGATCTTGATCGTGATCTTCTCCACCTTGCACTGGTAGAGGTCTTCGACCGCGTGCTTCACCTGGGCTCGGCTGGCGCGGCGGTCGACGGCGAACTCGAGCTTGTTCATTCGCTCCATCTCGTCCATCGCCTTTTCCGTGACGTACGGGTGGAGGATCACGCGATGACGAAGCTCTGTCATTCGACGCCTCCCTCGAGCCGCACCGTGAGCGCGGTCATCGCGGCGTGGGAGAAGATCGTGAGACGCCCGGGGTCTCCCCCGGGCGCCAGGTCCTCGGTCCCGAGCCGACCGATCGGAACGACGTCGACGCCGGCGAGGTTGCGGAATCCGAGCGCCTTCCCCGGGGCGCTCGTCACCACGAGCAAGCTTGTCGGTTCGCGCCGGAGACGGCCCCGGCGCTTCCCACGACCGGCGCGGATGTGCGTTCCCTCGCGCGCCCGGACGACGTCCTCCAGCAGTCCGAGGCGTTCCAGGAACTCGCTCGCTGTTTTCGAGGAATCGACCGTTTCGATGGGGTCCTCGACCACGACGGGGAGGTGGGTGGCCTCGTCCACCCGATGACCGCGAGCCCGGACGATCTTGAGGTCGCGGGTAGCGGCGAGGGCGGCGGCGAAGGCACCTTTCCGTTCCTTGACGTTGATCTTCTTCCCCACGAGACTCTCGACCCGCGGCGGATGCGCAGGGCGTCCCCCGACGGTGTTCGGCGCTTGGGCGCCTCGCATCGAGTCCATCAACCGGGGCGTCCGGGCAACGCCCTTGCCTTTCCCCGACCACTCGACGGAGTGGCGGAGTCCAGCCATCGGGGCGGTACCGTGAGGTTGGACCCGATGGGATTGGGCGGCCAGCACGGCTCGCCGGATCAGGTCGGGACGAACTGGAACGGAGAAGGCCAACGGGAGCGTCACCGTGGCTCCCGGAGAACCCTCGAGCGTGACCGCGCGGACGCGATGGGCGGCACCGGACGGTCCGGCCGGCGTCGGGGAGCCGGCCGTCGGCTTGGCCGCGCTCATACGCCCTGCTTCGACGCCGTGCTCAGGAAGCGGATGTCGACCTTCTCGACACTCGCGATGTGACTTCGGATCGGCGCCCGGAAGCGAAGGAGTCGCTTGGAGGGGCCCGGTACGGTGCCGTGGACGAGGACGCAGCTCGAGCGGACCGAGCCGTAGTGGAGGTACCCGCCCTTGGGAGTGATGACGTCAATCTTCGGGTCGTGCACGATCTTCAGCAGCCGGATGTTGTAGACCGTTCGCTTGTGGTAGCCCATCTGACCGGCCTGCGGAATACGGTACGTCACGAAGCTCGGGTTGTGGGGTCCCAGGGTCCCGATCATCCGGCGGTGTTTCGAGTTCTTGTGCGGCTGGAGGTGCACCCCCCACCGTTGGATGTGCCCTTGGAATCCCTTGCCCTTGGTGACGCCGATGAGGTCCCAGAATTCGCCCTCTTTGGCGATCTGGTCGATGGTAACTTCTTTGCCGAGCTGGCTGAGTGCGAACGACCGACGGTCCTCGACGGCTTCGCCCGAAACCCGGACCTCGAAGATGTCGGGGGTCTTGGATCCGACGCCTGTCACCAACCACGGCTCGGTGTGGGCGATCAGACGAACGTCGTCGGCCGGGGCGCTCCGGAAAGCCTCGAGCTTCGAGGGCTCCGTGGCCGGGTGCCGCGGGATGACCCGGTCGACCTCATCGTGGGTTTCCTCGGCCCATGCCTCCCCTACGACACGGCTTCCGTACGGATCGTCCCGATAGAGTCGGGCGCCGACCACGTGGATGGGTGGGGTTTCGATCACGGTGACCGGTACCGACACTTCTTGCCCGGCCGTGGTGGAGCGCTTTCGGTAATCCACGATGAACGCGTGAGTCATGCCGACCTTGAAGCCGGCGAACCCCTCCAGGGACGGCTGTTTGGGGCCGGGAGGCCAGGTACGGACCCTAGGTACACTACGCGACGAGCGAGAACGGGGGGAGTAGCCGAGCGAGCCTCGGCGAGGTCGGTGTCGGCGGGCCATCGATTTGGAGCGTCTTTCGCCTCCGGTGGGGGCGGGGGAGAAGGGTGCCCTATTTAAGCGCAACCCAGAAGCCGATTGCGCATCTCTCCGGCACGCGATTCTCCCTCTGAGAATTCCTTGTGAACGCGCTCGTGCTCGGACGCGCGCGTAGAGAAAACCGGCCCCGCGACGCGGCGACCGGCAGGCCCGGCCCCCCGAATGGTTAAGGCCCTGCGGGGGGAGCCGCCGTTGTGTCGGACCCGCTGGAAGTCCGCTTGGAGGATGTTGGCGCGGCGGCGCAGCGGATCCTGGGGGTAGTTCGTCGCACCCCGTTGATCGAAGCGCCTCCGATCCCTGGGCTTCCGGCGACGGGCGTTTACCTGAAGCTCGAAAATCTGCAACCCATCGGCGCCTTCAAGCTGCGCGGCGCCGCGAACAAGATTCTCTCGCTCTCTTCGGAAGAAGCCGCGCACGGCGTGATCGCCGCGTCGTCCGGAAATCACGCGCAAGGGGTGGCTTACGCCGCCCGCTACCGGGGCATTTCCGCGACCATCGTGATGCCCCGCGGGGCGTCCCCTGCCAAGGTCAGCGCCACGCGGGCGCTCGGGGCGCGAGTAGTGTTCCATGGTGGGGATTTCGAGGAGGCCGACGAGGAGGCCCTCCGGCTTTCGAAAGCGGAGGGTCTGGTGTACGTCCACCCCTTCAATGATCCGGCGGTGATCGCGGGCCAGGGGACCGTCGCACTGGAGATTCTCGAGGACCTGCCGAAGACCCGGCGGATCATCGCGGGAGTGGGTGGGGGCGGGCTCTTGGCAGGCATCACGGTCGCCGCAAAGGAGATGGACCCGGCGGTGGAGATCGTCGGGGTTCAATCGGCGGGGGCCGACACTCTCCGGGCGTCGATGGAACAAGGCCGAGTGGTGGTCGGGGGAGGCCCGAAAACGTTCGCCGATGGTTTGGCGACCCGGAACATCGGAGACCTGCCATTCCGGATCTTCCAGCATTTCGGCATCAAGGCGTTCAGTGTGGACGACCGCTCCATCGCGAGGTCCGTGTTCTTGCTGCTCGAGAACGCGAAGTTGCTGGCGGAGGGAGCCGGGGCGGCGCCGTTGGCGGCCGCACTCGCGCACCCCGAGATCCTCCAAGACGGCCCGACCGTCCTCGTGATCAGCGGTGGAAATCTCGACATGCTCCTCCTCGACCAGATCCTTCGGGTGGGTCTGTCCACCGAAGGACGGCTACTGCGAATCCGCGCGCCGTTACGGGACAAGCCGGGGCAACTGGCCGAGCTTCTCGGTGTCGCGGCCGGCCACTCCGCAAATGTCCGGCAGATCCTCCACGACCGGGAATCCTCCGGCCGGTCACCCGGGGAGGTGACCGTGGAGGTCGAACTCGAGGTACGGGATGCCGCGCACGCCTCCGAGGTTCTCCAGGCGTATCGAGACAAGGGTTGGAACGTGGTCCGCGTGACGGTTGGCGATGTTTAGAAGCGCGCCGCATAGCGACGGCGCGCCGGTTCGAGGCCCCTGACAAATTGGTATATACGGAGCACTCCATCGAACCCGTGTGGAGACCGAGCGGGACGGCGTAGACCACGCGGCCACTGTGCCCCCGCGGCTCTGGACCGTGGAGGAAGCCAACGCGCGCCTCAACGAGCTTCGGGCGTTGCTGCCGCAACTGAAAGCTTGGGCCACCCGCCTCGGCGTTGTCCACGAAGAGCTTCAGCGGCTCGCCTCCTTCTGGGGAAAAGAGCTCGAATCCAACGACAATCCGGACTTCGCCCTCCGCCACCGCTTGGACGAGGAGTGGCAGAGCTTGAGCCGGCGACTCGAACAGGAGGTCCTGCGCCTCCACGAAGACGGCATCGAGGTCAAGGACCTCGAGGTCGGTCTCGCGGACTTCTACGGTCGCTTGGAGGGGGAGGTCGTTTTCCTGTGCTGGCGACGGGGCGAGGAAGAGGTCGGATTTTGGCACCCGCTCCAGGGAGGCTACCGCAACCGGCGGCCCCTTCCCAATTCCCGAAAGGCCGCGCCGCGACCCCGCGGCGGCTCCGCGTAGGATTGCCCCGGCGCCGGTCGCCCGCTCGAACCGCTAGATCGGCTCGACCGGTCCCTGGGCCCGGACAAAGTCGGGCATGGTAAGGATCAGGATCACGAGTCCGACCGGTACCGCGACCAACGCGGAGAGAGTCGTGGCCTGGCTGATCACGTCGATGCCGAGGATGGGCAGCACGAACGGCGCCGCGACCGCGGAAACGCCTCCGACCACCACGAGGGGCAGACGATCCCGCCGCACGGCCGTGACGGCGAGCCCGGTGAGGAGCGCGGAGATCCACAGGATTCCCGTGCCGGACCAGACCGTCGCGACGAAGGTTTCCAGGTCCGGAAACGGCGCGCTTTCCACCACGGTCACGCCCGAGCTGTTGCCCGCGGTGAGGTCCAGTTGGATCGCTTCCGGGCTTCCGGTAATGCTGGAGTACACCGGCGAGTAGAAGAGGTCGAATTGAAGGATGCCAAACCCGCGGGCGCTGGCGGTCACCTCCACCCCGCCGTACGGGACGCCCGCGACGGAGAACGCTCCGGTCGGGACGGTCATGTTGACATCGAACCCGTTTTCCCCTTGGACATTCACCCAGGCCCCCGACAGCGGAGCGGGAGACAGTGTGCCTCCGACAGTCAGGGTTCCCGGCCGGAGGGCGTCCCCGCCCACCCACGCGAAGACTCCCCCAAGTCCCACGAGGAGAACGGTCACCCCGATCAGCAGCGCGAGTACGGCCGGTCGACGCCAAGGGCTCGGCGGCCGAGGGATTGGGGTGGGGGGATATAGGCCCGGATAGACTTCCCAGCTGTACAGGGGAGCCGGATCCCGGGGCCCAACGAACGGGAGGACGGAACCGCATTGCGGACAGCGCGTGTACGAGGTGATGAGCGGATACGGCGTGTACGCCGTCAACCGCGCCCCGCACTTCGGGCATCGAAGGTCGACCGGCGTCGCCATCCTGTTTCTTCACCCGTTCGGGGCACTAAACAGTTCACCCGTGCCCTGGCCAAGCCTCACCTCCGGGTCATCGGGCTCGACGACGGCCCCTTCCTCCGGTCGGCCCGACGGGCCGCCCTGGTCGGCGTCGTCTTCTCGGCGCCCAACTATGTGGAAGGGATTCTCCGCACGTCCGTGGCGATCGACGGCACCGACGCCACGGATCGGATCCTCACGCTGCTCGGCCGTTCGCCATTCCTCGATGGGGTGCGAGCGGTACTTCTCGATGGCATTGCGGTGGGCGGGTTCAACTTGGTCGACCTCGACCGGCTGTACGAGAAGCTCCAGAGGCCCATCGTGACGGTCACCCGGCGGGCGCCCGATTTTTCCGCCATTCACGCGGCACTGCGGAAGTACTTTCCCCGAGACGCGCCGGCCCGGTGGCGCCTCGTCCGGGCTCATCCCCTCTTCCGCCTCGCGACCCCCGAAGGCAATCCGCTGCGCGTCAGCGCGGTGGGCTGCACACGGGCGGAGGCTTCCGTGATGGTCCGGCGCACGACGGTCCGAGGGAATGTTCCGGAGCCGCTCCGTCTCGCCCGTCTCATCGCGCGCGCCCTCGTCCGGTCCGACACCGGCAAGCCGGCGTAGTT
Organism: Thermoplasmata archaeon; assembly: GCA_030037875.1. Lineage (GTDB taxonomy): Archaea > Thermoplasmatota > Thermoplasmata > Lutacidiplasmatales > UBA184 > JAKIWV01. The sequence goes on from JASHPV010000007.1 coordinate 18,646, forward strand.
CTCGGGCAGAGTCCCGGGCCCTTCGACTCCTTATTCTCCCGAGGTCCTAGCCCGAGCCTCGGCTATGCGGTTCGGATGGGCGTATTGGCTCCTGGGAACGCTCCTTGCCATCACCGCGGTGATGCTGGTACCGTCGATACTGATCTCCGCATACAGCGCGGTCCCCCCGCTCCCGTGGACGTTCCTCGCCCTCTACGGAACGGTCGCGTTCCTCTGCGCCCTCGGTGCGGCGCTCCTCCTCCGCAGAGGTCGGGTTCTTCTTCACGCGGATTCCATCATCGGTTTAAAGAGCGGGCACGACGATGAGAGCCGCGGGCCTGTAGCTTAGCTGGGACAAAGCACTGGCCTTCTAAGCCAGCGAACTCGGGTTCAAAGGCCGGCGGGAAGTGATCTTCCTTTCGGCGGAAACTCCCGACAGGCCCGCTCGCCCGTCACGTCGGCGCGCTGCCGCCCACGAGCGCCGTGCACTTTTCGCAGAGCAGGCCCCTCGGGCCGGGCGGAATCGAATCTCCGCAGAGCGGGCACGTCGCGCGCGCGTCGGCGGCGGCGAGCAGCTCCGCGACGCTCGTCCGTAGCAACGGGTTCGCGGGAACGCCGGCCGAGCTGGGAGGAGAGCGAAGCCGGTCGGCGGACGGAGCGACCGCCTCGAGTTGCGGACGGTACTGCCCCGTGGGGCGGTCGAGCAGGACCAATCCCTTGGCGCTGAGGGTCTCCAAGCTCGACGTGGCGCGCTCTCGTACACCGCCGAAGACCGGCGCGAGGTCGATGGCAGTGACGCCCCGGGTTTCGAAGACGATCTCGAGCGCCCGCGCGTTGGGCAGCGAGACGTCGCCCCGCGCGAGGTACCGGTCGAGCGCATGCGACACTCGAGAGGAACGGCGAACGTAGGCGACTCCCCTCAAGCGACCGTGCCGCAGATCCGGGAGCAGCCCGTTGTCGATGAGGTCGAGCTCGTAGCGAAGACGTTCCTCGGAAAGGTAGAGGAGGACGGCGGTGGAGAACGGGACGATCCCCGTCTGTCGCACGAACTGCGCCCACTCCGGCGGCGTGAAGAGATCGCTTCGAGGCGTCTTGCTGGGAACGCCGCGGGTCGCCTCCCGGTCCTGGAGCGCCGACCGGGGGAGGTACGTGTCGCGGAGGAGCAATCGGGCCATCGCCCGCACAGGGGTCGGGTCCGGGCCCAGCGGGACCAGCGTCGCCGCTCCGTCTTCTTCGATCGAAAGGGACCGGATCGGTCGCAAGAATTCCCACGCCGGGTCGGTGTCCACCGCCTGGGGAAACTCCAGCGTCAGGTGGTCGAAGGGGGTCTCGGATAGCAGGCCGTGGAGGATGGAGGGATACTCGGTCCCGTCGACGCGGGGAACGTAGGGCGTGAGCTTCTCGCGGCGCCGGGCCCGGTACTCCTCGAACGCTCGGTCGAGGGCCCGCCCGGAGTACTTGTCGTGAAGCTCCGGGGCTCCTCGACTGGCGATGGCGTGCAGTTCATCCGGCGACGCGCCCGTCATTCGGTCTCCGTTCGTCCAGTAACATTTCGTAGAGAGCCATAAATCGAGTGGCGGTCCGTTCGATCGACGCCTCCCGACGCACGTACTCGATCGCCGCGCGGCCGAGCCGATCCCGCTCGGAGCCGCTCGCGAGCAGGCCGGCGATTGCCGCGGCCAGCGCCCCGCTGCCATCCGGCGGCACGAGCCTCCCCGTCACGCCGTCCTCGATGAGCTCCCCCGGGCCGCCCACGTCGAAGGCGAGACAGGCCGACCCGCAAGCCATCGCTTCCAGGAGCGCCATCGAGGAGGTGTCCGAGGTCGATGGGAGAACGAACAGTTCCGACTGGGCGAGCAGGGAAGCCTTCTCCTCCTCGGCGATCGGACCGACGTACCGGACCCTTCCCGAGAGCCGGGGGTCGGAGCGGATCCGCTCCCGGACCCGCGTCTCTTCGGGACCCGCGCCGGCGACCAAACCGGCGAAGTCCTCTCGGCCGCTCAGGTCCGCCAGTGCATCCAGGAAACGATGGATGCCCTTGTCGATGGTGAGCCGGCCGAAGTACGTTACGAGGGGAGCGGACGGGAGACCACAGCGCTCCCGCCAGTCGGGCACCGAGATACCGGGGTGGAAGCGTTCCACCTCGATGCCGTTCGGCACCACTTCCACCGGTCGCCGGAACGGCTTCCGGCTGTGCGCGACCACCCAGTTCTTCGCCGGCTGACTGGGAACGGTCGTGACGTCGCATCGGTAGTAGGAACCGAGCGCGTACCAGGAGGCCACACGGAAGAAGAACCGGATGGGGAGGGTCCGCGGAAAGCTCCCGCGCATCTCCCAGACGTTCGTGTGGAACGTCCCGACGAGCGGTTTCCGTAGGTGCCGTGCGGCGAGAAACGCCGTGCTTCCCATGATGCCCGGCGTGTGGAGGTGCAAGAGGTCGAACCGTCGGAAGTTCCGACCCCGTAGCTGCGAGAACGGGAAGATTCCCCATCGGTACTGTCCGTAGAGGGGGACCGGCAGGGAGCGGCTGCGAACGATCGTTACTCCATCGGCGGAGGTCTCCTCCGGGGTCGGTCCCCCGACGGGGCTCGGGGCGAACACGGTCACCGGATGGCCGAGCTCCGTCAGCTCCCGGGCGAGCGCGCTCGTGACCGTCGCCACGCCGTCGCGCGTCGGCAGATAGCTGTCGGTGAAGAACGCGACCTCCATTGAACCTACCCGCGAACCCGTCAGCTCACGATATTAAACGACCGTTGGAGTCGGCGGAGGTCCCGGTCCTCGAGGGTGCCCGGGTCGACGGAGGCCACGAAGGCGGACCCGGTCTTCGCCACTTGGGCTGTAACGAAATTCACGAACTTGAGCGTCGTGTCGAGCGAATACTCGGTGCTCATCACCTCCAGCGCGTCCAGGTACACGAGCGCCCCGCCGCTCTCCTCGGTCGCCTCCTTGATCCGGCCCCCCAATCCCCCGGGGTCGAGCTCACCCTCCGACACGCTGAGGCCCGGACTGGGAAGGGCCAACCGCAGGACCTCGACCCGGCTTCGGGGGACGCCCGTGAATTCGGGCGGACTCGTGGTGACGCAGAGTAAACGTCGGTAGTCTCCCCCGACGCGACTCACGAAGGTCAGCGCGTGCCGGGGCCGATCCTCTCGGAACAGGTAGCTGTGACCTCGAACGAGGGGCGGGACCGATTCCGGTTCGGGACGCGAAGCGGCCGGGGGCCGGAGGAGGGCGCCCCAAGCCGGCCGTCGGGGGGGACCGAGAATGTTCCGCCGCTTGGCCGACACGTCCTCGCGGAGCCGGGCGAGGCGACTCTCGACGAGAACGCGGATTTCTCCCACGGTGTGTCCCCGGCCCACGTGCGAAAGTACTTCCCGGAATGCTTCGCGGAGTCCCTCCCCGTAGCCCTCGGAGTACGCGTCGGCGTACTCCTCGTCCGGTGGGCCCCGGTCGCTGGACGGAGCCGCGGATGCAGATTCGTGAGGAGCTTCCGTCACGCGCGGGCCCGCGACGGGTCGGGGGAGAGGGCGGGCGTCGGGGCCGGTTCGGCCTCCCGACCGGCTCGCGGTCCGGTCCCGGCCTCCTCTTTGGGCGCGAACTTGTATCCGTAATGGATGACCCCGGCCGCGCCTTCCTCACGCAGCTTTCGGAAGGTCGCGTGGACCTTGAGCCCGATCTTGACCTCCTCCGGCACCACGTTCACGACCTGGCCGGTGAGGAGCGGGCCTTCCACGGCCTTCACGATCGCCAGGGCGTAGGGGACCTGCATCTCGAACCCTTCGGCCGGCTCATGGACGATCGAGAAAGTGACCACCTCGCCTTCGCCGGAGAGCTGGAACGGTTCCATCTTCCCGAGCGACTGACGGTGGGCGGTGCAGGTGGGGCAGACCGTACGCGGTGGGAAATAGACGGTCGTGCAGACGCTGCACCGGGAACCGCCGAGGTTGTATCGTCGCGGAGTCTCTCGCCAGAAACGTGCGATCGTCATGGTGCTCTCCTTCAGTTCATCCGCTCGAGAACGGTCACGACACTGGTCGCGCCGGTGCCGCCGACGTTGTGCGCGAGCCCCACCTGGGCGCCAGCGACTTGTCGCTCTTTCGCCTCGCCTCGCAATTGACGCACCAGCTCGACGACTTGGGCCACTCCGACCGCCCCGAAGGGCCGCCCTTGGGCCTTGAGGCCCCCGGAGGTGTTGATCTGCGTGGGGCCCTTGCCGAAGAAGCGTCCGTCGCGCATCGCCACGCCGCCCTCCCCCTTCGCCACGAAGCCCAGGTCCTCGAGCGCGACCAGTCCCCCGATCGAGTAGGCATCGTCGATCTCAGCGACCTGGACATCCGATGGCTTCCGGCGCGCTTGGCTGAAGGCGCGCTTCCCCGCGAACACCGTCGAATCCATCGTTGTGAGGTCGCGTCGGTGATGCAGCGCCATCGTGTCGCAGGCGACCTGGCTCGCCGCGATCTTGACCGGCGTGTCCGTATATTTCCGTGCCCCCTCGAGTGGGCCCAGCAGCACCGCGGCGGCCCCGTCCGATAGCGGCGCGCAGTCGAGCAGGCCGAGCGGGTCCGCCACCATGCCGGAATTGACCACCTGGTCGAGGGTCACCTTGTTCCGAAAATGCGCGAGCGGGTTCTTCGAGGCCATCTGGTGGTCATGCACCGGCAGCGCGGCCAGGTCTTCTCGTCGCGTCCCGTACTCGTGCATGTGTTTCCGAGCGACCATGGCCCAGAGGGACGGCAGGGTGGCACCGAAGACGAGCTCCCACTCGGTATCCGCCGTCGCGTCGACGATCCGCGCCGCCTCGGTGTCGGAGACGTCGGTCATTTTCTCGGCGCCCCCCACAACGACGAAGTCGTAGGCGCCGGACGCGACGGCCAGATAGCCCTCGTGCAGCGCCATGGCGCCGGAGGCGCCACCGGCTTCGACCCGGATCGCGGGGAGATGATGGCCGGCCAGACCGGCGTAGTCGAGGATCAGGGGAGCGATGTGCTCCTGTTCGAGGAAGGCCCCGCTCGCCATGTTGCCCAGGTAGAGTCCGCCCAGGTCGTGCGACCCCAGCTTTCCATCGACGAGCGCTTGGAAGCCGGCCTCGATACCGATCTCGCGGAACGAGTGGTCCCACAGCTCGCCGAACTTGGTCATTCCGATGCCCAGGATCGCCACGTCGCGCACGGTCAGGCCTCCCCCATGTCGATCTTGCCGCGGAACTTCGCGTACACCGAGTAGGAGAGTTCGACGCCCCCGTCGAGGAAGAACTGGACCGGTAGCCCGATGGAGCGGTTGTAGCCTGCGAGGGCGTCGGTGACGGTCAGGTCGAACGCGTCCGAGCCGGCACCGGACCCGTACCCCACCACAAGGATCCGTTCTCCGGGCTTCGCGTGATCGAGGACGTTGGCGAGGCCGATGAGCGCCGCGGCCGAGTAGGTGTTCCCGATGCGCGGGGTCACCATGCCGTACTTCATCTGATCGTCCGTGAAACCGAGCTGGGTCCCGATCCGGCGGGGGAACTTGCCATTGGGCTGATGGAACACGACGTGGGTGTAGTCCTTCGTCGTGGTGCCGGCGGCCTGGAACATCGATTTCGCGCACTCGCTGACGTGACGGAAGTAGGCGGGCTCTCCGGTAAATCGCCCCCCGTGACTCGGATAGCGCTGGCCCTCTCGCCGCCAAAAGTCCGGCGTGTCGGTGGTGTAGGACACGGTGTGGTTCACCGTGGCGATCACATTCTCTCGTCCGATCACGAGCGCACCCCCGCCGGCGCTCGCGGAGTACTCGAGCGCGTCTCCCGGCGCCCCTTGGGACGTATCGGTACCGATCGCCACCCCGTACCGGATCATCTCCGAGCGAACGAGACCGAGACAGGTCTGAATGGCCGCGGTGCCGGCCTTGCAGGCGAACTCGTAGTCCGCGGCGGTGAGATGCGGGGTCGCGCCGACGGCGTGGGCCACGATCGTCGCGGTGGGCTTCACGGCGTACGGGTGCGATTCGCTTCCCACGTAGAGCGCGCCGATCTCCTGAGGATCGATCTTCGCCCGGAGGAGCGCCACGCGCAGCGCTTCCGTGCTGATGGTGATCGTGTCCTCGTCCGGGGCGGGCACGCTCTTGCGCTCGATGTTCAGCCCTTGGCCCATCGCCGCTCCATCGACTCCCCAGACCTGACCGATCTCCGCGGGGGTAATCCGGTAGCGCGGGACGTACACTCCATAGCTCACGATGCCGGCGTTCATGTTCTGCATATTTGGTTCACAACTCTTCCAAGCGACGAAGGACATCGGTGGGACCGAGCGATGTCGCGAGAAGGGGAATGTTCTCCACCTCGCTCAGGCGGACGGCGAGCGGGTCGATTCGACCCGGGTTCGCGAAGATCACGGCGGCGGGCTTCAGCGGATGCGCGCGGACCGCCACCATCGGAGAACGGCCGTACTTTACGTTGGAAAAAATCAGCGCACGCTGGGTCGTCCAACCGTACACCTCGACGAACCGGGAGGCGTCCATCGACAGGATGGCGCGCGGGGCATCCAAGAGCGTGTAGCCATGGATGTCTCGCATGAGGTCGACCGTGCTCACGGCCTTGGCGTCGAGGAGCTCGGCGACCGATTTGAGGGGAATCGCCACGGCGAACTCCCGCATCCCGAGGATCCCCTCCGTGTGGGGCCGGCTCCCCAGGCGTTGGGCGATTCGACGCCCATTCCGGGTGTCGATCTCGAGAAGCGCGTCCACATAGTGCCGGATGAACGTCGCGCCCGGGCTGGCGCGTCGCTCGGCCTCGTAGTCGGAGATGACAGACGGCACCGTGTCGAGAGCCTTCGATAGTTCTCGCTGCGAGACCTGGAACCCCTCCCGCCATTTCCGGAGCGTTCGTCCGGGATGGGGAGAAAGGACCACCTCGCCCGCGATCTTTTCGCGCAGCTCGGCCGCCACACGCCGCCGACTTTCTGTGGCATATAAAGACTTGGCCCTGGTTGTCGTCCGAAGGGTTCGACAGCCATCGAAGTCCTCGCCGAGAACTCAGGCTGGATGGGAAGTGGACTGGGCGAGATTTCCCGGTGCCGGAGGAGACGCCTCCGGCCCCTTTGAACTCGCGACCTCTACCTTGCCAAGGTAGCGATCTTCCGCTGATCTACCAGCCCACCGAGGCGGCGGAGTACGGCCGGACAATAAGCACTTCGCCGCAGGGGTGCCCGTTCGCTGCCGAAATGGAAGAGTTAATGGGGACGTGGCCCGTCCGCGCCCACCGATGGCCGACGATAGCTCGCCCGGCGAGCCACTCGCGACCCTGCTCAAGGGTAGCCGAGACCTGCTCAATCCGGAAGAGATAGTCCGGGAAGCGATCCGGGACGTCGTCAAGGACGAGATTCGGCACCACCTGGAGAAGACCCTCAAGGACGACCCCAAGCTGGCGCACGACCTCCGTGAGGGCGTCCGCGGGCTGCTCGAAGCTCGAGCCATGGAATACGCCGCCTTGCTCCGGGTGGGGGCCCTTACGGCCCGTCTGGGACTGGCCGCGGTGCCGGAGGAGCTACGGAGCAAGCTCACCGCCGAGGTGGTCGAGCTCTTCAGCCGAGAACTAGGCCAGATCGTGGAAAAATCGCTCTGAGCTCTCGCCCATGTTATCCGACGAGGTCCGCATCTACGAGATCAAACGGGTCGACGTGGAGGGCGCCATCGTCCTCGACGGATTTCCGTCGGTCGGCTTGGTGAGCTCGATCGTCGCCAATTATCTCATCGACACGCTCGAGATGGAGCAGATTGGGATCGTCGAGTCTCCGTCGTTCCCGACGGTGTCTCTCGTGAGGGACGGCAAGCCGCAGCACCCGGTCCGCATCTACTCGGGCACCCCGCCGCAGGGACGGAACGGTCGGGGCGCGGACCGGATCGTGGCGTTCATCTCCGAGTTTCAGCCGCCGCCGAACGTGATCCATCCCCTCGCCACCGCCATCTTGAACTGGGTCCAGGAACAGCGATGCGGTCTACTCGTCTCGCCCGAAGGGCTGGTCGTGGAGCCCGCGCCGGGGACCAAGGAGCACCGGCGACCCACCAAGGTACCGGAAGTACGAGTCTACGGGATCGCGAGCACGCGACGAGCGCAGGAGCTGTACATCGAACCGAACGTGACCCCCTTCATGGAGGGCGTGATCACCGGGATCGCCGGGGTGTTGCTCAACGAGGGTCGACGTCGGGGGTTCGATGTCCTGACGTTCCTGGCCGAGGCCAACCCCGAGTACCCGGACGCCCGCGCAGCCGCCAAGATCATCGAGACGATAAACCACATTCTCCTCCGGTCGGCCCTCGACCCCGAGCCGCTGATCCACGAAGCGGAGCGGATCGAGCAGCAGCTCCTCACGATCCAGCGCTCGGCCCAGGAACACCCCCGACCCGAGCGACCGGCGACGCCGCAGTCCGCGCCGATGTACCGGTAGCGGTCTACCCCGGGCGCTTCGGGCTGCGCGGGGCGGTTTTCCGTCGCGAGACCGCGGGAAGAGATTTCGCGTGGGTTGACGAAGCCGGGATCCGTTCGACCAACTCTCGCACCCCGGTGACGAACGCGTCGATGTCCTTCGGGGAGGTGTAGAAGTAGAACGACGCCCGGATGCTCCCCGGGAGGCTCCGCTCACGGTACCACGAGTGCACGCAGTGCATCCCCGACCGGACCATCACGCGATACCCCTCGTCCAGGAAGAGCGCCGCGTCGTTCGGGTCGACGCCGTCGAGCGTGAACGAGTAAATGCTGGGCCGTCGGGCGGGATCCTCGGGACCGAGCAGGTGGACCCGGGGTTCGTCCGCTAGGGCCCGGGTGGCTCGCGCGTTGACCGACCGGTCATGGGCATCCACCGCCTCCAGCCCGACGTGTTCCAGGTACCCGAGCCCTGCCGCCGCGCCGAGCACTCCCGCGTAATTCTGGAGGCCGGCCTCAAACCGGTGCGGCGGCGGTCGTAGCTGATGCTCGGTCAGCGTGGTCCATTCCACCGTCTCTCCTCCCACGATGAGCGGGGAGAGTCGAGCCAGGCGTTCCGGGGCTCCTGCCAGGAGACCGGTGCCGCTCGGTCCGAGCATCTTGTGAAGCGACAGTGTGTAGAAATCGACGCCTAGCTCGGCCAGGTTCACGCGCTGATGCGGGGCCGCCTGGCAGCCGTCGATCAGCACCTCGGCCTTCTTCCGATGGGCCCGTTCCACGATTTCCCGCACCGGAAGGGATCGCCCATCGAGGTTTGACGTGTGAAAGAAGCTCACGAGGCGGACGCCCCGGTCGAGCTCCCGGTCCAGCGACTCCGCATCGAAGGTCCCGTCGGAAGGCAACCGGAGATGGGCGAGTTGAATGCCGCGCTCGGCGGCCAGTCGCTGCCATACGACGAGGTTCGAGTTGTGTTCCTGGTCCGTTACGAGGACGCGATCCCCCGGCTTCCAGTCCAGGCCCTGGGCGACGAGATTGATCCCCTCGGTGGCGTTTCGCAAAAAGACGATTCCGTTCGGCGATGGAGCGCCGAGGAACCGGGCGAACGCCTCTCGGGTCCCTTCGTACCGGTGCCCCACCTCCTCGGCGAACCGGTGTAGGCTGCGACCCGCGCATCCCGGGTAGTCTGTGTAGTATTCTTCCACCGCGTCGAGCACCGCGCGAGGGACCAGCGACATGCACGCGGAGTCCAGGTAGACCGGTGGTGGCATGTCCGGCGTGCCCGCGAGCGCCGGGAAATCCTTGCGCAAGTGTTCGAGATTCGTCAACCTCGCCCCTCCCCTTGGAGAGCGAGGGTGCCCGCCACCAGCGTCGCGGTCCCGATGACTAGCGCCGTTTCGGCGGGAAGGAATGTCGCACTGTGCGAGGAGGCCGTCATCGTGGGGGTCCTCACACCGAGACGGAGGAAAGTTCCCGGCACACGTTCGAGGTACCGGGCAAAGTCCTCGGCCCCCATCCCGGGGTGCTTGAGTTCCACGAGCCGGTCCTTCCCGAGCTCGACCCCCAGCGCGTCCACGACGCGTTGAGTGGCCGCTGGGTCATTGACCAGCACGGGATACCCATGTTTGTAACTGATGCTCGCCGAGGCTCCCATGCTGCTCGCGAGCAGCCGGACGCGCCGTCGGATCCACGCTTCGGTCCGCTGCTTGGTCTTCGGGTCCACGGTACGAACCGTGCCCTCCAAGACGACCTCTTGCGGAATGATGTTGTGGCGCGTGCCTCCGTGGATCGTGCCGACGGTCACCACGACCGGGTCGACGGGGTTTCGGACCCGGCTCACCATCGCCTGAAGACCGGTGACGATCTCCGCCGCGGTGAGCACCGCGTCGGGGCCCTGGTGCGGCGTGGACGCATGACCGGGTGTTCCGTGGACCCGGATCACGAAGTGGTCCGGGGAGGCCATGAGGGCGCCTTTCTTCCAGCCCACTGAACCGAGGGGGACCTCCGACGCCACGTGCTGTCCGAGCACGAAATTGACGCGAGGCTTCTCGAACACGCCCCGTTCGAGCAGCGGGAGCGCACCCCCTCGATTTCCCTCCTCCTCGGCCGGTTGGAAGATTAGCTTGACCGAACCGCGCAGCCGGCCCCGGTTGTGCATCAGCACGTCGGCCGCCCCCAGAAGGCAGGCCATGTGCACGTCGTGGCCGCAGGCGTGCATCGTCCCGTCGAATCGGGAAGCGAAGGGGACGTGGGTCTCTTCGAGGATCGGGAGCGCGTCCATGTCGGCGCGGAGGGCCACCACGGGACCCGCGCGCTCCGACTCGATCAGGCCCACGACGCCGTTGAATTTGTTCCCGAAGGTCTGAGCCGGGATTCCGAGGCTCGCGAGGGCGCGAACCACCTTCTCCCGGGTTCGGGTCTCCCGGTTGGACAGCTCCGGTTCCCGGTGGAAATCCGCGCGCCACGCTCGGAGAGCGGGCAGCCGGCGCCGCGCCTCCCGGGTCCAATGGTTCGTTGCCCGGGCCATGACGTGGGGCTCGAGCGGTGCTGGTCTAATAACGGCCCCGTCGAGCCTTCGGCGGGACGCCAAGGCCCGTCGATGAAGGGGCGGCTCCAAGCCGAAAGCCTAAATTTCGTCCTAGTGAGCGGCGCCCGAGCGCCCCCGTTCCGGAGATTCTGTGCCGAATGGACTGGAGATTGCGGTAGCGGTCCAGGCGCTGCTCGCCATCTGGATTGGCGTGCGCTCGTACGGCAGCTATCAGGGCCGGCTCTACTCCACCGGCCGGGTACTGATCTTTCCGGTCTTGATCCTCCTCGTGTACGCCGCGACGGAGCTCGAGACGATCGCTACGGTGCCGTGGGCGTTTCCGACCTGGACGTCGGTCGACCTGGTGGTCCTAGTCGCTGCGGCCCTCGCGACCCTGCCGATAGCAAACCGCTTGGTTCGAGTCTCGCAACGCTCGGACGGGCAATGGTACTATCAGTACGGGATCGAATTGATCGGATTTTACCTCGCCCTATGGGTGGCCCGATTGGCCCTCGCCGCGTATTACGACCCGGCCTCGCTCGAGTTCGTTATATCGTCGACCGCCGCCCCCCTGTCCGCGGCCACCTCGGCCGTTCTCGTCCTCATCCAAGGCCTCTTCTCCGTCAGCTCCGGGCTGGTCATCGGTCGTGGCATCGGTACCTATCGGCTCCACCGACAGGCCGAGCGGCGCGCCGCCTCCGTGGTAGCTCAGGCCCGCTGACTCCCCTCTCTCGGAACCGGCTCGAATAGCGTTCGATCCTTGAGGAATGAGTGATCAACCGCAAGTTAGTCAATCGCGGTCGAGGTAAGAGTGAAAATAAACGGAGTTTTTTCGTTAACTTCACCGCAGGGTTATGCCCGCCGAACTAGCCGGCCGCCGCCGTCGAGCCACCGTCGCAGTTATTCTTGTGGTGATTTTGGTTATCGCTTCTGTCGTGCTGTATGTTCAATTTGGGGTTCACTCATCTACAGTGGGCATAACGGCGTACGACGCGAACTCTACGGATATCGCGAACCTAACTTCGCTTCCGGGAACAGGCCATGTCAGGGTGCTCTACCTGAACTCCACGGCTTTCGCGAATGAGTCGGCGTACCCGAGTTCGACGTTGACCTTTTCGAGCATGATTGGGGCCTTCTATGTCGGCCACCCTTACAACTACTTCCAATTTTTCATTAACTTCAGCCTCACCGGACATTTCGCCCCCAACTTGCAGCCGGAGGAAATCACGATCTCGGCCAGCGACGTGGGGCCCTACAACAACTCTGCTGCGCTCTTCGGAATTGGGCAGCCCGGGTCCTTGGATAATCTCTCGACGCCCAACTCCATCCTTCAGTTCACCGGTAACAACTCAAGTGCCATTTCCTTTGACGTCGAAACTAGTTCCTCGGCAGGCTCAGACTGGCATGGGTTCTCCCTGGAGAACTGGCGATACCAGTTCCTTCTCGGTTCGTACGCAGGCAACCACTTGCTTCGCCTTAACGCCTCGTTGCTCGGCCTAAGCCGCTCGGTCTGGATTCAACAAAGTGTCAAGATAATGGATGTTCAGTGAAGTAGAAAATGTACCGACCGGTCGTGTCAAGAAAGCGACGACCTACAGGAGCGGTGGCATGTGCGGTTCTCTTGGCCTCGGTTGGAATGATCGGGCTTTCGATTGGGAAGGAAACTGCCCGGGTATCTTCTCCCCTCGTCTCTCTGCCCCTCTCTCGGAACTCACGGAATCTCCTTGAGTAGTCTTTTTATAGTAGTGAAAGCATTCTCCTGACGCTAAAGCGCCCTTTGGGCGCGACCTACAAAGAGGCATCCCAGTTATGGCGAAAATCATTGGAATCGACCTAGGAACGAGCAACTCGGCGGCGGCCGTCCTTGAGGGCGGGCGCCCCGTGATCATCCCGAGCGCGGAAGGCACGACCGTCGGTGGCGGAAAGGCCTTCCCGTCGTACGTGGCTTTCGCGAAGGATGGCCAGCTGATCGTCGGCGAACCGGCCCGGCGACAAGCGGTCTCCAACGCGCAGTACACGTTCACCGCGTTCAAGCGAAAGATGGGCACCGATTATCGGTACCGCGGACCGGACGGCAAGGAGTACACCCCCCAGCAGCTGTCCGCGTTCCTCCTCCAGAAGATCAAGCGTGATGCCGAGGCCTTCCTGGGCGAGAAGATCCAGAAGGCGGTCATCACCGTCCCTGCGTACTTCAACGACAACCAGCGCCAGGCCACCAAGGACGCCGGCCAGATCGCGGGGCTCGAGGTCGTTCGGATCATTAACGAACCGACGGCCGCGTCGCTCGCGTACGGCCTCGACAAGGCCGGGAAGTCGCAGAAGATCCTCGTCTTCGACCTGGGCGGTGGAACGCTCGATGTGACAATCATGGAGTTCGGCGAGGGCGTGTTCGAGGTCGTCTCGACCAGCGGAGACACCCAGCTGGGTGGGACCGACATGGACACGACGCTGGCCGACTACATCGCGGGAGAGTTCCGGAAGGAGTCGGGCATCGACATCCGGACCGACAAGATGGCGATGCAACGCGTCCGGGACGCCGCGGAGAAGGCGAAGATCGAGCTCTCCTCCACGCTGGAGACGCAGATCAATCTCCCCTTCCTCACCGCCACCAGCGAGGGCCCGAAGCACCTCGCCCTGACCCTTTCGCGAGCGAAGCTCGAAGAGCTCCTTCGGCCGCTCATCGACCGCTGTAAGGCCCCCGTCGAGCAGGCCATCTCCGATGGCAAGCTTTCGAAGGAGCAGATCGACCGGATCATTCTCGTCGGCGGCCCGACCCGGATGCCGATGGTACAGAAGTTCGTGGAACAGCTGATCGGTCGTCCGATCGAGCACGGCGTCGACCCGATGGAATGCGTCGCGATGGGCGCTTCGATCCAGGCCGGCGTGCTTGCCGGCGAGGTCAAGGACATCCTGTTACTGGATGTGACGCCCCTCTCGCTCGGCGTGGAGACGATGGGCGGCGTGTTCACGAAGCTCATCGAGCGCAACACGACGATTCCGACGCGGAAGAGTCAGATCTTCACGACGGCGGCCGACAGCCAGAGCTCGGTCGAGATCAAGGTCTCCCAGGGCGAGCGGCCGATGGCTTCCGACAACGTGGCCCTAGGGAACTTCATGTTGACCGGCATCCCGCTCGCGCCGCGCGGTGTCCCCCAGATCGAGGTCTCGTTCGACATTGATGCGAACGGTATCCTCAACGTCTCCGCGAAGGACCTCGCGACCGGGAAGAAGCAGGGCATTACGATCACCGCCTCGACCAAGCTCTCGAAGGAGGAGATCGACCGGATGCTGAAGCAGGCCGAGCAGTTCGCCTCCGAGGACAAGAACCGGAAGGAGCAGGCCGAGACCCGCAACCGGGCGGAAGCCCTGACCTACGAGGCCGAGCGCATCCTGACCGACGCGAAGGACAAGATCCCGGAGGCCGACGCGCAGGCCGTGCGCGCCAAGGTCGAGGAGCTTCGGGCGGTCCTCGACTCCAAGGACCTCTCGGCCCTGAAGCAGAAGACCGACGAGCTGACGCGCGCGATCCACCAGGTCTCGCAGAAGCTCTACGAGTCGGCGCAGCAGGCGCCCCCTTCCTCGGGATCGCCCGAGGAGCCGTCGACGGGGCCGACCGAAAGCGGCGGTTCCTCGCCGCCGGGGAGCGGGCCGGTGGACGCCGACTTCAAGGTCGTGGACAAGCAGCCCGGCGACGAGAAGACCGAAAGCTAGGCCCGGTGCTCAGGCGCCGAGGTTCCCGGCCGGCCCGTCCCACGGCCGTGTCGGGGGCCCCACATAGCGCTCGGGGGGACGCACCACCCGGTTCTGGGCCACTTGCTCAAGTGCGTGAGCCGACCACCCGGCGGTTCGAGCGAGTGCGAAGGTCGCCGTGAAGAGCTCGCGGGGAAGGCCGGCACCCTCGAGCAGGACCGCGCCATAGAAGTCCACATTGGTGAGGAGCGGCTGGTCGGGCCGTCGCCGGGCCAACCGGTCGAGGGCTATCTCCTCGAATCGCCGGGCCAGTGCGTACCGAGCGGGCGCTGCGACTTCCTTGGCGTAGCGCCGCAGCAACGTCGCGCGCGGGTCCTCCACGCGGTACGTGGGGTGACCGAACCCAAAGAGCCGGCCCCGTTGGTCGAGCGTTCGGTCAACCCAATCCTCGACCCGGTCGATCGACCCGACGGCATCGAGCATCTCCAGCACCTCGGGGGGCGCGCCGCCGTGCAGCGGGCCCTTTAGCGTACCGAGAGCCGCGGACGCGGCCGATGCGAGGTCGGACCGAGTCGACAGGACGATCCGCAGCGCGAAGGTCGAGGCGGAGATGCCATGGTCGGCGAGGAGAACGAAATATCGTTCGAGAGCCCGGATCCGTTCGGGGGCCACTCTGGGCCCCTGAAGCATCCACAGGTAGTTGGCCACATGTCCAAGGTGGGGATCGGGATCCCGGGGCGCTGAACCGACGGCGCGCTGATGCAATCGGGCCACGAGCGTGGGGGACCGGGCAATGAGATCCAGCGCCTCGTTCACGGTGGGAGGATAGACGCGGGCGACGTCCCCCATCGCCGATACGGCGGTCCGGAACCCGTCGATCGGCGGCATGTCGGGAGGCAAGGCCTGGATCACCCGCTCCAAATTTTCCGGCAATCCTCGTCGAGCCCGCAGTTCGGAACCAACCCCGGGCGCCCCGGGTTTTCCCGGAGGGGTCCCTCCCAGCAGGAGGCTCGCGGTCGCCTCGTAGCCCAGGTGCTCCGCCACATCCTCGATTCGATATCCTCGATAGGTGAGGATGCCGTGAGCCCCGTCGATGCCCGTGATCGACGTGTCCCCAAAACCGGATCGTTCCGTCATCGCGGTCCCGTGCCGTTCCCCCGATCGGGAGGCACCGGGGGGACACCCGGCTCTCGGTAAAGGAATCTCGGTCGTCGGAATGTCGGAAAGACTTATCCACGCTCCGTCGGTCCTTCGTCCCCTCATGTCGACGCCTACCGGCTTGCTCGAGCGGGTCGTCGATCAACGGGTTTCCCTGCGACTCAAGGATTCCCGCGAACTGTCCGGGCGGCTCCTTGGGCTCGATGACCACATGAACCTGGTTCTTGACGAGGTGGAGGAGACCTCGAACGAGGGGTCCCGCCGCCTGGGGCGAGTGCTCGTACGCGGTTCGAACGTCATCAGCCTGACCGCCGCCTCCGGGTTGCTCCCGAAGCGGCACTGATCCGCAGGGGGCCGTCGGCGTGACCGGCCGAGCGAGAGGCTTCCGTGCCAGGGTGGAGGAACTCCGGTTGCTCCGGTTCTTGGCGCACGGAGGCGCCGAACACAGTCCCGTCGAGATCACGTCTCGAGAGGTGGGCGAGTACCTCGACGTCAGCCAACAGGCCGCGGACCGGTACCTCGTCGAGCTCTCGAAGCAGGGATTGATTTCCCGGTCGCTCGGTGCCCGGAAGCAGCGACTGACGCTCACTCCGGCCGGGGTAGAAGTCCTGCGCAAGGAGTACCACGCGTACCGCCGGGTCTTCGAGGGGCCCGCTCGCTTGCGATTCTCCGGGCAAGTCACGTCCGGGCTCGGGGAAGGACGCTACTATCTGAGCCAGCCCGGATACATCGTCCAGTTCCAGGAGCGCCTCGGTTACACTCCCTATCCCGGGACGCTCAACATTCGAGTCGATCCCAAGGAGCTTCTCCGGATCGACGGGTTGCGCGATTGGGAAGGAATCCGGATCGATGGATTCCAAGCCAGCGGGCGAACCTTCGGCGGAGCCTCGTGCTACGGTGGCCGCATCAATGGCCGACCCTGCCATCTCATCCGACCCGACCGAAGTCATTACCAGGACGTGGTGGAGCTCATCGCGCCCGAGTCCCTGCGCGAATCGCTCAGCGTCCACGACGGGGACACCGTATCGGTCGAGGTGGAGGAATCGTAGCATGCCGGCGTCTGTCGCGCGGTCGATCGCTCAGGACCGCCGTCCTCCCCCGGCCGGCACGGCCTCTGCGAGCCAGTACGTGAACCAATGGACCGAGGCCGAGGCCCTCGGAACAGAACGGGTCCGGGCTTTCGTGCTGATTCTTCGAACCCGCGGTTGTTACTGGGCGGACGTGAAAGGTTGCTCGATGTGCGGGTACGCCAAAGATACGCTCGGACGTTCGGCTACTCCCGAAGAGCTCGGCCGACAGCTCGAGGCCGCGCTCCAGGTGTACCATGGCGAGCCGTACGTTAAGATCTACACGTCGGGCAGTTTCCTCGATGACCGAGAGGTGGACCCGGACTCCCGCCAGCGTCTCGTCGAAGCCTTCAGTGGCCGTGCCCGCCGCCTGCTCTTCGAGACACTGCCCGAGTTCGCGACGGCGGAGGCACTGAATCCCCTGCGGAAGGCCTTCTCCGGAGAGATCGAGGTGGCGCTGGGCCTCGAAAGCACCCAGCCAGAGGTGCTCCTCCGATACGTGAACAAAAATTCGCCGCCGGAGGCCTATCTCGACGCGGCCGACCGGGTCCACGGGCTCGGACTCCGGGCGAAGGGGTACCTCCTGTTGAAGCCCCCGTATCTGACCGAGCGAGAGTCGATCGACGATGTCGTGACGTCGGTTCGGGTGGCGGCCCCGCATTTCGATGCTCTATCGGTCAACCCGGTGCACATCCAGAACGGAACGGTGGTCGAGTGGCTCTTCCATCGGGGCCGTTATCGGCCTCCTTGGTTGTGGAGCCTCTCGGAGGCGATGCAACGCTCCGCGGCGCATCGCGGCACCACCCGTCTCGTGACGTTCCCGACGGCCGGGGGCCTCGCGCGCGGCCCGCACAACTGCGGAGTGTGCGACCGGGCCTTTCTCTCCGCATTGGAGGAGGCCTCTCTGTCACAGCGGTTTGAGGGCCTCGCCGCCTTGGCCTGCGCCTGCGGAAACGAGTGGCGAGCCGACGGCGCCCTGGAGCCGCTGGGGGTGGAGGCATGAATCTTGTCCCGAAGTTGTCTCCCCATACGGAAACGACGATCCATCAGTTCCTCCGGGCCCACCTCGCCCAAGCGGGAGCGGAGGGGCTCCTCGTCGGCCTGAGCGGGGGCATCGACTCCGCGCTGTGCGCCCGCCTGGCTCGGGACGCGGTGGGTCCCCAGCGGACCCAGTCGCTGCTCCTTCCGGACGCACCGTTTCCTGCGGCCCTGCGGGAAGAGGTGACGGAGTATGCCCACCATCTCGGGATTTCGTTCCGGATCGTCGACATCGAGGGCCCGGAATCGGGATTCCGGGCCCTCTTCCCGGAGGTGACCGACCGCGTCAGTTTGGGCAATGTGAAGGCCCGGGTCCGGATGACCGTGCTGTACCTCTGGGCCCGGGAGCGTCATCTGCTGGTGGTCGGGACCGGCAACAAATCCGAGCTCCTGATGGGCTACTTCACGAAATGGGGAGATGGCGGGGTCGACCTTCTCCCGATTGGCGACCTCTACAAGACCCAGGTCCGGGAGCTCGCCGCGCAACTGGAGCTCCCCCGGTCGATGCAGCAGAGGCCTCCGACGGCCGGGCTCTGGGAGGGCCAGACCGACGAGGAGGAGCTCGGGCTTCCTTACTCCGAGCTCGACCAGATCTTGTTCGGCCTGGAACAGCTCCGGACCCCGGAGGAGATCGCCGAGGCGACGCACCTCCCGTTGGAACGCGTTCGAGCCGTTGAAGCGACCGTCGAACGTACGCGCCACAAGCGGCGCCCGCCTCCCATACCGAAGCTGGGGTTGCGAACGGTCGGGATCGACTGGCGCGAGTGATGTTCCGGTACCGAAACGTTTTAGGAAGCGCGTCCTCCGGGAGCCATTCCGACCGGTTTTGATCGGACCTTACTGGAGTTTTCCCGGATGGACCGAGAGACCTATCGCCGGTACTACGACCTTCTGCGGACTCCAGAGGACGTCGACCGCCTGGCGACCGCGGACCACGTCGACCGGGAGCTGCTCTTCATCATCCACACACAACGCGTTTCTCGCGACGCGACCCGGCGGTTCTACGTCGTGAAGCGCCAGATGCCCCGGCTGGTCGGCCAGTGGCGCCACGGAAAACGGATACTCGAGCTCGCCCGCGAGCTCGATTTCCCTCCCGTGCTGTTAGGGCAGATGGTCCTCCGCGAGCTCCAGCTTCCTCGGAAACAGGTCTGGGGTTGTTTTTTGGACCCCGCCTCCGCGCCCACCGTACGGCTTCAATCGGAAGTGCGCGAGCTCCTGGCGAACGACCTCGTCTACTCGCCCCAAGGCATGGAGCTGCAGCGCGAGCGGGGCCGGATCGGAGAGGCACGTCTCTACGGGTGGCTTGACAAGCACAGCATCCCGTACAAGACCGAGAAGGACCTGCGCGGCAAGTACCCGAAGACGCCGGACGCGCTTCTCGAGCAGCCTATCATATTCTACGGCCAGAAGCTCCAGTGGATCGAATCGAAGGCAAACTTCGGGGACGACGTCGAGCTACGAAAGAATCTCCGGCGCCAGCTCGGTCCGTATACGGAACTCTTCGGCGAGGGCGCGGTGGTCTACTGGCACGGATTCGTCGACGGAGCCGAGAGTCCTCCCGGGATCCTCCTCTGGGATGCCACGACGATCGAGGGGCTCACGCCGGAGGTAGAACCTCGTCGGGTCGCAGCTCACGTTGCGCACCCGACGTTAGGTCACGCTCGAGGACCACACCCCGAGCGGACTCCTGAGGTCCGACGATCAGCGCCCGGCGAGCCCGCCGGCGCGCGGCCTCCCTGAGCTGCCGCGACATCGACCGCCCCATCAGGTCGGAGTCGGCACCGATGCCGGCGACCCGGAGGCGTTGGACCCACACTGCGGCTTCCGAAGCGAACTCCGGCGTCGCGGCGATCACGTACGTGTCGAGGGCCGGCTCGCCCTCGGGCCAGCGACCCGCGCTTCGCAGCAGCAACTCGAGCGTTTGGTCGCCGATTGCCAATCCGCAGGCCGGTGTGGGCGGCCCCCCGAACAGCTCGATCAGATGGTCGTAACGGCCGCCGCCGAACAGCGCGCGGGAGTCTCCTTTCTTCGCGTAGCACTCGAAGACCGTCGACGTGTAGTAGGCCAAGCCCCGGACGACGGTGGGGTCGAAGATGACTCGGTCGCCCAGGCCGAGCTTCTCGATGCGTGTGAAAAGGGCGCGCAGCCTCGCCAGGCCGTCGGGACCCGGTGTCGGCAATGGCGGCTCGGTCCATCGCGAGAAGAAGGCCGTCGCATCGGCGGCCGGGACCCCGGAGCCCGCCGCTGAGAGGGTCTCGGAGAGCGCCGCTACCCCCTCGGGTCCGACCCCGGACCGCTGGAGGTCGGCGACAAACTCCCGCTCGGTCACCTTCGACCGCCGGTCGAGCGCATGGAAAAAGAGGAGAAGGTCACGGGCACCGGCCGCTAAACCAATCGCTTCCGCCAGTTGCCGGTCATTGACTCGGAAGGCGTACAAACCCTGGGCGCCCGCCTCATCGAGTGCCAAGGCCGAGGTCGCTAGGACCTCCACATCGGCTTCGATACCGGGCACCCCCAGGATGTCGAAATTCACCTGGGAGAACTCGCGGGTCCGGCCGGCTTGGGGTTCCTCGTATCGCCACAGCTTCGAGAACGTCACCCACTTGACCGGAAGGGGCTCTGACTTGGCTCGTTCCGCGAATACGCGGGCCAAGCCGGGCGTGGTCTCCGGGATGAGCGCGACCTCGCGCCCGCCCTTGTCATCAAAAGCCCAGACCTGCTCTTCGATGTCGCCGCCGCTCTTCACACGGAACATGTCGAGGCTCTCGACGCTCGGGGTCTCGAGTTCCTGGAACCCACATCGGTGCGCGACCTGACGCATTCGGCGCCACAGCTCGGCGCGTGCCGCCGCGTCGGGCGGAGGGTAGTCCCGGAATCCTCTCAGAGTGGAGAAAGGCACGCTCGATAGGAGCGGCCCCGTGATATTTATGGCTCGGGGCGCCCGGCCCCGAGAACCTGCTCGGTCCCGTTTAGGCGCTGACCGTTGCCGAAAGCGCCGAGACCGCCGCGCGAAGTCGCCGATAGGAAGTGACCGCCGCGCCAAGGTTCCGGCGACGTATCAACGCCGCCAGTTGTCGCAGCTCCCGGACGACTGGCTCGATCTCGAGGTCCGTCGAGGGACGTCCGCGAAGTTGCGCGCGGATCGATTGCAGGCTCGAATTCAGCTGAGGGACCAGGAGGCCCCACAGCGCTCGATTCGCTCCCGCCAGGACGTGTTCGGCCCGGTCCGCGTCGCCCCCGCGGGCGAGCCGGCGACCTTCGGCGAGGGGACCGAGGGCCGGCCCCGGGTCCTGGCCGAGCTCGCGCAAGGTTTGGATCATCAGGTCGGCTTCGGTGGTCAGGATCTGGCAGGTCGCCCAGCGATCTTCGAGGGCGGAGAGTCCATCGGACGCCTGACGGAGCCGGCGAACCGTGCCCGACAGGTCCCCCGTGCCGAACGCCACGCGCGCACTGTTGAGCTCGGCATCGATCGAGGCAGTGGGGACGAGCGCCGCCAGTTCATTGCGACGTCCCGATTGTATCTCCAGATCTTCCGCCACCGACGCAGCGACCTGAACGAACAGAGACCGCCGGAGCTCATCGAGCGCGGCCTGGTCTTCCGCTTTCAAGGCCTCGAGCATGCGCCGGTCCGAGTCCTTGAGGTCGACTCCTTCCCGTCGTCCGACCTGGAGGAGTTCCTCGACTTGGCGCTGGGCGAGTGCCAGTCCCGACCCGGGAGCCAGTACGGGCAGACTCGGAAGCGCCGGGCTCGGTGTGGCGGGGGGCGTTAGCGCCCGAGCCGCAGAAAGAGCGGGAAACTGGGCCTGTACCGTCACCATGGCTTCCAGTCCGGTCTCGGAAGGTACCGGTTCGGATGGTTCCGGTTCGGGTCCCACGACGGCCAGGATCTCCGCGATCGCGCGTGCGTACTCCGAATTGTCCACCGTGGTGCCCGCGGCCTCTCGCACCGGCTCGAACAAGCTGGTCGAGAGCTGACAGGATTTGCAGTTCGAGGCGTCGGGCGGGTTGTCTTCGCCGCAGACCGGGCACTGGACCATCTTCCGCGCTTCCCCTTGGCCCGAGCGAGCGTTCCTAGCCCAGAAGGTCCCTCTCGGCCTCTTAACCCATCTGGCTTGATAGAAGGCCAGGTTCCGGACCGCGGGGAGCGAGGTGTCGACGGGCCGACGGCGTAGGGTGGTACCGGCCCAACGGGAACTCCGGGGGGACGCGACGAAGCCTCCGGATTTCCGGAGGGGCCCGGTGCCGGCACCGGGAACAACGGAACCCCCGGCCCACGCCAAGGGACCCCATGCGATGCCCACACCCCGGGCAGCGAGGATTCTCCCGCGCGATGAAACGCGGCCGCAACGAGAGGAGGTCAACCCCCTCGATCCGGAATACGGAGTCTTCTTGGGACCCGCCCCACAGCCGGACCCGATCGCCCGGGAGAAGGCTTCCGACGACCCGGGGAAGGGTCTTCGTCGGCTCGAAGACGGCGCACCGCACCCGAGGTCCAGAATCCAGCTGAAGCGGGAAGAACACGTGACCGCCCCGACGGGCCACGGGGCGCTCGGCCAACCGACCCGAGACGGTGCCGGCCGTGAACGGGACGGCGGGAACCGGCCAAGGTTGTCGCACGTGGTCCCCCGTCCCCTGGTTGGTTCGGAACAGAAGCCAACGCTCGATCGGCTCAGAACGGATCTCCTGCACGGCTGCGATGGCGGCCGCCGGCTCCGTCGCCCGGACGCCGAACAGGATCGGGCAGGCGGTGTGGGGGGTAATGAGGAGGCGCCGGGTCCGCGGGTCGAGGCACAAGAACAGCTCCGGGTGGCGCCTTACTGTCACATCCACCGAGCCACGGTCTACATTCCGGGCGGTTCCCCAGCGCATCGGATCTCGATAGGCGATGGCTTCCCACGTGGGGTGGCCGCCCGGCCAAGCGAGCGCCGCGGCCGCCCCGATCTGGCCGACGCCCGAAGGGGTCGAGCGAACGATGGGATCGGTCCCGACGAGCCATCGCTGGACCTCGTCCATCGTGACGATACGTCGGACCGCTTCCCAATAGAGTTCCGAGGGGGGTTTACGCCGGAGCACGAGGAGGGCGGGGTCCGTCCCGGGGTCTGAGCCCGCCGACGTCGACTGGACCGTGGTCCACAGTCGGTCCGCGAGTTCGAGCCGTTCGGGCTCCGTGAGGTCTCGCGCCGAGGGGTAACTGCGGGCCGGCCCGTTCGGAAGCGACCCCACGGCCGTGGGAGTTCCTCGACCATGGCCGAACCGCGCTACCAACGCCGCGTTGCCCCGAGTCTTGGTGGGAACGTTGGGGTTCAATCGGACGAGGCGAGGCTCCCCAATGAGGTCGAACCCGAGGGCGTTCGCCGCCCGGAGCACCTCCGTCAGAGTGTAGGTCGTGCAGCCTCGTTGGGGGCTATCCGTGTCGTCTACTCCGACCCAGACGACGGTCCCACCCCCGCCTCTCCCTTAGAGGAGCTCTCCGAGGGCGGAGTGGCGCTCTTCCGCCGTCGGCGCCGCCACCGGCGGACCACAAGGCCCACCCCGACGCCCGCGGCGACCACAATCGCGCTTACGATCAGCGCGTCGCCGGTGGGGAACGAGGGGCCGAACTTGATCACGATGGTGTGCCCGGGGAGCGGGATGTACTGACCCGATGCAGAGGCTGATCCCCACCCGAACGGGTCGTTCGAGACCGACGTGGCGTTCAGGCCGGTGACCGATGTGATCGTGATAGCCGCCGGCGTCACGAATGAGACGTTCACCGGGCTGACGGGCACGCTGAGGTTTCCCAGGATCGCGGGAAGGTTCCACGCGACCTGAAACGTATGGGCGTTCCCCACTCCGCTCCAACTGAACACGACCGCCAAGGTGGCCGTCACGCCGATCGGCGCCGACGAGTCGTCGGCGCCGAGGGCGTTGCTGAACGAGACACCCTGCAGCTGGTCCGAGACGGGGACATTCCCGTCCATCGTGACGTTGAGCACTCCGGTGATCGTGCTCACGGGAATCAGCTTCGCCTCGCTGTCGATCAGAGCCACGAAGCGTTGAACGTCCACGGTGTTCACCCGACCGTCGCGGTCGCCGAACAATCCGGCGAAGAGCGGATTGCTCTCGGTGGCGTTGATCTCGGCAAGAATGGCGGCCCTCGACGCGTTCGTCCCCGGGAACAACGCGACCAGCGGCCCGAAGTAGCCGTCCATGGCGTACCGTAGCGCCGAGCCGTTCGCGACAACGGTCTCGAGTCCGGCGGAGATCGTGCCGTCGCTGCTCAACGTGAGGTGGATGCCGGACGCTGGAGCGCTTCCGCTCGTCGCGGGCAGTCCCGCCCCGAGCCCAAGGGCGGCTACCGCGAGGACCAGCAGCAGTCTCGATCCGTGTCGAGGACGTCCGAGCATGGCTCGGCTCCAACCTAGGCGACCCCTACCCGGCGGTCGCGAGCAGCTTCTGGTAGGCCGGGAGGTTGTGCTCCAGAGCGATATCGGCCCGGGCCGGGCCGACCATGTCGGGGAGGAGCTTGAGCTCGAGCGGATTGCTCGCGGCATCGGACGGCTTGCCGGGTCGGTGCATGACCCCGACGGGGATCTTTCCCGCGTTCATCGTTTCGGTGCAGAGCCGGAACACGGCGGACCGGTCGGTCGGATCGTAGCCGGGCAACTTCTCGATGTTGACGATCTTCTCGCGCCACTCCTTGAACGTGTCGTTGTACGTGACGCAGGGAGAAAGATCCTCGACGAACGCGTAGCCCCGGTGGTCCCGGTTGAACTGGAGCGCCTCCGACAGGACCGCTGTCATCGTCTTTGGGTCTCCCGAGAAGGTCCGGGCGACGAAGGCGCCGGTGGGGATCGAAAGCGCGGTGAGGATGGCGTCGAACGGAACCTCGATGTTCCCTTCGAACCCGAGGCGGGACGTCGGCGAGGCTTGGCCCTTCGTGAGCCCATACGTCTCGTTGTTCATCACGATGTACAGGATCGAGGCGTTCTTCTTGAACGCGTGCATGAAGTGGCCCATCCCGATCGCGTACCCGTCGCCATCGCCTCCGGCCGCGATCACGGTCAGCTGGGGGTTCGACAGCTTGAGGCCGATGGCTTGGGCCAGCAGGCGACCGTGGAGCGCGTGCACTCCGTTGACGTCGATGAAATTGTGGATCCCTCCCGAGCAGCCAATCCCGCCGACGAGCACGGCTTCGTGGGGGGGAATCTTCAGGTCGACGAGGGCTTTCTTGGCGGCCGCGAGGACGCCAAAGTCCCCGCAACCGGGACACCAGGTGTTGGCCGTCGGTTTAGCGCTTTGTACCATGGACTGCCTCCCGAATGGGACCGGCGATGTCGGGCGCGCGGAATGAGAACCCGTCGTACTTGAGGATCGACCGCAACTTCGCGTGATACCGGGGCATCTCCTCCCGGAGAAGACGGGCGAGCTGCCCGGTGTAGTTGTGCTCCACGACAAAGGCCAGGTCGACGGAGTCGAAGAACGGCCCGAGGGATTCCTCCTGCACGGGGAAAAGGGTCCGGGCCTGGAGGTACTTCGTCACGATACCTTCGGCGTCGAGCACGTCCATGGCCTCGAGGATAGGTCCGCTCGTGCTGCCGTAACCGATGAGCCCGATCCGGGCCTCCTTGTGTCCAAAGTAGCGCGGACGCGGGAGCTCATCGCGGGCCTGGATGAGCTTGCCCATGCGCTTCTCCATCATCTTGTTCCGATTCACCGGGTTCACCGAGACGTGCCCCCACTCGTCGTGCTCGTTTCCGGTGATCTGGGACGTCACCCCGGGGGTCCCGACAGGAGCGAACGGAGAAATGCCGGTGGGGCTGAATGCGTAGTACTTGTATTCCGCTTGCTTCGCGACCTGGTCGGCGGTCAAGAGGCTGGGACGTTCTACCTTGACCTTGGACAGGTCGAACGCCGGCACCGTCGATGCGTTCTGGCAGAGCGCCTGGTCGAGCAGCAGAAGGACCGGCAATCGCCATTTTTCGGCTAGGTTGAGCGCGTCGACGGTCATGTAGAAGCAATCCTCGGCGGAGCCGGGGGAGAGGATGAACTTCGGAAACTCGCCGTGACCCAGGTGGGCCAGATGAGCGAGGTCCGATTGTTCGTGCCGGGTCGGTTGCCCGGTGGAGGGTCCGACGCGCTGGCAGTCCGCGACCAGAATGCCGAGCTCCGCCGTACCGGCGTGACCGATTCCCTCGGTCATGAGCGAGAGACCCGGTCCGCTCGTGGAGGTCATCGCCCGGGTCCCGGTCGTGGCCGCCCCGATCACCATGTTGATGGAAGCGAGCTCATCCTCGCCCTGGCGCACGACTCCGTGATAGGCGGGCAGGTACCGCATCAGATACTCCATGATCTCCGTCGCGGGAGTGATCGGGTATCCGGCGAAGAACCGGCCACCTCCGACCACGAAACCGAGGGCCGTCGCCTGGTTTCCTGTGGTGAGGATCAGATCGTGCGCGTCGCCTTCCGCCAAGGACCACCGATTCACGGCGGCCGGTACCGCCAGTGCCGCCTGGCGTCCGAGCTCGAGTGCCTTGAGGTTCTTGTCGAGGGCTTCCGGCCCGCGCCGTTTGAACCGCTCCTCGATCACCTGACGGACGACGGCATCGTCGAACCCCATGAGAACGGCGATCGCCCCGTACGCGGCGGTGTTCTTGTAGATCGGTTGCCCGAGCTGCCCCCCGACCAGGGTGGCGAAGGGGAAGCCCAGCGAATTAGGGTAGTCGGCCTTGAAGGATGTTGAGTCGTACAGCACGAGCGCGCCCGGGTCGAGGTCCGCGCGGACCACGTCAATCGCTTCCTGGTCGAACGCGAGCAGCAGGTCGGCCTTCGCCTTGATCGCGGCCCGCGAATCACGGCATGCCCGCACGGACGCGTCCGCGTGACCCCCTCGAATCCGAGATAGCGTGTTCCGGGAGGTGTACACGTAGAGCCCGCGCTTGCGGAAGTACCGGCCCAGCAGGTCCACGACGGTGAGAGTTCCGTCCCCGCCTTGGCCCCCGACGATCACCGAGACGTCCGAGATTTCCTGGGGCGTCCGTCGCTGAGCCGGTACGGCCTCGACGGCTTGAGAAGGCGTCTGAGTGGCAGGAGTTGTCATCGTGAATTCCGGTTCGGTACTACTTTGGGCAACCGATGTCAATTCGAGGGAGCGCGCGTATTTAACAATGGTCTAACCGACGGGTCGCCGAGGGGAAATCGGGCCCCGGAACCGTCGTGAGAGCCCGCGAAAACGCTGTACGTTAGCGTACAAACATTCCCCGCCTGAAAGGTTATGTCGCATCGGCCGCTCGCTAGTTGCCGATGGCGGACGAGGGCCTCGTCGAGAACTTCCACGAGCACACCGCCACCCGACGGCACTTCGCGGAGCCGATCGTCTTCTGGGACGAAACGCTCCGGGACGGGGAACAGACCCCGGGTGTCCACTTTTCTCCGGAGGAGAAACTCCGGATCGCGGAGGTACTCTCGGAGATGGGCATCTCCGTCATCAACGCCGGCATTCCGGTGGTTTCGGAAGAGGAGGCCGAGGCGGTCCGGCGCGTGGCGGCGGCCGGCCTAGCGGCCGATATACTGGCCGCTGCTCGAACGGTTCCTGCCGACATCGATGCCGTCATCCGCTCGGGAGCGACTCACATCGCCATCTTCGTCGCGGCGAGCAACGTCCATCTCAAATTCAAACTCAAGATGTCGCAGGACCAGGTTCTCTCGGCGGCGACTCGCTCCGTGCGCCAGGCGAAGGACGCCGGGCTCCACGTTGCGTTCGTGACCGAAGATACCGTGCGCGCGCCGTTCGACTTCGTCGAGAAGCTCTATCTCGCGGTCAAAGCGGAAGGCGCCGACCGCCTCGTGGTCGCCGACACGGTCGGCATCATGACTCCCCTCACGTTCGCGTGGTACCTCCGGGAGTTCCTGCGCCGGATCGGTCCGGCCGACTGGTCCGTGCACTGCCACAACGATTTCGGCATGGCGACCGCGAACACGTTGACCGCCCTCGAGCTCGGCGCGACGAGCCCCCACGTCTGCGTGAACGGACTCGGAGAGAGGGCCGGTAACACTCCGCTGGAGGAACTCGCCTTGTCTCTGGAGAGACTCTACGGCGTACGGACGGGACTCGACCTGTCTCGGCTGTACGAGCTGTCCCGGTTGGTGGAGGAAATCTCTGGAGTACCGGTGTCACCGACGAAGGCCGTCGTCGGTTACAACGCCTTTTCTCACGAGGCGGGTATTCACACCCACGGAATCCTCGCCCACACGCTCACGTACGAGCCGGTCCAACCCGAGATTGTGGGCCGCCAGCGCCGGATGATCCTCGGCAAACACACGGGGAAAGCGGCGCTCGTGGAAAAGCTCAAGGAAAGGGGGATGGACCTCCCGGACCCCGTGCTCGTGGACCTCCTGCAGCGGCTCAAAGCGACCACCGAGCAACGGTCGAAGGAGGATCTCGAACTTTTCCTGGTGGAGTATCGTTCCTTGTTTGAGCAACCGGGAATGTCGGATAAGGAGTTCTGGAAGCTCGTGCGGGAGATGGGTCTGTGAGCGCGCAAGGCCCGAACGCGATCCGAGCCGACGGCGGGCAAACCCTGGCCGAAAAGATTCTCGCACGGGCGGGCGGCCTCGACCACGTCGTGCCGGGTCAGATCGTGGAAGGACGGGTGGACCTCGCGATGATGCACGAACAGGGCGCCCAGACCGTCGCGCCGTTCCACGAGATGGGCGCCCCCCGGGTGTGGGATCCGGATCGGGTCGTGATCGCGATCGACCACTGGGTTCCGGCCTCGACAGAAGGGGCCGCGGTGCTCCATCGGATCCTTCGGCAGTTCGCCAAGGAGCAGGGCCTGACCCATTTCTACGACGTGGGGAACCATGGGATCTGTCACCAGATACTGGCCGAGCACGGATGGGTCGTGCCCGGAGACCTCGCCGTCGGAACGGACTCGCATACGAACATGCTCGGGGCCGTGGGCGCGGTCGCGGCCGGTATCGGACCGACCGAAATGGCGGCCGTGCTCTCGTTGGGAAGGCTGTGGCTCCGGGTTCCCCCCACGCTCCACGTCCGGGTCCGGGGATCGTTCGGGAAGGGCGTCTACGCCAAGGACCTGATCCTCCGGATCTTGGGCGAGGTCAAGACGACGGGTGCGACCTACAAGGCCATCGAGTTTTCCGGTCCGACCATCTCGGCGCTCACGATGTCCGAGCGCTTCACGATCTGCAACATGACCACCGAGATGGGCGCGAAGTGCGGCATGATCGCGCCGGATGCCACGACGTACGCGTTCCTCGAGAAGATCGCGAAGCATCCGATGCACCCGGTCTCTCCCGACAAAGACGCGCACTACGAACGGATCATCGACATCGATATCGACGGGATGGAGCCGATGGTCGCCTGCCCGTATTCCCCGGATAACGTTCGACCGCTGATGGACCTCGTGCCGAAGCACGTCAAGGTCGACCAAGTGTTCCTGGGCTCCTGCACGAACGCCCGGATCGACGATCTGCGCGAAGGGGCCCGGATCCTCAAGGGCCACAAGGTGGCGCCGGGGGTTCGATTCATCGTCTCTCCCGCGTCGACCTCGATCTACAAACAAGCGCTGGACGAGGGACTCATCGAGACGTTCACCGAAGCGGGCGGCGTCTTCACGAACTCGAGCTGCTCGGCCTGTTTCGGAGGCAACATGGGCATCCTCGCCCCCGGGGAGGTCTGCGCCTCCTCCTCCAACCGGAACTTCCCGGGGCGGATGGGGGCCAAGGACGCCGAGATCTATCTGCTCTCTCCCGCCGCGACCGTCGCGGCGGCGATCCGGGGAGAGCTGGCTGACCCCCGAGAGTTCCTCTAGGAGGGCCGGGTGCGCGAGGTCATCGAGGGTCGGGTCTGGACCTTGCCCGACGACGTGGACACGGACCAGATCATCAGCGGAAAATATCTCACGGTCATCGACCCGAACGAGCTCAAGAAGCACGTTTTCGAGATCGCCCTCCCGGAGTTCGCCGCGAACGCGCACCCGGGCGACATCGTGGTCGCCGGCGTCAACATGGGCAGCGGCTCGAGCCGTGAACATGCCCCCCAGGCCTTGAAGGCGATCGGGGTCGGCGCGATCGTCGCCGACAGTTTCGCCCGGATCTTCTTCCGCAACGCGATCAACGTGGGAATTCCCACGGTCGAGGCCCCGGGGGTGCGCAAGATCTTCGAGAAGGGGGATACGGCGCGCATCGAGATGCGCGGCGGCCGAGTCCAGAATCTCCGTACGGGTGACTCGGTCTCGTTCCCGCCTCTTCCCGCCCATTTGCTCGAGCTTCTCGAGGCCGGAGGGCTCGTCGAGAAGGTCAAGCGAGAATTGCACGCCGGCGCGACGGTGTCCCCTCGATGAAGGACGCCGCCTGTCGCATCGCGCTCCTGCCCGGGGACGGGACCGGACCCGAGGTGATCCGCGCCGGCCGTCGCGTGCTCGAGGCGGCGGCGGAGGGGGCCGCCGCTCCCTGGACCCTCGAGGAATATCCGGCCGGGGCGCTCTACTACCGAGACCACGGTCAGGAGTGGGCGCCCGGGGCGGAACAAGCCGCTCGTTCCGCCGACGCGATCCTCTTGGGAGCCGTCGGGTGGCCGGGCGTTTCCCTTCCCAATGGAGATATCGCCGGCGCCGGGCTCATTTTCGGCCTCCGATTCGGGCTCGACCTTTACGCCAACGTCCGGCCGTGTCGGCTCTATCCCGGGGTCCGCCACCGGATCAGCGGAAAGTGGAAGGAGGTATGGACCCCCGAAAACGTCGATTTCGTCATCGTCCGCGAAAACACCGAGGGGTTGTACACTCCGGTGCGCGGCGCGTTGACCCGGGGCGGCGCGACGGAAGTGGCCATCGATACGCGCGTGACCACCCGGAAAGGAGCCGAGCGCGTCATCCGGTATGCCTTCGACCTCTCCCGTCGTCGAGCGCGGGGCGCGCCGGAGGATCACGTGCGTCGGGTCACGTGTGTGGACAAGGCGAACGTGCTGCGGGGCTGCCAATTCTTCCGGGAGGTGTTCGAGGAGGTGGGGGCCGAGTACGCGGACATCCAGCGTGAATACGCGTACGTCGACGCGTTCACGCAGTGGATGGTCCGGAACCCGGAGCATTACGATGTCGTCGTCACGACAAACATGTTCGGGGACATCGTGACCGACCTCGCGGCGGTCCTCCAAGGGGGGATGGGCTTCGCCGCCGGCGGGAACATCGGCGCGGCGCATGCGATGTTCGAACCGGTACATGGCTCGGCCCCGAAGCATGCGGGCAAGAACGAAATCAATCCGTTCGCCACCTTCTTCGCCATCGAGATGATGCTCCGGTGGCTCGGGGATCGTCACGGAGACGGGCGGTTGACGAGGCAGGCGGACCGAGTCGAGTCGGCGATATCGAAGGTTCTGGCCTCGGGAACCGCGCGAACCTACGACCAGGGGGGGACCGTGAGCACCTCGGACGCGGGCGAGCGCGTGGCCGAGGCGGTCCGTTCGGAGGGACGCGCATGAGCGAGAACCGCGAGGTCGCGGTCGTCGGGGGCGGGTTGACCAAGTTCGGCGTCCGGCCCGTGACCTGGGCCGAACTTGCCCAGGAAGCCGGTGAGGTTCTGTTCCGCTCCGTTCCGGGCCTGGAAGCGTCGTCAGTGGACAGCCTGTTCGTGGGAGCCGCGGAGCCGGAGCGGTTCGCCTTCCAGTCCCACGTAGCCCCGCTCGTGGCGGAGCAGATGGGCCTCGCCCCGCATCGCATCGTTCAGCGCAACGAGCTCGCCTGCGCTTCCGGGCAGTCGGCGATCCGTAGCGCGTATGCGGCGATACGGGCCGGGCTCTCGGACATCGCCGTGGCCGTCGGCGTCGAAAAGATGAACCTCCCCTCGATGGCCGAAGCCAACTCCGCAATGGCGTGCGTCCTCGACCGTCCCTGGGACGCGGCGCACGGTCTGACGGCGCCTCCGTTCTTCGCCATGGTGGCCCAACGGCACATGCTGGAACACGGAACCACCGAGGAGCAGTTCGCCGCCGTCTCCCAAAAGAACCATCGCTTCGCGAACGCGAACCCGGTCGCCCAGTTCTATGACAAGAAGTTTGACCGGGAGAAACTGCTCCGGTTGCCGCTGGTCGCCCCACCGCTCCGCCTTGGCGATTGCTCGGCCATGACCGATGGGGCCGGTGCCGTGGTGTTGGCCGCCGCGGACCGGGTCCGGGAGTTCACCGACACTCCGGCCTGGATCCGAGGCACCGGACAGTACTCGGATTTCCACAACCTCGCCAACATGGAATCCCTGACGGACTGGACCGGATTGACCCGCGCCTCCCGGGAGGCGTTCCGGTCGGCGGGTATCCGACCGACGGACCTGGATTTCGCCGAACTGCACGACTGCTTCACGATCTCCGAACTAATCGAGTACGAGGCCATCGGGTTGTGCCCGAAGGGCGAGGGGGGAAAGTTTGCGGCCGATGGCCGGTCCGACCTCGGGGGAGACCTCGTGGTGAATCCCCGGGGCGGTCTGCTGGGTTGCGGGCATCCGTTGGGCGCGACCGGCATTGCCCAGGCGGTCGAAGTTTCCCAACAGTTCGCCCACACGGTCGACCCTTCGCGGCAGGTGCCGGACCCCGAATGGGCGATGGTCCACAATCTGAGCGGGAGCGCGAACGTGCATTCCGTGATGATCTACCAGCGGGGAGGTTGAGCGTTCTGAGCGCGCTGGCCGAAGTGAAAGAGCGCAAGGCGCCGAAGTCCCGGAAACGGCGGAGTGGCGCCACTGCCTCGCCCCCGATGGCCGCTTCACCGGTCGGGTCGGGCCCTCCCGAACGTCTTCCGTATCTCCTCGACCTCTATCCGCTCGAGTCGGCGGCGCAGACTCGCCTGTCGCCATTCTTCGAGGCCTTGCACCAGGGGCGATTCACGACCACTCGTTGCCGCAAGGACGGTAAGCTCCTCTGGCCTCCGCGCGTCGTGTGTCCCGTCTGTCACACGACCGAGCTCGAGTGGGTGGACCTGCCCGCGACGGGCCGGATCTACGCCTTCAGCGCCCTGTTGGCCGGCGCGCCGATCGGTCAGGAGGCCGACCTCCCTCGTGTCGTGGGACTGGTCGAGCTCGACGGCGTGCCCCTTCGGCTCTTCGGGAGACTGCTCGGTGTCGATTGGCAGGCGTGCCGAATTGGCCTCCGGGTCCGCCTGGAGCCGCTCGCACTGCCGGATGGACGAGCCTACTACGCGTTCCGCGTAACACCGTAGTCCGACGGGGATTTTCCGGGCGTCCCACCGGCGAGAAATTTGCCAAAGGATTTATACGGGCCCCGGACTGCGCGGCCCGCCGGTTCGGGAGATCCGGCCGAGGATGGACTCTGAATCTGGCAGCTGGTGGAGCCGTTACGGCTGGACGACCACCATCTTGCTCGTTGCTTTCGCTGCGGCGTTCATCGTTCGGGTCATTTTCTCGCTCAGTGTCTTCGAGCAGTGGGGCTGGCTCTACGTCTACGGGGGCGGTTCGGATTCGTTCTACCACTGGCGAGTGGCGGACTACATCCTCACCAATCACACGAACCTGATCCACGATTCGCTGCTCAAGTATCCCGTCGGCGCGACCAATCCACGCGAACCGCTGTTCGACTGGATGAACGCGATCTTGGGGATCATCTTCGCGCCGATCTTCGGCGGAAGCGCCGTCAATGCCGCGGCTTTCTTCCTCAACCTAGACCCGCCCCTCTGGTCGGCTCTCTCGGTCTTCCCGATCTACCTCATCGGGAAGGAGGTCAGCTCCAAGCGGATGGGCCTCGTCGCGGCCATCACCTACCCGTTCGTCGTCGGGAGCATTCAGGCCGCCACGTTGGGCTACGCGAACTATCTGCCCTTCTACACGTTCTTCATCCTGATCTACTTCTACGCCTACCTTCGCACAGCGAAGCTGGTCGGAACCAAAACCTACATCACGAGCTTCCGACACCCAAGTGAGGTCCTGGCCGGTTTGCGGCGGTTCCTCCGCGAGGACCGCCTCGCGGTGAAGTGGGCGGTCTTCGCCGGCGTCTCGCTGGGCGCGCTCGCACTCGCCTGGCAAGGGTATCCGCTCGCTGTCGCGATCGTCATCATCTCGCTCGCCGTCATTATGGTGGTCGAGCGGATCCGGCGGATCGATTCGGTCAACCTGTACCTCGCGACGTGGATCGCCGGGCTCGTCGGGTTCCCGATGGCCGTGCCCTACTACCTTGCCCAGCACCTGTTCGCCACCTGGTTCGACCTCCCGCTGCTGATCTATTTCGGCGGACTCGTACTGCTCTTGCCGTTCGTGCTCCTGCGCCAGTATCCGTGGGTCGTCACGGTGCCCTTGCTGGGGGGCGTCGTTCTGGCCGGTCTGGCGGGTTTCGCATTCATCGCCCCTGCGTCGTTCCAGACGCTGATCACGGGCCAGGGCTACTTCGCGAAGACGCTGATCTACTCGACGGTCGCCGAGGCTCAGGCCCCCTCGTTCGATGCGCTTGTGCTGTCGTACGGGGTCCTGACGTTCTTCCTCGCGTTCGTGGGTCTCGGGCTGTTCGCGATTCACCTGATCCGGCAACGGTTCCGCCGGGAGCACGCCCTCTTTGTCGTGTTCGCCGTCGTGAGTATCTACCTCCCGGTGTCGGCGGCCAAATTCTTCTACCTCGGTTCGCCGGCCTTCGCGCTGCTTCCCGCGGAGGCACTGCTCCTCATCCTGGACGTCGCCGGCTACCCGCAACTCCGTCGAACGGCGGCCTCCCTCTCCGGTACCCGGGGTCAGTTCACCGCGTTCCGGCGCGCGTTCAAGGCCCGCCACGTGCTGGTTCTCCTGCTCATCGTCGTTATCCTGGTGCCGAACGTGTGGTATGCCGTCGACGCGGGAATACCCTACAACACCAAGGCCACCTACAGCACCCAGGTCTACGACACGCTGCCCCCGGCGCTCCGTACGACCCCGGCCAACGCGTCGAGCTTCTACCTCGGCGCCTCGGGCACGGAACTCGATACGCCCAATCAGTACGACGAGGCCGGGTACAACTGGCTCGCAACGCAAGATACGAATCTCGCCCCGGCGGCCCGGCCCGCGTTCATCAGTTGGTGGGATTACGGATTCCAAGCGATCGCCGAAGGGCAGCATCCCTCGGTCGCCGACAACTTCCAGAACGGTATCCCGGCCGCCGGGAACTTCCTCCTGGCCCAGAACGAATCCCTCGCCATCGGCGTGCTCGCCACCACGCTTCTCCAGGCGGAGGAAGAAACGAGCGGATACGCCTACCTTCCTCCGGCGCTCAACGCGATCCTAGCCTCCGATGGCGTGAACGTCGCCGAGTTGCACACGCTGCTGGCGAACACGTCCGCCGACCTCCCGCTCGTGATCGACCATCCGGAGCGCTACCTCCCGGTCAACCCGAAAACGATCACCGCGACCAACGCGATGTTCGACGCGGTAAGCTGGTTCCTCGCCAACACGCTTCCCGAGAACGGAGTGGCGCAGGTGTACGACGATATCCAGACCTACACGGGCTGGACGATCCGGTACGCGATGGTCGATGACCGGCTGTTCCCCTTCTCGGGGACGAACACCGGCATCTTCTACGCGCCGGCCGACCTCACGGGCCGCGTCATCGGGCTGGACGGCGCCCCGACGTCGTACTACACCATCGAGGCGGTCGGCTCGGACGGGAACGTGTACCCGATCAACGCGGTGCCCTCCGGGGTATCGGTGGTGAACTACGTGCTGAACCAGCTCGCGCCGTTCTACAACTCGATGATCTACCGCATTTACATGGGCTATAACGGGACCGACATCGGGCTCAGCGCCGGAATCCCCAGCCTCGAGGGCTCTCTCACGAGTTACACTCCGGAGCCCGGGTGGATGCTCCAGCATTTCGAGGTCGCGTACCGGACCGCCTTCTACTCGCCGACGCCCACGACCTCGAGCAGCGCCTGCGACATCGCCACGAACCTCCCGGAGGCGGCCCTCCTCGCAGCGAAGACGAACGGCACCGCCAACGTCGGTCCCGACTGCTATTTCTCCAGCGGCGAATCGATCCTGGAGTACTATCCCGGAGAGATCCTCTCGGGCACGGTGACCCTCCCCGATGGAACCCCCGTCCCGGGCGCCCGTTTGACGGTCTACGACGGCTGGCACATCCCCCATCAGACGGTCCTGACCTCCGCCGACGGAGGGTTCTCCGTGATCCTGCCGCCCGGGAACGACACCCTGAACCTCACGAGCGGGCCGTTGCAGGGGCTGGCCCAGAACGGCACCGAGCTCCTGGACTCGATTCCCCTGGTCGTGGACCCGGCCCTCGGGTTCAGCCTGGAGGCGCCCCCGATCGCCCAGAACTTCGTTCTTCAGCCGGGCTCCGTCAACGGCTTCGTTTACTGGAACGCGACCGGAAATTCGACCTACGACTCGTCCGTGGACCCCGTGGCCGTGGGGGCCAACGTTACGCTGGGCGGCCCCGGTCTGCGTACCTACAACGCGACCACGGACACGGACGGTAGTTTCCGTCTGACCGATGTCGCTCCCGGGGTCTACAACTTCACGGTGCGAGCCGGAGGCGCAACATTCTCCCAGGGCCAGCTGGCGGTCCGGCCCGGCGCCGCCGCGAACGCGACGGCCGGGCTCGTCCCGTCGAAGGTCACGGGAACGGTGAAGCTGGAGGACGGAACTCCGGCGGTCGGCGCCACGGTCACGATCTCGGACCCGGCCGGGCTGTTGGAGGCCGCGGCGACGAACGGTTCGGGGAGCTACACCTTCGCCAATCTGGTCCCGGGGAACTACTCGGTGAAGGCCGAGTCGGGCGTCAACCTGGCCGCCAACGCGACGGCCGTGGCGCTCAACCAGACCGTGAAGACCGTGACCCAGAACTTGACGCTCATCCCCGTAGTCCCCGTGGACTTCGAGGTCGAGGCCGGAGGGGCCCCCGTGCCGGGCTTCGTGGTCCGGATGACGCCCATCCGGGAGACGTCCGGCCTTCCGGGCGCGCAGGCCCCCCGGCCGACGGACGCGCTCGTCTTCACCAGCGACGCCACCGGGTACGTCCACGCGAACCTGCCGGCCGGCAATTACTCCATCTATGGATACGGACCGGTCGGGTCGACCTTCCTCGCCGGTTTCGAGAGCGCCTATCTGCCCACCGTCGGGGCCCGCATCGCCGTTGCCCCGCTCCAGCTGTCGCCCGCGGCCTCCCTTTCGGGCCGATCACCGCTTCCCGCGGAGGTCCCCACCGTCGACCTAAGCGCGACCCAGGTGGCGCTCTATGACAGCGCGGGCAACGAGCTCACCTTCTTCGCGAACTCGACCGGCAGCTGGTCGGTCATGGCCCCCGTGGGGAATTACAGCGTCCAAGCCTTGGCCGTGGGCATCGCCGCCGGGGCGCTGAACTACTCTGCCGTCGGTTACGTGGACCTGTCCCGGGCGACCTCTGTCTCGTTGCCGCTGACTCCGGCCTTCCGATACTCTACCCAGGTGGGAACGCTGGTACCTCCGGACGCCACGTTCTACCCCGCCTCCGCTTCCGAGGTGCACCTTACGGTGAACCCCGCGGGTGCGACGATCAGCACGCTCACCGATTACAACGGTTCGACGAGCTTCCTGCTCCCGACGGCCGAACCGGATACGACGTACTGTCTCGCGGTCCAGAGCAACGGGTACGGAAGCTACTCCGCCTGCAGCCTCTCCGTCGGCGAGCTGACGGCGATTTCACGGGTCATTCTTCCATTGTTCAACGACACATTGAGCGTGACCGTGACCGGATTACCGTCCGGAGCTATGTTACGGCTCAACGCCACGTCGCTCGGCCCGCCGGCCCAAACCCTATCGGTGGCCGGCGGCGCATCCTTTGATGTCTCGTTGGCGCCGGGGACGTACCAAATCACGGCGTGGGCCCCACCCGCGTCCGGCGCGGGGGTCTATCTCCCCGCTCAATCCGTCAACGTCACCCTCCCGTTGGGAGGGATCACCGTGAGTTTGGGGGTCCAGCTGTACTTCCAGTTGGCCGCCAAAGGGGTTCTGAGCCTCCCGACCGGGGTGACGGCCTCCGCGGTCCAACTGAAAGTGTACGCGCCCCCGTTCAACTTCTCGGTGTCGGGGACGGTCTTCGAGAAAGGATTTGACATCGCTCCGGGAGTCTACTCGGTCTACGCCTCCGCCCTGGTCTCCGGGGTGAGCTATGCTTCGTTGAGTCAGGTCACGGTGAGCTCGAGCGGCGTCGCCACGCCGACCGTGAGCCTCGCGAGCGGCGTGTCCTTGACCGCGACGCTCGTCGGCCCGGGAGGTGCGCCCCTCAATCTGACCGCGCCCGTGTACTGGAGCGGGCCCGACGATTCCCAGCTCTACTCCGTGGCCGTGGACGGCACCGTGACGCTCTCGCTCCCCGGCAGCGCGATATACACGCCCCAGCTGAACGTCACCCTCACCACGAGCGTGAACGGCATCCTCCGGTACGTGACCTACGCGGTGGTGCCCGGGACCAGCTGCTCTGTCGGAACGACGGCCTCCGAGTGCTCGATCCCGCTCTCCGCGACGTACCTCGCCGCCGGCATCGCAGGTCAGTTCGACTGGAACGGCGCCCCGCTCACGATCCCGGGTACCGTGCAGCTGATGGGGCCGTTTCCGTCGACCAACATCTCGGTGGTCACGACGACGAACGGCCTGTTCACAGCCGCTGTGTTGCCAGGAGTCTACACCCTGTACGCCACCGCCGGGTCGGGCGCGGGGGTCGTCGCGAGCCTGGTGCAGGTCACGGTTCCGTTCCCTTCGACGAACATCACGGTCGACCTCGCTCCCGCCTGGACCGACACGCTCACCCTGCTCGCGCCGAGCGGAGTCTCGTCCTCTCCCACCGGGAATGTGACTTGGACGAACGCGGCGGGGGTCTCCTGGACCGTGTCGGGTGTGCCGCTCGGTGTCGTGGAGGGCTGGGTCCTTCCGCAGGGCGTCTGGACGGTGTCGGCCAACGGCACGATGGCACCTTACGGACGCCCGGTGTCGGCACTCGCGACCGGCACCGTGTCGTTGGTGACAGGAAACCAGGCCACCAACCTCGTGCTGATCCCTCAGTTCACCCCGGCCGTGACGATCGCGACCCGGCTTCCCGACACCGCCACGGTGCCGGCCGGCGGCCTCGCGACCTTCTCGTTCACCGTGCAGAACACGGGGAACGAGCCGGTGACCATCCGCTTCTACGGCGACCCGGCGGCCTGGAATTTCACGTTCACGCCGGCCACGATGACGCTCGGGGTGGGCTCCGGGAACTCGACCGGGGGAGGTACGGTGTTGGTCCGAATCCCGTTGGGCACGGACACGAACCACCCGCCCGTCGTCCTCGGCGCCGTGCTCGTGTCGAATCGCGCGCAAACCGTGGGCACTTCGGTTCCCTCCCCCACGGTCTCCATCATCCCGGTACCCGCGATTACCGTGGGCCCCGGCTTGAGCCCCACGGTGACGCTGAAGACCGCGACGGTGAGCTTTGTCGTCCAGAACACGGGGAACTCTCCTTACTCGGCCGCGGTGAGCGTCGTCAACCAGGCGGAACTGGAACAGCTCGGCTGGTCGGTCGCGTTGATGAAGGGCCTCGGCGCGGTGACCGCGCCGTACGACTTCGCGCCGGGTCAATCGATCACGTTCTCGGTCGTGCTCTCCACAACTTCCTTCGCCCAGGCGCCGGGTACCGTGGTGGTTCAGGCCGTCGACCTGAATTCGTCGGGCAACGTCGTCGCGTCCGCGGAGCTCCCGGTGCCCATCGCCTCCATCGCGGCCCCGAGCGGTATCTCCGTCAGCGGCCCGAACGTCGGCTCCCCGCCCATCATACCAGACTGGGGGTGGACCGTGATCGCCATTCTCCCCGCGGTGGCCTTCCTCGGGATCGTGCTAACGGTCCGATGGTGGCGTACCCGCCGGTGGACCCGGAGGTGAGCGGATCTGTCCACGTGGTCTGACCGGCGCGCCCTCCGTCTCCTGGCCTGTGTAGGGCTCCTGGCAATCCTGGCCTTCACCCTCCTGGGTTTGCCGGCCCCGGCTCACGCCTCGACAACCTATCCGAAGATCATGGAGACGACGACCGGTCCCTCGGTGGTGGGCCGGACGCTCCAGGTGCAGTACGTGGTCACCGGCTCCGGCGGACCGGCGGAGGCGCCGAACGGGACCACCGTCGGCAACATCACGTACAACGCAACGCTCAGCGGGAACAACGTCACCTCCGCGCTGATCGCGCCGCCCACGGGCGTCCTCGTGAACGGGAGCGTGATCCTCCGATTCACCGCCCCCAACGTGACGGAGCTCGTCAAGCTCCGCATCGAGCTGACCTCGAGCTACGACAACCACAACGAATCGATGAACTTCACCAATTCGATCCAGGTCGTGCCGCCGTACGTCCTCGCCGGACTCCTGGTCGCCGGCCCGACCACGGTCACCGGGTTTAACATGACCGTCACGCTCGACGGCGTACCGGTCGGCCAGGTGGTCGTGCCCACGATCTCGGCGAACGGGTCGTACCGGTTCACCTACGACTACGTACCGGTGAGCCTGAGCCCCGGTTGGCATACGATCGCCGTCTCGCTCACGCCCGAGCACGGCCTGGTGACGTTCCAAGGCGGCGTGGAGCAGCTGAGCGCGCAATTTTTCATCACCAGTGCGCCGCCCGACTACGCGCTCGATGTGGGGATCGGCGTCGCCGCCTTCGCCGTGGCCGTCTTTATATGGGGCTCGGTGGTGGGCGCGCGCCGCCGGGGCCGGCGGCCTCGCTAGGCCCCGGCATGAACCGATGATCGCGCGCGCGGACCTCCGGTGCACCTCGTGTGGCCGGGGCTTGACCGCTCCCGGAGCGACGGCGTTTCTCTGTCCGTCCTGCGGCATCGAGACCATCGGACGCGATGCCCGGTGCCGGGACCAGAGCGTGCCGTACAAGTGCACGAACTGCGGCTTCGTGGGTCCCTGACCGGTGAGGCGCACGTGGGCGAAGTCGTGGTACTGTTCCGCCTGATGCCTCACGGCGTCGAGACGGACATGAACGCCCTGGCCGCCGGGGTCCAGCGCGCCGTGCCGGAGGGCGTCAAGATTCGAGGGATGCAGATCAAGGACGTGGCGTACGGGCTCAAGTCGTTGCTCGTCGCGGCGGCGATGCCCGACGCGGGCGGGGTCCTCGACCGGTTCGAGGAGGCTCTCGCCAAGGTATCCGGGGTCGAGTCCGTCGAGGTCATGGAAGAAAGCCTGGTGTAGTCGCCCTCGGGGACGCGTGCTCGCGGTCCCGTACGGGCAGTTTCTCGAGGCGTATCTCCTCGCTTACGGGACCGTGGGGTACGGGCCTTGACACCTGGCCGCCGGAATCCGGGTCTCCCTCGCTCCCAACGGAACGGCGTGCACGAAGTCGTCGTAGCTCAATCCCAGCACCTGGACAGAGGGGTTCGCGGAGAGGCTCGTGCCGGCCTCGGCGCGGCGCTCGGAACACCTCGCAAACCCTTTTCTCCCGAGTTACTCTGGTTCGCGCGCGGCCGGGATGGGGTAGTCTGGCCTATCCTGGGGGACTGTGGATCCCTCGACCCGGGTTCAAATGGGGACGGGGACACCCCCCGTCCCCGGAGAGTCTCGGTCCCGGCCCTACTTCTTTCCTCGGCCCGGCCGCGGGGTCCGGCGAGTGGATTTCCGTTCGATCTTTTCGAGAGCCTCGGGGAGGTGGGACAGCGATGGGTCGGCCCAGGCAGCGCCCCATTGCTCGAGGTCCTTGGGCGTGAGCGCCCAACCCGGTAGGCTCGAGGCCCGACCGAGGGCCGTTACGCCCGGAACGGAGGAGGCGGCCTCCATATCGAATCGCGAATCCCCGACCAGGAAAATCGGAACGCCCGGGAACCGGCGCCGATATTCGGCGAGATGCTCCCGCTTCGTCCCTTGGCCCGCGCCGAGAACCGCCTCGAACCAGTATCGGATGCCTTCCCGCTCGAGGAGCAGGTCCGCGATCTCTTTCTCGGCCCCGGTGGACACGACGAGCGTCCACTTGTCCTGGGACAGCCGCTTCAGCACCCGAGGAATCTCGGGGAATGGATGTGCTGTGCCGTACGCCTCCTTCGCCTTCCGCTGGTGGAATATTCGGGCGACCTTGTGCCGCTCGACGGCGGGCACATCCGGGTAGAGCTGGGCGAGTTGCGCTTCGAAGGGCAGTCCCGTGGTCGCCAGGTAATGGATCCGTGCCTCGTCGGCCGGCGTCCCGAACGCCTTCGTCATCACATCCGCGGCCACTTCGCTGATGTGGTTCAGGTCGTCCAGGATGGTGCCGTCCAGGTCGAACACGACCACGCCCCGGGCGACCTTTCGCGGCTCCGGCAAAGGTTCCTCCGGGAGGGGAGAGGGTTCCGGCGTGTCGAGGGATTTGTTCGCTAGAACCGGCAACGGGATGACCGGTTCGTTCTCCATCGGAGAAGGCTCCGGGGCCATCTCACCCACATGCGGAGGGGTCTCCTCTCGCCGGGAGGGGGTCACAGCGCCTTCGAACCGACAGGGCAGATAAAGCACGCCGCGTCCGTCCGGCTGGCGCCGCGATATAAGTCCCCCCTCGTTGCCCCCGGAACGCGGGCCGTCGGTCCCAGGCCGGGACATCCCAGCCCACGGCAATC
The DNA here is from genome assembly GCA_030037875.1 of Thermoplasmata archaeon. GTDB lineage: Archaea > Thermoplasmatota > Thermoplasmata > Lutacidiplasmatales > UBA184 > JAKIWV01. The sequence continues at coordinate 61,051 of JASHPV010000007.1, forward strand.
CATGCATCCGAGCGACGCCATCCGCGGACGGCGTTCCCAATTGCTATCCGGTCGTCGGATCGTCCTGGGAGTATCCGGCTCGATCGCCGCCGTCGAGGTCCCCCGAATCATTCGGGAGCTGATCCGACACGGCGCGGATGTCCAGGTCGTCATGTCCGCCGAAGCGGCGCGACTCGTCACACCGGAAAGTCTCCGCTTCGCGAGCGGACACCCCCCGATCCTGGAGCTCACCGGAGACGTAGAGCACGTGACCTGGCTCGGTCCTGGTGAGAAGCGGGCCGACCTCCTCCTTATCGCTCCCGCGACGGCCAACACCATTTCGAAGATCGCGCAGGGGATCGACGACACCCCCGTCACGACGTTTGCCTCCGTGGCCCTGGGAGGCCACGTACCGATCCTCCTCGCCCCCGCGATGCATGCATCGATGGGAGAGAATCCGGCGGTGAGGACCAATCTCGACCGGCTCCGGACCTGGGGTGTCGAGGTCATCCAGCCCCGAGTGGAAGAGAGCGAGGAGAAGGTCGCATCCCCCGAGGAGATCGCCGCGGCGGTGCTCCATCGCTTGGCGCGCGGTCCGTGGGCCGGACGCCAGGTGATCGTGATCGGAGGCGCTTCCCACGAACCGATCGACGACGTCCGATCGATTACGAACGAGAGCAGCGGCGAGACGGCCGTGGCACTTGCCGTCCAGGCGCACTACCGCGGGGCTCGGGTCTCGCTCTGGATGGGAGCGGCGAGCGTCCCGGTGCCTTCTTTCGTCACCGAGATCCGGTGGTCGTCGGTGGAGAACCTTCGGCGGTTGGTGATTCGAGAAACGAAGGCGCTCGCCACCGCGGACGCCGTCTGGATTCCAGCCGCCCTGGCCGACTACACCGTGAAGGCGCGGCCGGAGAAGATCGACTCTCGCAGGACGCCCCGCCTGACGCTCTCGCTCGGTCCCACCCCGAAGATCCTCCCCGAGATTCGGCGCCATGTGACGGCGCCGGGCATTGTCGTGGGATTCAAACTAGTGAGCCGGCAGACGCCCGAGGCGCTCCGCGAACAAGCACAGAAGCTCCTCGAGGAGGTCGGTCTCGATGCGGTGGTCGGCAACGACCGCTCCGTCATGGGAGCCGCTCAGGCGGAGGTGCTGCTGTTGCGGAAGGACGGCCGGAGCCATTGGATCCGAGGGCCGAAGGCTGAGGTGGCGGGTCGACTGCTCGACGAGCTGGGACGGGACTTAGTGTATCGGACGGAGACGCGAACCGCTACGGGATCGAGAGCCCGAACGCGCCGACCACGCCGTTGATCACGAACTGTACGGCGATCGCCGCCAAGAGTAAGCCCATGACCCGACTGATCGCGATCACCCCTACGCGGCCCACCCGTTCGAGGATCTGGACCCCAAGGCGCAGCACGACGTAGCTCAGGATCATCACCAGTACGACCGCCGCGTAGAGGGTCACGCTCGCCTCAATACTTCCCGACGCGCTTTGCGCGAAGATGACCACTGAGGAGATGGCCCCCGGGCCCGCGAGGAGCGGCATCCCCAAGGGAACAATCCCCACCTCCTCGCGCCGCGAGAGAAGCTCCGTTTGGTCCATGGGGGTGAGCTTTCCCCCCGGTACCTCCCCGAAGAGCATGTTGAAGGCGATCGCGAACAGAAGGATCCCGCCGGCGATCTCGAAGGAGTAGATCGTGAAGTGCAGCAGGAAGAAGATGTATCGTCCCAGGATCGCGAACGCGAGCAGGAGCGCGGTAGCGAAGAGGGTGGATCGCCCGATGACGTACTCCCGGTCGGCCGCGCTGAACCCTTGGGTGAGCGAGATGAAAAACGGAAGCATCCCCACCGGGTCTACGATGACAAACAGGGTGACAAAGGCCAGTAACCCGATAGTCAGACCCGACTCCAAAGTGGCCGCCGGAGTCGGGGACCCCCGGTGGGATTAATAAGGCGCCCGGCTCGGGCGCGCCCGAGGGGACCTCGTGGTCAAACTCGCCGAGTGGCGCGGCAAGGAAATCTTCCGCCGCTACGGCATCCCGGTCCCCAAGGGTCGCGTGGTCCGGAGCGCGGCCGAGGCCGACGAGCTGCTCCGGTCCGGCGCACTCTCCCTTCCGTTAGTGGTCAAGGCTCAGGTCCTGGCCGGAGGTCGTGGCAAAGGCGGTGCGGTGAAGTTCGCCTCCACGCCCGAAGAGCTCCGGGCCGTAGTCTCCGGGATGCTTGGCATGCGATTCAAGGACGAGACCGTGAAGGAGCTCCTGCTCGAGCCGAAGGTCGCGGTCGGCCGGGAATTGTACCTCTCGATCGCGCTCGACCGGAGCGCTCGAGAACCGCTGCTCATCGCGAGCGCGCAGGGGGGAGTCGACATCGAGTCGATGGCCGATGACCAGCTCCTCCGGATCGAAGTGCATCCCTTTGCGGGGCTGGCCTCCTACGAGAAGCGCCAGGTGGCCACGTCATTCGGACTCGAGCCCCCCGCGTCCAAAGAGCTCGGGAACGTGCTGGAAGCCGTCTGGAAAGCGTTCCAGCTGGAGGACGCGGAGCTCGTGGAAATCAACCCGTTGGCGGTCGTGGACGGGCATCTCCTCGCACTGGACGCGAAGGTTGTCATCGAGGACGACGCGGGGTTCCGGCACCCGGAGTACGCGGAGATCCTGGACGACCGGACCCCCCTGGAGGAGATCGCCCGTGAGAAGGAGATCGCCTTCGTGCAGCTCGACGGCGACATCGGAGTCATCGCGAATGGGGCAGGGCTGACCATGGCGACCCTGGACGTGTTGGCCCAGTTCGGCGGACGGCCCGGCGTTTTCCTCGACCTGGGCGGCACCGACGACCCGAACAAGGTGACCGAAGCGTTCCTGCTGATGGCCAAGGCCCACCCCTCGGTGGTCTTTCTGAACATTTTCGGCGGAGTGACTCGCTGCGACACCGTGGCCAAGGGGCTGGTTGCCGCGATGAAACTGGTGCCGGAGGAGGATCGGTTCCCGCTCGTTGCTCGGATCCGGGGTAACAACGAGGATCTCGGGCGGCAGATCCTTCAGGCCGCGGGTATCACGGCCCTTTCCGACCTCAAGGCCTCCGCCCAGGCCGTGGTCGCCGCCGAACGTCCTCGGGTCGCTGGGAAGGCGCCGACGTGACCGTCCTCGTCGACTCCGGCACCCGCGTGGTGGTTCAGGGAATCACGGGACACCAGGGCACCGTCCACACGGTGCAGATGAAACTGTTCGGGACTCAGGTCGTCGCCGGGGTCACCCCTGGGAAGGGGGGCTCGCAGGTCGAGGGCGTCCCCGTGTTCGATTCCGTGGCGGAGGCCGTCGCGAAGACGGGGGCCAACGTTTCGGTGATCTTCGTGCCGGCCCCGTTCGCGAAAGACGCTTTCTTCGAGGCCGCCGACGCTGGAATCCCGCTGGTCGTCATTGTCACGGAGCACATTCCGTTCCACGACATGCTGACGATGTACTACTACGGGCGGCTCCGGGGAACCCGAATCATCGGGCCCAACTGTCCGGGCATCGCGGCTCCGGGAAAGGCCAAAGCGGGGATCATCCCGAACGTAGTGTTCCGTCCGGGCCGGGTGGGCGTCATCTCGCGCAGCGGGACCCTGACCTACGAGATCGTGAACGGGATCAAGGAAGTGGGACTCGGCCAGAGCACGTGCATCGGTCTCGGGGGAGACCCGGTCATCGGGACGACGTTTGTGGACGCGCTGCCCCTTTTCGACCGGGACCCGGACACCGACTTGCTCGTGCTGGTGGGCGAGATCGGCGGGACGGCGGAAGAAGAGGCCGCGGAGTACATTCGGCACCACTTCTCGAAGCCCGTGGTCGCCTACATCGCCGGCCGGTCGGCGCCTCCGGGGAAGCGGATGGGCCACGCGGGCGCCATCATCGCCCGAGGTCGCGGGACGGCCGCGAGCAAGCTCAGCGCGCTCCAGGCCGCGGGAGCGACCGTGGCCGACTTCCCGTACGACGTACCGACCCTCGTGGCCCAGCGCCTCAAGGAGCTGGGAAGTCGATGAGCCCTCACGCATCGGGCCCGGACGAGGCGACGCCGTGCGCGATTCCGGGCTGCGGCGGGGCGTCCGTTCGCTCGCTCGCGCGGTCGGAGGTCAGGAAAGCCTTTCCCAATCTCTCCGAGGAGGGGCGCCGGGCTCCCCTCTGTAAGGACCATTACAAGCAGTGGAAGAAGGCCACGAAAGAAGAGCGTACGCTCGAACGCCTCGCCTGGTGAATCCCGGCCGGGACGCGGGGAGCGAAGGGTACCGCCCCCCCCGGCGCCCTCGTTACTGCTTTCGCATCTTCTGGGCGCGCTTCCGTCGGCGCATCCGCTTCTTGCGCCACTTCCAGCGCATGTGGCCGCGCTTCTTCCAGACCCGGGAACTCCGTTTCATCCAGTTCGCGCTCGAGGACGAGGCGGGGTATTCCCCTCCGTTTATAACCGCTCCGCCGATGAAGCACCGTCAGACGGCGTCCCCATTCATCTCCCCGTCGCCGGGCCCCGGATTAAGTACGGACCACCCGTGCGGCCTACGTGGTCGACGACGAGATCCTGTCCCTGAGCGTTTTGCAGTTCGCGGGGAAAAGCTTCGACTACGAGTCGACCGTGAGCGTCGGCGGCACGGAGTACGCCGTCTTTGCCCGCACCGAAACCGAGACCGAGGCGAAGCTCCGGCCCGAGCTCGTCCGGATGCGGGTGGTGGTTCCTCGCGACTGGGTGGAATACGAGGAGGCCTCGGACACGCTCCAGCTCGTGGCGCCGGGGGGAACGGCCGGGCCGTCCCGACGGCGTGCGGCGGGCGCGACGATGCTCGAGCCCGAGGAGTTCCGGGACCAGGGCATTGAGTGGCACCGCCTGACCCTCGCGGAGAAGCACCGCCTCTACGTGCCGAAGCGAGAGGAGGCCCGGCTCCTGTCGACCGAGGGCCGAACCGCCCTCGGCATTCCCTCCTGACCCCGCGCGTTCCTACAGCACGTTCATCTCGCCGAGCTTCTCGGGCAGGTACGTCTCGGTGACGTAGTTGAGGCCGTACTTTGCCAGGGACTGCTGTTCGGCCTTCTTTCCGTTCTTGAGCATCAGGTCGATCTCGCTCCGCCAATCGGCGGTCCCGAACCGAGGGTCCGACTGCATCGCGTGGAGCGCCTTCGTGTCCTGCTCGGTGAGCGTGTCCGAGGGAAGCTCGTAGTTCTCGATGTCGGAGGCCGTCACGCCCAGGAATTCGGCGCCCGGGGTGGCCAGGTAGTGAGAAATGTGGGCGGTCTTGATGGCGCCGTAGGCGACCGAGGCGAAGATCCGGAACGACCAGGGGTCGCCGTCCGTGAAGACGACGACGGGAAGCTGGAGCTCCTCGTTGAGCCGCTTGAGGAAGCGGCGTGTCGACCGGGCGGGCTGGCCCTTGAGATGGACGAGGAGCGCGTCCTGGTCCTCGTCGAAGCCGTTCTCCGCCAGGCGGTCGACCATGCCGCCGCATTCGATGGCCAGGACGAACTTGGCGCCGCACGCGTTGAACTTGATCTTCTCCTTCTCGACGTTGAACGGGAGCGCGTACCCGCCGTCCCCTACGTCGTCGCGGCAGTTGATCTTCTTGACCACGCCCTTGCGATTGGTCTCCTGGATGGTGAGGTCGCCGATCACCGAAGCGCCGTTCTCCTCGGGATGGAGCCGGAAGTCCTCCCTAAGGCGCGTGCAGAGCACCTCCAAGTCCTCGATCAAGAGGTTCGATTCGTCCTCGCTGTGGAACTTCGCGTCCTTCCACTGTTCCGAGATGTAGTACAGCTCCCGGAGCGTCGAGGTCTTTCGGTCCCGGGCCATCTCATGGATGAAATCGACCAGGTAGAAGGTGCGGAGCAGCATGAGCGCGCCATCGAGCTTGCGGGCCGACCGGGTGCCCGTACTGCGGCCGAGACGCCAGACCCCCTCCTTGAGCTGGAACTGGATGTTCTGCTTGGTGCGGAGAGGCAGGCGCATCCGGGGGACCTCGCCCTTGGTCAGCTGGGCGTAGATCTGAGCGGCGAGCTCGAAGGTCGGCGCAAGAGCATCGAGGCGGGCCTCGGGCTCGTCAGTCGTCTTCTTCGAGCTCGGCGGCCTTTTCGGCGCCATCGTAGTCCACCTCCGGTTCCTCCGTCGTACCCGGCGCGACCACCCCGACGAGCTCCGCCGCCTCGGCGGCCTCGACGACCTGACGGGGCAAGCGAACGTCCCAGTCCCCCGGCAACGCGTCCGCACCGAGAAGGTGGGACTCGTCCACCCCGGCGATGTACCAATCGAAATCGGAGGCGTCGCCGTCGTGGCCCTTCGGCCAGCGGAGTCGAAGCTCGGTCTTTCCGTTGGGAGAGAGCTTTGGAAGGGTCCACCACATCCGGCCGAGCCCGACATCTACGCCGTCGGGAGGTGGGACCGGAGCGAGCTGGCCGGCCAGTTCGCTCGGCATTTCCGCGAAGACCTCGAGGACTCGTGCGCGCGGCGTGTAGTTGGTGATGGTCACGTCCAGTCCGGTGTCCTTCTCGGGGGAGGCGGTCTCCAGGGTGACCACGTTCATGATCTCGGTGATCACGGGTGTGAGGTCGGGCACCGGCTTGCCCACAAGGTGGCTGGATTTTTCGGCGATCTGGGGAAGGATCCGACGGATGATCGTGAACTTCTCCGACGCGTACTCCCGCCGGATCTGACGGGAGATATGCGACTTCAGGTGGCGCGCCACCGCCTGGAGCGCCAGCTGGAGCTCCTTGAGGATCTCAGGGTCCTCGGCGACCGCCTCTTTTGACTCGCTCGTGAACGGGATGCGGGTCGAGGCGATGTGGACTAGCAGGATGCAGGGTCCCGCCGGCAGTCCTTGGCCGCCCCGCTGGTCGAGCCCGTAGCGGCGCCAATCGACCGACTCGACCGCCGCGGTGATCGCGCAGGCTCCCTGCTGGAAGAGCAGCGGGACCCGGTTCGCAAAGCGGAGGAGTTGCACGGGCTGGTCGGGCGGCAGCGATCCTCCGTAGACGAGGCCCACCTCGACGAGGAACGGCGAACCGCCCCGGATCTTCGGGGGCCGGCTGACGGGCGGGGCATAGAAGTCCGGCCGAAGTTCGCCGAGGACGTTGCGCAGTCCGCGCTTGATGAGGACCGAACCGATCGGGGAGAGCGATTCCGCGGAGGGAGGGAGCAGCGTGACCGAATGAAGCGCAGAGAGGAGCGACTCCAGCTCGGGCCCGTGGACCGTCCCCGGGTCCTCCTTTCCCGTCAGCCCGGCCTTTGCGAGGATCTCCTTCAGCGCCCGTGGGGTCACCCCGGCGAGCCGTCGGGGGAGCGCCTCGGAGAGCTGCTTCTCCTTGGCCTGCTTCAGGATCGCGTTGAGCTCCCCCAGTTCGAGGCCGTACGGATGCGGGAGCACTTCCTTGGAGACCGGAGGCACCTCCGACGAGGCGCGTTCGAAGGTGATGCGCGTACCATCGGGTTCGACCAGAACCAGCCGGGCGTGGGGATTCACGATCGCGGTCCCCCGGAGGTATTCGAGGGGAGACTGACGTCCTCGGACGTACTTCGCTTTCAGGACGAGGTCGACCCGGGTACCGTGCGGGCGATCCCAGAGCTCGAGGGCCTCGCTCACGACCTTCGGGAGGTTCCGCTGAGTATCGACCAGGATCTCGAGGACGTGCGCGGCTTCTTCTTCTTCGACCCTCGAGGTCACCTTGACGGGACGGGCGGTCGTGAGCCCCGCGTACAGGACCGCGGCGGAGATGCCGATGCCCTGCTGGCCGCGGGATTGGCGATGCGCGTGGAAACGGGACCCGTACAGGAGCCGGCCGAAGACGTTCGGAAGTTCGCGCTTGAGAATGCCCGGACCATTGTCGGAGACGACGATACGGTACCGGTCGGGGCCCGATTCGTCCTTGGAGATTTCGACCGATACGTCGGGAAGGACGCCGGCCTCTTCGCAGGCATCGAGCGCGTTGTCGACGGACTCCTTCACCGCGGTGAGAAGGGCCCGCTGCGGATTGTCGAAACCGAGGATCTGGCGGTTCCGTTCGAAGAATTCCGCGACGGAGATTTCTCGCTGTTTCGAGGCGAGTTGCTCGGCGAGCGTGGCGGTCCGACCCATCGGCCGGCGTCGGTCCTCGCCGGGCTATAAGCGCTGAGTTGGAGTCGCGGGGGTGAACGATGCGGGCCGTCCGGCGATGAACTGGGGCGCTAGGCGCTCACGTCCCGGAGGACGGGCCGGAACGGTCGCCACCGGGGTACCTCGTCGAGGTCGATCACGACCAGTTCGAGACGCTCTTCGGGCGCTCCGCCAGCGAGCCGGAGCGATTGGGTCGCCAGGGGTTCTCCCCGGGAATCCCATGCGCCAGAGCCGCCGCCGAACACCAGTCCGTCTTCCACGCCGACTCGGTTCACGTAGACCAGCGGACAGGCGTTCTCGACGGCGCGCGCGGGGAGCACTTTCTCGAAAAGATTCTTCGAAGTGATGGGGGCCGCCGAGAGGACGACCAGCATGACCGCGGACCGGAGCGCCAGGTCTCGGGACACCTCGGGGAAAAAGGCATCGTAGCAGATCTCCACTCCGAGCCGATGCTTCCCCAAGGTCAGAGGAACGCTCGCGTCCGTCGGAGTGTAGATGCTGGCCTCCTCGAACGGTCCGAAGTTGGGCAGGTATCGCTTGACCTGGACCTGGATCGGGCCCTCGGGGCTGGCCAGAAGGGCCGCATTATGCACTTCGCCCGGTCGATCGCTCGACCGCCACGGGGCCCCGACGAGAATCCCGGCGTGGCGTTCCCGGGCCAGTGCCTCGATCCCCTCGATCGAGTGATCGCCGGCCACGAGCGCCATGCGGTGGACTCGGTCGCCGGGGGCGTAGCCGAAGAGGTACAGCTCCGGAAAGACGTAGAGGTCGGCGGGATGGGCGCGAACGACCTCGGCGAGCCGGCCGAGATTCGCCTCGAGGTCGCCTCGGCGGGGCGCGAGCTGGGCGAGCAGTACGTGCATCAATAGAAGTGATGACGCACCGCGATGAGATAGATGAAGACGACGAGGACGATCACGAAGAGATACGTGATGGAATCCGTGAAGAACAGGTAGGCGAGGCCCAGGAACAGGAAGCCGACCATCAGATAGAACGCCCAGACCTCCTGATGCCACAGGGCCGACGAGAGCAGGGCAATCACCGTTCCCAGAATGACGAGGACGGTCGCCCCGATGGGGTCTCCCACGTGGAAGATCACGAGCGATGACGGAACGAGCAGGCTCCCGTAGTACGCGAGGACGAAGAGGATCCCCGAGACGATCAGCAGCACCCCGAGAGCGGCGGTCACGAACGCGAGGATGGCGACCCCGATCGGAAGGCTCGGCGGAGGCAGCTGTCGTTCCCAGATCGGCGGAAGGTGCTGCACGGTCGGCGGCCCATCGTCATCGTCCGGATCGGCGGCCGCGGCCGGTCGCGCCATTTGACGAGCCACGAGGTCCTCGCACCGAGGTGCGAGGGCAAAACGGTCGGGGACCTATCAAGTAGGTTTCGCTCGAGTGGCGTGCTCAGTAGCGGCGCGAAGCGGCCGCGCGTGCGAGGCGCTCGAGGAGCGAGCGATAGGGTCCCACTGGCAGGGGCGCGAGGGCGCGGATCGCGGTGGCGGCCCAATGGTGTCCCTCGGCCTCGACGAGCGCGGGGGCGGGCGTTTGGTCGGTCAACGTGCGCAGCTTGAGGAGCTCCCGGGGCCGCTTTTCCCGCCGGGCGAACAGGCGCTCGTACTCGAGCTTCGCGCGACCCTCGAGGTGTTGATACGCCTCGATCGACAGCAGGGTGGGGTTCCCCTCGCGGAAGTCGGCGTAGAGCGGCTTTCCGAGCAGGTCCGGTTCCCCGTATGCGTCCAGCAGGTCGTCGCGCAGCTGGAACGCGATGCCGACGGCCCTCCCGTAGGCCGCCAGCGCCTCCACGACGGGCGCCGGCGAGCCCGCAATGTCTCCCACGCTCGCCAGCGCCGCCGACACGATGGTGGCGGTCTTCCGCGTGACGATGCGGAGGTACTGGTCCCGGCCAACGGTCAGGTCAAAGCGTCCCGATTCCTGGAGCACCTCGCCCTCCGCCAGGTTCGCGCAGGCTTCCCCGCATCGGAGGATGATCGATTGGGGATATTCCGACGCGAGCTCGAAGGCCCGTACGTACAGGTAATCCCCGGCGACGATCGCCGACGGCAGTCCAAAGGCCCGCAGGACGGACGGCCGCCCGCGGCGCTGGTCGGCGTGGTCGATCACGTCGTCGTGGATCAGCGAGGCGGTGTGGATCAACTGGAATGCCGCGGCGAGGGCATGCACGGGTTTCGTCGAGGTGGCGCCGAGGGCCCGGTGGGCGGCCGCCATGAGCAAGGGCCGAAGCCGCTTGCCCCCGGTGGTGCACGCGTACAGCACCGCCTCGGTGAGCGGGGGATAGTCCGAGGGGAGGACGCTCCGGAGCCGTTCCTCGATCCCGCTGAGGTCCTCGGCGAGCTCAGGCAGCAGGCCGCCTAGCTCGAAAAACGCCTCGGCGCCGAACGCCCGGCTGACCAGGACCTCCAGCGGCACCTCGGGGGCCAGCGTCGCGTCGGCGGGGCTCGTCACGAGCTCACCCACCCCAGGCGCGGGGGCCACCGTAGGCGCATCATGGCATCGAGACCCGGCCCCCCAATATATCTCATTCCCGCGGCGACGAGCACGTCGTGCTCGATGAAACGGTCCATAAATCGCTTAATACGGTACGCCCGCGCCAGCGGCTCGGCAAGGTGAGCCCGCCAGAGCCGGTCATACTCCGCCAGCGGAACCCCGTCGCCGACATGCCGGGCGGCCGCCACGCCGGCATCCCGTCCGGACAGTACGGCGGTCGGGATCCCTCCGCCATTGGTCGCCATGACGAGATTGGCGGCGTCGCCAGCAAAGATCGCGCGTCCGCTCACGGCGCTGGTCGGGGGCGGGCCGAGCGGGACCCACCATCGGGTCCGGTCGGAGACGGCGCCCCACTCCTCTCGGCCGACGAACTGGTTGAGCAGGCCGTCGAGTCCGCGGCCGTTCGGGATGCGAGAAACCCCTAGGCCCACGTTCGCGTCGTGAGCACGTGGGAACCTCCAGGCGTAACCCCCGGGCGCGAGCCGACCGAAGAAGAGCTCGATATCCGGGGAAGGGTCACTGGCAACGGTCGCGGTGATCATCCGGAACATTTCGCGGTACGGGGAGAATCCGACGCTGCGACCGACGGTCGAGAGCGGGCCGTCGGCTCCCACGATCACGCGCGCCTGCACTCGTTCCCCGCCCGCGAACTCGACCACGTCGTCCTGCACCCGGGTGACGCCACGGGGAAAGCGGAGCTCCGCGCCTTCCCCTTCCGCGTCCAGCGCGAGTCGTTTGTCGTAGGCTCTCCGGGACACCACGTACCCGGCGAGCGGGGAACGGAACCGGTGTCCATATGGTGAAACGCACACGAGCGTACGTGTCTCTTGCAAGATCGTCTCCGAGGGAACCTCGTACGCCTCCCGGATGATCTCGGGGCAGGGGAACAGATCGGCGAGCTCGTTCGGGGCGGGCAGGAACTCCCCGCATTGGACGGGCTGACCGAGCTCGGGCCGCTGGTCGACCAGAAGCGTACGGGCCCCGCCCCGGGCGGCGAACCGGGCGGCGGTGGAGCCGGCCGGCCCGCTTCCGACCACCACGACGTCGAAGCGCTCCACGTCCCGCCACGCCGCCGGAGCTTAAAGGACCTGAAGCAGGTGGTTGACGGCCATCTGGAAGCTCGCGAGGACCGGTTGCGGGTACACCCCGAAGGCGAAGATGATCGCCACGGCCACGCCGATCGCGGCGGCGCGTCCGTAGCCGATGCCCCCGACACCGAGCAGGGGTGGGTCGGACCCGCCGGCCACCGCGCCGGCGGGGATGGGCACCACCACCGCCTCACCCTTCTCCATGTACATGACCCGTAGGACCCGGGCGTAGTAGAACACCGAGAGCGCGCTGTTGAGCAGCCCCGCGACCGCGAGCCAGACGAACCAGCCCTGCGCCTGAACGGCCGCGGAAAAGAGCACGAACTTCGCCACGAACCCGACCGTCAAGGGGATGCCGGCGAGCGACAGGAGCATCACGGCGAAGGAGGCGCCTAGGAAGGGGAAGCGGAGGCCCACTCCCTTCCAGTCCGTGATCCGGCTGCCGACGCCGAGCCCCGCGACGGCCCCCACGACGATGAACGCGCCGGCCTTCATGAAGATGTGAGCGAAGATCAGGAGCACGGCGCCCGCGACGGCCGGGGACGTGGCCACGGCGAGGCCGATGAGCATGTAGCCGGCCTGGGAGATGCTCGAGTAGGCGAGCATCCGCTTCATCTCCGTTTGCTGGAGCGCGAGGACGTTCCCGACCGTCATCGTCACGACGGCCATCACCCCAAACACGACCTGCAGGGGAAGGCCGAAGTGGACGATCAGGACATGGAACCCCACGGGAATAGGGGGGAGGCCGGGGGGTGCGCGCCCTGAGAGGAGGATGGGCACGAGGAAGACCAAGAAGTAGCCGAAAAGGCCCACTTTTTTGCTGCCGCCGGCGAGAAACGCCGAGACATCGGAGGGGGCTCCGTCGTAGACGTCCACCGCCCACGCATGGAACGGAACGACCGTGACCTTGAACCCGATGCCGACGACGAGGAAGCCGTACCCCAACAGCGCGATCGAGGTCGCGCCGAGAAGCGGGGGCGGAAAATGGGTGTTGTAGAGTATCGGTCCGCCGAGGGTCGCGAGGCTCGTGGTCCCGTAGACTGAAAAGAGCAGCGAGGCGCCAAAGAACGAGAGCGCCGCCGAAAGGGCGCCGATGATGTACATCTTCATCGCCGCCTCGAGGCCGCGCGGGTCCCGTCGAGTGTAACCCACGAGCAGGTACGTCGAGATGCCGGTGATCTCGATCGACAAGAGGAGAAAGATCAGGTCCGCCGAGAAGGCGGCCAGGGTCATCCCCAGCGTCGCGATCAGGAGGAGGCCGAAGAAGATCGCGGCACCCTTTTGGTCGGAAGGATGCGACAGGGACGCCAGAGAGACGAGCAGCGCGGAGGTGAGAAAGATCGCTTGGAAGACCAGTCCGAAGCTGGTCACGGCGACCAGCGAGCCGCCAAGGAGCGTCCAGGGCGCGTTGACGACCCCCGCGGGCACGGTCGCCAGCGACGCCAGCGGCGCGAACCGGAGGTCGGCGAGCACGCCGACCAGCGCGACGACGATGGCGACCGTCGCGAGCCCGCCGAACAGCTCGACCCGCCGGTCGCGAAGGATCCCGAGGGAGTCCAGGAGGAAGATCAGGAGCGCCGCGCCCAGCAGGAACAGTTCCGGGACGAACACGGTCCACGCGAGCGCGGTCATCGGGCGCCTCCGCTCATGGCAGGCCCGCCACCGGCGACAGCTGGATGAAATGGACCAGCAGGTTCGGGAGAATCCCGTAGAGGACGGTCAGCACGACGAGCACTCCCATCGCAAAGGCCTCGGCGTACGGGAGGTCGTGGGCGCCCGCGGGAATCCCTTTCGGCTGGCCGAACAGGAGCCGCTGCATCATCCAGATGTAGAAGGCCGCCGTGACGACCAGGGTCAACAGCGGGATCAGCACCCAGTAGCCGAGCTTGTCCCAGGTGGCGAGCAGGGCCGTGAATTCGGCGGGGAAGCTGATCAGCGCCGGCAGACCTAGCGACGCGAGGGCGCCGGTCATCGTCATCGTGGACAGCGCCGGGGCCGTCGGAGTGATGCCGCCGACGGAGGCCAGGTCGCGGCTTCCGAAGGTGTGGTGGACGCTGCCGGACACCATGAAGAGGAGAGCGCTGACGATGCCATGGGCGAACATCAGCAGGACCGCGGCGAGAAGGCCGAGAGAGGAATAGAGGGCGATCGCAAGGAGGACGATGCCCATGTGGTTGATCGACGAGAACGCGACGAGCCGTTTCAGGTCCCGTTGGGCGAGCGAGACGCCCGCTCCCCAGACGATGGAGGCGAACGCGACCGCGTAGAGGATCCACTGCACGTGCGCGAGGCCGGTCGGCAGGATCTCGAGACCCCAGCGGATGAGCCCGTAGCCTCCGAGTTTGAGGAGGAGGCCCGCTAGCAACACCGAGCCCCCGGTCGGCGCTTCCACATGGGCGTCGGGAAGCCAGGTATGGAAGGGAACGATCGGGAACTTCACGCCGAATCCGAAGAAGAGGGAGAGGAACAGCACGATCTGCGTCGGCACCGCGAGGGCCGACGCCGAGCCCGCGAGGCTGGCGAAGTCGAGCGAGGGGCTATGGGAATAGAACGCGGTGACCAGCAAGGCCACCAACATCGTCACCGAGGCGACGTGGGTGTAGATGAAGAACTTGAGCGCCGCGTATCGCCGGCGCGGTCCGCCCCAGAACCCGATGAGGAAGAACATCGGGATCAGGACCACTTCCCAGAACACGAAGAACAACAGCACGTCGAGGGCGACGAAGACGCCGAAGCATCCCAGGCAGGTGAGCAGGACCAGGCCGAACCAGGCCCCGGGCTCCCTGCGCTCGGTCCACGAGTACGCCACCGTGACGGCCTGAAGGATCCCGGTGAGTAGGATCAGGACGAGCGAGATGCCGTCGATGCCGACCGTGTAGTTGACGTGGAGCCAGGCAACCTGGATCCAGGGGTAGCTCTCCGACTCCGCGAAATGGGTCGGGGCGACCGCGACGGCCGGCCAGGAGAACTGGAGGAACATGACGGCGATCTCCACGAGGAACGCCGCCGAAACCCCGGCGGCGACATACCGGGCCCGCGGGCCGGAGAAGAACGTGATGACGGTCCCGACGAACAGGGTCGCGAGAGTGAGCGAGAGGATCGGCAGCATGGCTCAACCTCCTCCGAGCGCCGGTATCGCGGGCACGATCACGTAGAGAAACACGAGGAAGACCGCGAGGCCGACCACGACGTAGGCCGCGTAGTCGAGCACCACGCCGGACTGGAGCCGGCGCAGCCGGATCGAGAGCTCGGAAAAGAGCCGTTCGAAGCCGTGGACGGTGCCGTCGATGATGTACTCGTCCACGAAGTCCAAGAACCGGGAGACCGCGTAGACGACCCGGAGGCCGAACCAGTCCACCGCGGTTTTGACGTAGTACCGCTCGAGCAGAAGCCGTCGAATCGGCTGGGCCGCCGAATCCTCCGCAAGGGAAAAGACGCGTCCGTTACCCCAGAGCACGTACGCGGTGAGAATCCCTCCCGCGCCGAGGCCCACGGAGACGACCGAGAGCAGGATGTCGGTGGTTGTGTACGTTGGCGGGACCCCCGGCGTGGCCGGGAATCCGACTCCCGCGGTGAACAGGCCCCCGATCTGAGGAACGAACACGAGCGCGCCTGCGAGGATGGCGAGCCCCGAGAGAATGAGGATCGGGACCGTCATGGTCCAGGGGGCCTCGTGCGCCGGGGGGAGAGTCGGGTCGCGCGGACGGTCGCCGGAGAAGGTGAGGAACCAGACCCGGAAAATGTAGTACGCCGTCATAAAAACGGTCGCGAAGGCCAGGACGAAGAACGGCCAGTACATCGGATGCGTCTGGGCCGCGGTGTAAACGCTCGAGAGGACGTCGTCCTTGCTGAAGAAGCCGGCGAGCGGAGGGATGCCGGCCAGGGATAACCCGCCGATCAGGAACCCGATCGACGTGATCCGGAGCGTCTTGCGGAGCCCGCCCATCTTGAACAGGTCCTGCGTGTCGACGGCATGGATCACCGCGCCGGCGGCGAGGAACAGGAGCGCCTTGAAGAACGCGTGGGTGAAGAGGTGGTACAACCCCACCATCGTGAACCCCGCGCCGATGGCGAGGACCATGTATCCTAGCTGCGAGACCGTCGAGTAGGCGATGACCCGTTTGATGTCACGGTTCACCATCGCCATCGAGGCGGCCCAGAACGTCGTGAAACCGCCGATCGCGACGATGGCGAACGAATCGGTGGCGCTGAACCCGATGAAGACCGAGGTGACCGCGAGGAGGTAGACCCCCGCTGCGACCATCGTGGCGGCGTGGATCAGGGCGCTGACGGTCGTGGGACCTTCCATCGCGTCGGGGAGCCAGACATCGAGGGGGAACTGGGCCGACTTCCCCGCCGCACCGCCGAGGATCAGGAGTCCGGCCAGGGTGAACAGGGTCGGATTCGGGGGGTGCAGGAGGGTCAGGAACGGTGCGCCATGGAAGACGAAGGGGAAGCCCGCCGCGGCCCATCCGAGGCCGGGTCCGGCGGTGGCGAACTGCTGGAAATAAATGTAGATCCCACCGAGGAACAGCACGTCTCCGACCCGCGTGACGAGGAACGCCTCCTTGGCCGCGCTCGCCGCGGCGGGGCGCTGGTAATAGAACCCGATCAGGAAGTACGAGCAGACGCCAACCAGCTCCCAGAATAGGAAGAACTGGAGCAGGTTGTCCGCCAGCACGAGGCCAAGCATCGAGGCGAGGAAGAGCGAGAGCTCCGCGTAGTACCGGGGGAGGCCGGTGTCCCGGTGCATGTAGTCGACCGAGTAGAGCATCACGAGGAAACCGACCACCGTCACGACGATCAGCATGATCGCCGACAGCGGATCGACCAGGGTGCCCATCACGAGCGAGAATCCGTTGGGGAACGTGCCCGTCCCGTTCCCGGGCAGGGTGAACCAGTTGAAGCTCCGGTCGGTGTATGTTCCGGGCGACAGCATCTCCCCGACCGCGATCAGCACGCCGAGGACCATCGCCACGAAGGCGCCGCCGACGGCAACCCAGCCGCCCCATTCGAGCCGCCGCATCCGACGCCCGAACAGCCCAACGATAACGAACGCGATCGCCGGGGCCAGGGGGACGAGGAAGGCCCACGGGAATAGCGCGTTGAGGGGTCCGGACATCGTCGATTCCTCACAGCTTCAGGACGGTCGCCTCGGCGACGTTGATCGATCCACGGAGCCGGTTCAACGCGAGGACGATGGCGAGGCCTACTGCCACCTCGGTGGCGGCCAGTCCGATGAGGACCACCGCCACGGACTGCCCTTCGATGCCGTACCCGGGAACCCCGCCCCAGTACGCGCCGAAGACGACGAAGTTGAGGATCGCCGAGTTCATCGCGACCTCGATCGCGATCAAGAGGAGGATGAAATTGCGGCGCGTCAGGATCCCAAAGATGCCGATCCCGAGGAGGACCGCCGAGAGCGCGAGGAACCCCGCCAGCGGTAGGCCCGTCACTCCCGTCCCTCCCGCACCAGGTAGATCGCTCCCGCGAGCGCCGGCAGCATGACGAGGCCGAGCAGCAGGAGCCACGCGCCGTACTGGTTGAACAGCGCCGTCGACAAGGCACTAATCGTGAACCCGTAGACCTGGTTCGTCGAACTGGAGATGGTCGAAGCCGCCGTCGCGAGTACGACCACGATAAGGAGGGCCAGCGCGACGGGGGCCGGCCCCAATCCCGTGGCCGCCTCGTGGGCGAAGATCCGCTTCCGGGTGACCATCACACCGAACAGCAGCAGGATCGTCACCGCGCCCGCGTAGACCCCGAGCTGGAGGGCGCCGAGGAACGGCGCCGACACGAGGAAGTAAAACCCGGCGAGGGAGACGAAGAACGCCGCCACCCAGATGATCGTGTGCACGAGCTCCCGGACCAAGAGGGCCGCCAGCGCGGTGACGGCGGCCGTGATCGCCAGGACGAAGAATGCGAGGACCTCAAGGATCACTGGCGAGTCCCCCAGAACAGACAGTCCTTGGGACAGACGCTGATGCAGGTGCCGCAGCGCACGCAGTCGGAATCGTTGATCACCGGCTCCTTCCAGATCCGCTTGGCGAGCTTCTCCCCAGGCTTCGGCGTCGGCTTGGGGATGTCGAGCATCGTGATGCACTGGGTCGGACAGTCGCGGGAACAGGCGTTGCAGCCGATGCAGATGGGCGGGTCGAGAAGGATCTGGTCCTCGTTCTTCGGCCGCTCGACCCGGATCGGGTTCATCGGCAGCTTCGACTTGAAGACCTCAAACATCCTCGCCGGCGAGTAGACCATGTCCTCGCGCTTGTGGACCGACAGCTCGTAGCGCGTGGTCATCGAGAGACAGCCCTCGGGGCACGCGTCGGAGCAGAACCCGCAGAAGGAGCACTTGCCGTAGTCGATCTGGGGGCACTTCTTGGGGTGCTTGGGGTCGCCGCCGGGAACGGTGACCATCTCGATGCAGACGTCGGGGCAGCTGAACGCGCAGAGATTGCAGGAGATGCAGGTGTTGATGTTGAGGGCGTGCACGCCCCGGTAGTTGTCCCAGATCTCGCCGACGCCGATCGGCTTGCCGGAGGCCACGGCGACCTCCCCGCGGAACTTGGGGTCTTCGAGGCGCTCGAACGGGTAGATGATCGTCGACGGCCGCCAGAGGCTCTTCGCGAACTGCCGCGCCGCGGTGGCGAGGGGACGCGTTACCCAGAGCAGCGGCCGCTGCTCCGTTCCCGGAATGGGCGCGGGCGCCTGGGCGCCGGACTCCGCCATCGGGTCAGCCTCCCATGGACGGCACGCAGCCGAGGACCGGGAGACAGTGCGCCGCTACGACCAAGGCGGCGAGGATCACGCTCAGGAGAGCCAGCGGAACCATCCGCATCCACCCGAGTCGGAGCAGTTGGTCGGTTCGCATCCGGGGCAGGGAGGCCCGGACCCAAACGAAGACCCCGAAGACGAGGTACACTTTCACCATGAACCAGACGATGCCGGCGAGCGGGAAGCTGGTCAGGACCGACGGGACGTAGCTGGGCAGCGTCCATCCGCCAAGGAACAGCAGCACCACGAGGATGCTGCCCACCAGGTATCGTACGTAGTCGGCGAGCATGAAGAACGCGAACAGCATGCCCCCGTACTCGGTGTTCCAGCCCTCGACGAGTTCCGCCTCCGCCTCGGGAAGGTCGAACGGGATTCGTTCCATCTCGGCGAGCATGCCGGTGAGGAACACGATGAGGGCCAGGAACAGCGGCGCCCAGAACCAGTAGTTCCGTTGTTCCATCACGATCGTCGTGAGGTCGAACGAACCGGCGAGGACGACGACGGCCACGACGGCGAGGAGGATCGGCACCTCGTAGGCGATCATCTGGGCGGCCGAGCGCATCCCGCCGATCAGGGCGTACTTGTTGTTGCTCGCCCAGGCGCCGAGGAAGATGAAGAGCGGGGCGAAGGAGAAGATCACGAGGGCGAGCAGGAGCGTCAGCGGGAGCGAACCCCCGTTCCATCCGGTCGAGATGGGCAGGATGGCGAAGATCACGAGCGACGTGACCAAGTAGGCGGTCGGGGAGAGCCAGAAACCGAGCTCATCGGCCTGGGTGGGACGGACGGTATCCTTCCGGAAGAGCTTGAGCCCGTCGGCAAAGTTCTGGAGCAGGCCCGCGAAGCCCACGTGCATCGCGCCCCGCCGGTCCATGAACCGACCCAGAAGCTTCCGTTCCCACCAGATCAGCACGATCACGTTGATCATGCTCGCCCCGAGCAGGATCGCCGAGAAGATCAGGGCCGTCAGGCCGAGCACGACGTCCCCCGACGTGAGCCAGCCTTTCACCGGGGGCGGGAAGACATAGGCGATATGCGCGAGAAGCCACGCGGCGATCGTGTCGGAGACCGAGAAGAGCGAGGCAGACGACATACGATTCTACCGGTCGCACTCCCCGACGCACACGTCGACGCTGCCCATGATCGGCGGAATGTCGGCCACGCGGTAGCCGGGTAGATAGCGCTTCGCCGCCCAGATGTTGATCAGCACCGGCGACCGGAACTTCACCCGGTACGGGTGCTCGCCCCCATCGTTCACGATGTAGGCGCCGGCCTCTCCGTGGGGTTCCTCCACCATCGAGAAGCCCAGTCCGGTCGGGTAGTTCCGCTTCAGCAGGTACGCCTCGTTCCCGACCGGCGCGTAGGGCGCGCCGAGCCACCGGGGGAGCTGCGAGGCCATGACCGGTCCGGGATTGTCATCCAGCCAGTCGAGGCATTGACGGATGATCTTGACCGCCTGTCGCATCTCCTCCATGCGCACGAGGTATCGCCCCGTCACGTCCGCCGTGTTCGCCGTGGCGACATCGAACTGGAGCTGGCCGTACACGGAGTACGGCCGGTCCTTCCGGAGGTCCCGCCGAGAGCCTGCGGACCGGAGCATCGGTCCGGTGACACCATAGGCGATGGCATCCTCGGCCGAGAGCAGACCGAGCCCATCGCAGCGTTCCCGGAAGATCGTGGACGAGAGACATAGCCGGTCGTACTCGACGAACCGGTCCATCAGCCAGTCGACGACCTGTCGGCATCGCGCCGTGAACCCGAGCGGCAGGTCGTTCCGGACCCCGCCGACACGCATGTACTCGTACGTCAGGCGCCCGCCGGTGTACGTCTGGAACAGGTCCAGGATCAGGTCCCGGTCCCGCATCCCGTACAGGAAGGGGGTCGTCAGGCCAAGGTCTTGGACGAACGCGGCGTACCACATCAGGTGGCTCCCGATGCGCTGGAGTTCCGCCGACAGGACACGGATGTACTCGGCCCGTTCGGGCGGGACGATGTGCAGCGCCTCTTCCGCCGCGATGATGAACAGGTGCTCCCACGAAAGGCCCGCCACGTAGCAGGTCCGGTCCATGAGCGTGATGATCTCGTTGTAGTGCCGGTCCTCGGAGATCTTCTCGATCCCGCGGTGGAGGAACCCCATCTCGGGGTCGACGTCCTTGATGATCTCTCCCTCGATCCGCACCCGGAGGTTCCAGAGACCGTGCGTCATGGGGTGTTGCGGCCCCATGTTGACCCACATCTCAGTCACTGCGCACCTTCACCTCCAGGTCCTCGGGCTCGTGGATCTTGAACGACCGCAGGAGCGGATGGTAGGCGTATCCCTCGGGCATGAAGATCCGTCGAAGGTCCGGGTGACCCTCGAACCGGACGCCGACGAGGTCCCAGGCTTCGCGTTCGTGGGCGTTGGCCGACGGCCAGATCGGCACCGCGCTCGCGATGGTAGGCGCGTCCGGCGGAAGATTCGTCGACAGCAGCACATAAACGAGATCCGCGTCCGACCAGAGCACGTAGAACACCTCGCGGTGATCGACCCAGTCGGTCGCTCCCACCATCGTGAGATGGACGAACTTCAGGTCGTCCCGGAACGCCCGGAACAGCTCCAAGGCGATCGTGGAATCGAACCGCACGCGACCCAGCAGTCCGGGAAACGCGTCGACGCCGAGGATCCGGTCCCCGAACCTCGCCGTGAGGCTCGCGGCCAGTTCGTCCCTCTTCACGGTCCGTCCCGTTCCCCCTGAGTTCCGAACCCCCAATCCGGGGCTACGCGCCGCGCTCCTTGATCAGTTGTTCCAGCCGGAGGATTCCGTCAAGCATGTTCTCGGGTCGGGGCGGGCAGCCCGCGATGTAGACGTCCACCGGAATGAGTTTGTCGACGCCCGGAACCACCGAGTACGCGGTCCGGAAAGGGCCGCCCCCCGTCGCGCAGTTACCCATGGCGATGGCCCACTTGGGCTCGGGCATCTGCTCGTAGAGCGTGATCAGCTTGTGAGCCACTTTCCACGTGACCGTTCCGTTGACGATGAGCAGGTCGCACTGACGAGGGGAGGAGCGCGGGACGACCCCGAAACGCTCCGCGTCCCACCGGGCACCGAAGGCCGCGGCGAACTCGATCGCGCAGCACGCAAGCCCCCAGTGCAGCGGGAAGAGCGAGTTCCGGCCGGCCCAGTTGAAGACCGGCCGGATGAGCTTCCCCTCCGCCTGCTCTTTGAGCAGCGAACTCAGCGCTTCCTTGGCGGCCGGGATGAATTCTCGGGCGCGAAGGGTCTCGATCTCGACGAAGGGGACCCCGGGCTGTCCGATGACCTCGAGCGGCATGTCCGCGATCTGCGCCGGCGCCGCCGGGGGGTTGCCGGCTTTCGGAGCGGCGGGGACCTGCCCGCTCATATCACGAGCCTCCGCTCGCCCACCAGCGCGTAATAGATTCCGACAATGGCCAGAGCGGTGAAGCCGAAAACGATGAGCGTGGGAAGCCACGCGTCGTTGACCGTACGATAGTTCACGCCCCAGAGGGCGAGGACGAAACCGATCACATCGACCGCGACGAAGACGATCGCGAAGGTGTAGTGCTGCGTCGGGAAGTCGATCTGGGTTTCGCCTTCCGGTTCCTCTCCCGACTCGTAGGTTGTATACTGAAGGTACGCGCGTCGTCGCTTGGCGCCGAACGTCTTGTTGGCGATGATCGACCCGACGCCGAACGCGCTGGCGACCAGCGCGAAGACGAGAAAGGTGGTGACTCCGGCCCCCATTTTCCGTCCTTCCTTCGGCTCGCCCACGCAGCCGGTGTTTCGAACCGTCTGGCTTTATTTAAGGTCCGAGGGGTGTTAAGGCGTGACTCTCACGCGGATACGGTTCCGGTTCATCGGCCGGGTGCAGGGAGTGAACTTCCGGCAATTCGTACGAAACCTTTCCGGTCCGCTCGGCATCGGGGGGTTTGTGCGCAACCGGCTGGATGGCTCGGTCGAGGCCGAGCTCGAGGGAGAACCAGCCGCCATCAACGAACTCGTCCGAGCGCTCCACGAGGAGCACCCGCTCGCCCGGATCGAACGGGTCGACCGGGAGGAGATTCCGGTCGAAGGGAGCCCGCCCCCGGTGCAGGTCCGCTGAGGCGTCGGCTAGGGAGTCGAATCCTCGGGGGATGGAAAGTCCGGCTTGCGCTTCTCGCCAAAGGCCACGATGCCTTCGGCGATTTCCGGACCCCCTGCCACTTCGGTGGCGTAGCGGCGCTCGAGCGCTAGTTGGCTCTCCAGGCTCGCCCCGTACGACGTGACGAGAAGGTGCTTGAGTGCGGCGTAGGCCAAGGTCGGTCCACTGGCCAGCTCGGTGGCTTTTGCCCAGGCCCGCACCTCGAGCTCCTCCGGCGCCACGACCTCCGATACAAGCCCTAGGCTCAGGGCCCGGTCGGCCTTGACACGGCTGGAGGAGAAGAACAGCTCCTGGGCGACCCCGGTCCCAACGAAGTGCGGCAGGAAGAACGTGAGTCCGCCATCGGGGACGGCGCCTAGGTCTCCGAACGCCGGTACGAGGACCGCGTTGGTCGAAGCGACCCGCCAATCGCAGGCCAGCGCGAGCGATAAACCTCCTCCCGCCGCGACGCCGGGAATCGATGCCACGACCGGCTTCTTCATCTCGAGAAGTTCGCGGACCGTCAACTCCAGCTCGCCGGTCAGATCATAGAAGAGGCGCGCGAGGTCTCCCGCGTCCAGATGCTCCCGCATCGACGAGACATCTCCTCCGGCCGAGAAGGCTCCCCCCGCCCCCGTGAGGATGATGGCCCGAATCGCCGGGTCGTGGGCCGCGCTCTGTAGCGAACGGCGCAGCAATCTCACCGAATCCGGGTCGAGCGCGTTGAGCTTCTCCGGCCGAGAGATTCGGATTTGGCAGACCGCGTCCCGGCGGTCGACTTGGATAGTGGTCGCTTCTGTGTCGCTCACGGCAAGGTCGATGCCGTGACGGTTCTTAGGGTAGCCGGCACCCACGTGCTCCGAGACCGGACGGGCCCGACTCGGGGAGTGGGTCCGACCCGGCCGTTACACGCCGTGCGGGTAGAGCTCCGAGATCAGCGCCAGGGTGCCCGGCGCACTATATCCGGCACGGGCAACTACGCGGTCCGCGGTTCGTATTCGGCGAAACCCAACGAACCGATGGGTCAGAACGAACAGGATCGAGTGCGTCTTCATCGTCAGGGCGACGACGGCGCCTTGGGGCTCGACCAAGACCTTCACCGCTCGTCGTTCGGAGATCCACCGTCGGGCCACACAGGCCCTACGTCGTGGGGGGGATAAATATCCGGAGCTCGCCGTCGGCACCACGCCTAGCTCGCGCGCCGCAGCACCACGAAGACGTACTCTCCAGATTCCCGAAATGGAAACGTCCTGGCCAGCCGCTCATCGAGGCGGCTCAACCGGCGACGGCCCGAGCCGCCCCAGAAGGAGTGGAGTGGGGCCGACCCATATGGTGGTACCAACACCGACGCCGACTCCACTGCCTCGAGGTCGAACTCCGGGTGGAACGGGCGGGCGAATTCCCGAGCCGTGAACGGTCGGACCTCCAGGGGGTACAACGCCCCTCCTACGAGAACCGGCGTCCCCAAGCGTCCCCAGGCCACGCGAGGATGCCCGGTGGCCAGAAGGAACGCAACGGTAGAGAACGCCCACCGATTGAGAATACCGGCGAAAAACGGCGCGCCCGGTGCGAGGGCGCGTCCGAGAACCGCGGGGAGCCGGTCGAGACGCGGCTCCAGGTTCAGAGCCCCGAAGGTCGACAACGCGCCGCCGAACGAGCCCTTTGGTCGGTCTCCCAGCAGCGTCTCGAGTTCGCCAATCGTGCCGAGACGTGTCTCGAGCTTTTCCGAGAGACCGGCGGCATCGGCACGGCGGCGGAGCGCGTCGAGCATGCGCGGCGAGACATCGACGGCCAGGACGCGATGCCCGGCTCGCAGCAATCCCAGCGTTTCAATTCCAGCTCCCGGCCCGAGCTCGAGAATCGGGTCGCGTCCCGCGAAGATTTGTTCGAACTGTCGCTCCGACCGGGTTCGGAGGTACTGACGGAACGGATCGTGGGCAACAGCCGCGGCATACCCTTCCGCGATGGAGTCGAACTCCTCCCGGAGCACGGCTTCGGTCGGACGCGGGCCCGGCGTGACGGCCGCTTCGAGCATGAGTACTCTTTTTCGGCCCTGGAAGAACCGGCCCCACGCCGAGTCACCGTACTTTTCCCGAAAATCCCTCAGAACTGCGTCGACCACTCGCGGGTCGTTGACGAGCCTTCCGATCCGATACTCTATCCGGCCGTCCGGGAACAACACCGCGACCGGCGCACGAATCGCTTCACGCGCCCAACGAGCCGTCGGGTCGGTCGCGACGAGATAAACGCCAGGTCCCCGCTCTACAAAGGAGAGGGGGACCGGAGCCCCGCCGGCCACCTGAAGCTGAATAGGGGGCGGATTTCCATGTGTGGCGACCACGGGTCGGCGAGGCGGAACCCCCTAATCTGGCGTTCCCCCTTGATCCCCTGGGAGAATGACGCGTCTGACCCTTTGCTCCTCGAGCCGACCCTCTCGGGAGTGGTATATATTGAGCCACGGGGCTCTGGCCAAGCGCGGTTAAGCCCCAGGAGGTAGGTACGGGGTCCGAGGTTCCGCAGGGGGTAGCCGTTGCCTCGCCCGGGGCCGGTGGAGACGCCCAAGCTCTGCTCGAGCGGCGCGTCGAGTCCGTGCTCGCAGTGGCCCGGGAGTTTCAGAGACCGCTCACTCCCCGAGAGCTTCTCGACCTGCTGCCCGCAACTGGGCCCGCCTCGGAATCTGAGTTGAGGTCCTGGGTCGGAAATCGCCCGGAACTACTCCTGTCCTTCCAAGGCGCAGTCGAAGGCATGGGCGGCGCGAACCCCGATCCCCTGAGCGACGAGCGTCGGAGCCGGGCTGTCGACTACTTGGGCCGGGCCACTTCCCTCTTCCGGACCACTCTCGCCCCGTTCCGTCAGCTGGTCAGTTGCGTTGCTGTCACGGGCTCCATCACGTACGGACAAGCCGGCCCGGACGACGACTGTGACTTTCTGGTCGTGACGCGAGACGGCGCGGCGTGGGTCTACCTAGCGCTCGCGCTCGCTCGTCTTAGACTTCGTCGGTTCTCGAAAGAGGGCCGGACCGACCCCATTTGGTGCATCAACTACGTCGTCGATGATTCCTCGGCTCGACGCGACTACATCGTACCGCGGGGGTTTCTCTTCGCCCGCGAAGCCCTTCTCGCCCGTCCCCTCGAGGGCGCGGAATATTACCGTAGGTTGTTGGGCTCGGCCGCGTGGCTTCAGACGGAGACCCCTCGCCTCTGGGCTCGATGGAAGCTCGAGGGGATCCCCGAGGAACTTTCTCCGTCTCGGTCCTCTGGCCTCGGTGTTCGATTCCTCAACGCGGCGATTTTCCCTTTCCTCGCAGCCTACCTGCAAGCGGTCGGCTTGGTCCGGAACGCCCGACACCGGCGGGCGGGGGATGCCGCATCCCTGTTCCGAACGGTGACCCGACCCGATCGGATGGCGTTCCTGGTGGACAGGTTCGATAGCCTCAGAAAAGTGTACGCTCGGGCGTCGGCAACGAGTCCCGGATCGGGAGCCAGAGCGCGGGCTCCGGGCGGGGGGAGACCCGGTCCCACCGGGCCATCGCCAGCGCCGCCACCTCGGCCATCAGAAGCACGAGAAGACTCCGGGATCCTTTCCGGGTAGACCGGACCGAACGCACGACGATTTTCCAGGCCTCCCCGGGCCGGGTCCGGGCGTGGGTTTCCAATGTCGTGACCGGAAGGCCCGTGAGATCACGGACCTGCCAGTGGCCCCAGTGAATGCGTCGCCGTTGGGCCAGATGGTCGCCCAGAGTGAGCGGGATCTTCAGAATGACCTCCGCCTGGGGGGCGTACAGCAGCCGCCCCCCGTGCGAGAGCACCCAATGCGCGAGGAACGGTCCGTCGTTGACCAAGTTCCGGGGCAGGGTCGGGCTGCTACCCAGGGACAGCAACATCAGGTTGTCCGCCAGGTGGGTTCCCTCGGCACGCGCCAACACCTCGGCATGGTACTCGTGGTGCAGCCGGTACAGAAGCTCAACCTCGGGGTAAATCCGACCCACTGGCGGCCCGGGAGGAGCCGGCCTCCCCATCACGGCGAATGGCGGCTCAACACCGCGGGCAGCGGCCCACAGCGACCGGAGCGCCCCGGGGGCCGCCACCGAATCTCCGTCGAGCAATACGAGGAGGTCACCGTCGGCCCGGGAGAATATTTCGTTCAGCGCGGACGCCTTTCCGTTCCGTCGCGGTTCGACCACGAGGACGATCCGAGGGTCCTCTCGGGACAGTCGCTCGACCACCTCGGCAGTACGGTCGGTGCACCCCGAGACGACGACCCAGATCTTCGTCCAGCCCAGACCCTCGGGCATCTCCTGCTCGAGAAGGGAGCGGAGGGAGCTCTCGATCCGCGGCTCCTCGTTGTACGCGGTGACGCCACCGACCAGGCGGAGCCGCCGGATCCCCGAGTCCTCGGCCATGCGCCCCGAGGCTGAGCACGGGACGCGGCAGGACCTTCTTTTTGGTGCGACGACGAAATCGTTTGGTGCGAGGACGAAGGGCGGGAGAAATTTAGGGCCTTAGCTCGGCGGCGGGGTCCGGCGCCGTCGAGGGTCCGTCGGGCTCGTGAAGTCGTGCGCGCCTTCTTCCGAACTGGTCGAAGGGCTCGCACCCGACGATTGCGCCACCCCGAACGACGGCGGAGGGGCGGAACGCCGCGGCGGTTCCAGAGGGTCCGGAAGGTCCGGCGCGGACGTCCGGCCCGGGGCTGCCGAGCCCATGGGACCCACCATGGCGGCGGACTCGTCCGACTCCGCCTTGATCTCGTCCTCGATGGACTTGATCTCGGTGTTGAGTTCGTCCTGCCGGGGGATCGGACCCAGGATGTTGTCCATCGTTCCGATCTGCTTCTCGAGCTCGTCCATAGTGCTCAGGCTCCGGTCGGGCACGGTACGCGACATGCCGAGGTACTCCGACGCCCCTTCGACGAGACGCGTCAGCTCGAACGGGAAGAGGATCTTCGTCGACTGGCCGTTCCCGACGTTGGAGAGCGTATCCAGCGAGAGCACGGTGAGCGCCTTCGAATCGAGAGTGCCGGCTCCGAGCGCCAGGATCCGGAGTCGTTGCGACTCTCCTTGCGCCTCCAGGATCGTGGCGAGCCGGGTACCCTCCGCCTCGAGGATCTTGGACTGACGCACCCCTTCGGCCTGGAGAATACGGGACCGCTTCTGCCCCTCGGACACGAGGATGGCAGAACGCTTCTCTCCGTCGGCACGAAGGACGGCCGCCCGCCGCTGCCGCTCGGCGGAGGTTTGTTCCTCCATCGCCGCCTTGACGGGGCCGACCGGGTCGACCTCCTTGATCTCGACCGCTTCCACCCGCACGCCCCACTTGTCGGTGGATTGGTCGAGAATGTCCCGCAGCCGGGTGTTGATCCGTTCCCGGTTGTACAGCACTTCGTCGAGCTCCATGTCCCCGATGACCGACCGCAGGGTGGTCTGGGCCAAGGCCACGGTCGCGATGTGGTAGTCCTGGACCTGGAAGATCGCCTTCGGCGCGTCGACGACCTTGATGTAAATGATCGCGTCGACATTCGTCGGGGAGTTGTCCTTCGTGATGACCTCCTGACGGGGAACCTCGAGCACTTGCGTCCGTAGGTCGATCTTGATCACCAGGGCGAGCGGACTGACGATGTTCAGGCCCGGGTTCAGAATCCGCTTGTAGGAGCCGAGCAAGGTGACGATCCCGTTCTGGTACGGCTGGATCTGGTAGACCATCCGGTTGATGATGATCAGGATGATCGCCACGACAAAGACCGCGATCAGCGTTAGCACGACGGGATCGACCATGGTTCCTTTTCCTCAGTTCTCCGCTCGGCCCACATCGAGGGGTCGCACCAACACGCTGACCCCTTCGCCCGAAACGACCCGCACTTTCGTGCCCGCCGGGATTGGTTGGTCGCTCCGGGCCGACCAGACTTCCGATTGGATCTGCACCTTGCCGGTCAATGAGTCGGGGACCACAGGAGTCACCACGATCCCTGTCTGTCCTTCGAGGGATTGGACCGTCGTGCTCATGGGTTTGTGAATCGGCGCCACCCAGCGATAGTACGGAATCGTCGCCAGCGCCGCGGCCAGCGCCACCAGTACGACGATGGACGGGCCGAACACCGAGTTGAGGAGCAGTCCCGGGAGAGTCAGGTAGAGGAGGCCGGCCGCGATCATGATCGAGGCCGGAATCAGCAGCCAGGCCCCCGGGTGGATGAGTTCGAAGGCAAAGAGGGCGCTGCCCACGATGATGAGCACCGCGGCGATCGAGAGGTTAGCCAGGTCGACCATGAATCCCTGTGGCGGCAGATGGGAAAAGGGACCATAAGGGGTTCGGGCGACGCAGGGGGTGACCGACACCGCCTCCCAGACGGAAGGAACCGTTTTGGCCCCTTGACGGGGTTCGGCCGGGAGTGCCCGATCCCGAAGAGCTGCTGTACCCCACCCGCACCGAGCGGGTCGAGGACCGTCGTAAGGAGCGGCAGCAGCGGAAGCTGGTCGACGAGTTTTTCGACCACGCGACCCTCCTGGCCGTCGGCCGGTTGATCAACCAAGGCCAGTTCCAGAGCATCGATTACCCGATTTCGACGGGGAAGGAGGGAGGCGTATTCCGGGCCAGCGCGGCCGGAGGGTTTCGAGCCGTGAAGATCTACCGCATCGGGAACACGATCTTCCGCCATGTGCCTCCCTACGTGATCGAATGGCTTCGTCGGGAGGTGGGCGCGATGGGAAACACTTCCCGGATGATCTACGCGTGGACGCGCCGCGAGCACACGGTCCTCACCCAACTACGCTCGGCGGAGGTCCGCGTCCCGCAGCCGTACGCCTGCTTTCGGAACGTGCTCGTCATGGAGTTCATCGGAGTTGACGGTCTACCGGCTCCCCCCATGCAGGAGATCGTCCTTCAGGACCCCGAAGCCGTGTACGCCGACCTCACCACCCAACTGAAGCGGATGGTGGTGTCGGCGCATCTGGTCCACGGCGACCTGTCTCCTTACAATGTGCTGGTCTTGGAGGACCGGCCGGTCATCATCGACGTGGCCCAAGCGATTTCTACGAACCACCCGCACGCGCGAGAACTTCTCCAGCGGGACGCGACCAACTTCGCGAGATTCTTCCGTCGGTTGGGCGTGGCCACTTCTCCGAAGGAGTTTTTCGAGGCGACCGGCGGCCCCGAATTGCCGGCGGAGATGGCGTCATGAGCGTCCTGTTTGCCCGAATCCCCGACGACCGGGTCGGCGTCCTGATCGGGCCGGGCGGGTCGACGCGTCGTCTAATCGAGGAGAAGACGAAAGCGCATCTCGAGATCGATGCCGAGGAGGGCATGGTCGGTGTTTCCAACGCGGAGACGGACGACCCGCTGGGGGCGATACAGGCCCGCGAAATCGTGCTCGCGATCGGACGAGGATTCTCGCCCCAGCGGGCGATGCGTCTCCTCCAGGACGAGACCTACCTCGCGGTGATCGATATCAAGCACGTGACCGGCAAGCAGTCGAAGTCGGCCATGTGGCGGATCCGCTCTCGCTTGATCGGCACCGCCGGCCGGGCCCGCAGCCGTCTCGAGGAGCTCTCGGGATGCTCGGTGAGCGTTTACGGAAGCACGGTGGCTCTGATCGGCAAGGAGCCACAGCTCGAGCGCGCCACGCAGGCGATCGAGATGCTTCTGAAGGGGAGCGAGCACTCCACGGTCTTCCATCTCCTCGCCCGGCTTCGGGACGAGGCGAACCGGGCCGAAGCCCTGGAGCCCACGGAGCTCCCCGGCGAGGAGTGACGGGTCCGTGGCGAAGACCGCGGCACTGGACCCGCCTACGCTGGAGTGGGCCCACCGGCAGTTCCAGGCCTACTACCGTTCCGTCCACCTGGACCCACCCGCCCGTTTCACTCGACGGGAGTTCGCGGCCTTTCCGTTCTCCGTCCAGACCCTTATGCGCCGCCACGCGTCGTTCCCATCGGCCGAGGAGTTTCGGGGGTTCCTCGAGCAAGAGGCGCCGAGGCACGTGTACTACTCCTCCGCGTACTACCGGGATCCCAGCGCGCCCACGATGGCGGCGAAGGAATGGCTCGGCGCCGACCTGATCTTCGACCTGGACGCCGACCATCTCCGACAAGCCGAGGGAAAATCGTACGCGGAGCAGCTCACCCTAGCCCGGTCGCGGTTCCGGGATCTCGTGGACGATTTTCTGCTCGGGGATTTCGGGTTCGACCCGAGGGACGTGTCGCTCGTATTCTCGGGTGGGAGAGGCTTCCATGCCCACGTACACGCCGACGCGGTGCTGTCTCTCACGAGCAACGAACGCCGGGAACTGGTCGAGTACATCCTGGGCGTGGGCGTGGACCCCGGGGCCGGGGTCCTCGAGATGCGCGATGCCGACCGGGGCCCGGCTCTTTCGATGGGCGCCGGGGGAGAGTTGGCCGGCGTGGAAGCCGGTCGACCCACGGGCGCCCGGCAACGACCCTTTCAGCGGCTCGCCCCTCCGGATGCTCCGGGATGGCCGGGTCGTCTCACGCGGTCGCTCTTCCAGATTCTCGCCCGATGGGACGACGGCGGCGTCGAACTGGCCGCCCGCGAGATGCGCGAGGCGGGGGCGACAGAGTCCGTCGCGCGGGACTGGGCCCAGCGGCTCGTCCGCGACGGAAAGGGACGGCGGATCCGAGAGGGGCTGTCGCTCGAGGTCGCGACGGTAGACTTTCCGCCGGCGCTTCTCCAGCAGATCCTGGACCGGGCACGAATCCAAGTGCAAGGGGAGACCGACGCGCCGGTGACGACGGATATCCATCGCCTGATCCGGTTGCCGGGCTCGCTGCACGGTGGGACCGGCTTCCGCGTCGTTCCGATATCTCGCGAGGAGCTCGACCGGTTCGAGCCGTTCCGGGACGCGCCGTTCGCCTTCCCCGGATTGTCGCCGGTCGACGTGACCCTGTTGACCGACGTCGACTACCCGACGAGGCCCGAACCCACCCGGGGACAGGAAGGCCAGACGGTCACGATGCCCCGCTCGACGGCGCTCTTCCTCACGCTTCGGGGGGAGGCGCGCCCGCTGGCGGCAGGGGAACCTCCGCCTTCGCCGCGACCTTGAGGGCGCCGATCCGTTCGATCGTTCCCTCGATCACATCGCCGGGTTTGAGCTTCCGGGTCTCGCGCCCGAACTCGAAGCCGGGGACCCCGCCGAGGGTGCCCAGCGAGATCAGGTCCCCTGGCTCCAGGGTCACTCCTCGCGTGAGGTGCTCGACGATCTCCGGTATTCGGAAGAGGTAGTCGGTCGTGTCCCCCTTTTGGCGAACGGTACCGTTCACCTTGAGCTCCATCTGGAGCGGATACGGTGCGCCGACCTCCTCTTTGGGCACGACCCAGGGACCTACAGCCATGGTCGCATCGAAGCCCTTTCCTTGGACCCAGTCGACGGCGCCCCCCGCCGGATACTGGAGGTCGCGGAATCCCATGTCGAGGACGACGGTGTACCCGGCGACCATCTCCATGCCCCGACTTGCCGGCACGTGCTTCCCCCGCTGACCGATCACGACGGCGAGCTCGAGCTCGACGTCGGGGAACTGGCTGTGGGAGCTAAGCTCCAAGGATTCGCTCGGCCCGACCAGGCTGTTGAAGAACCGGGTAAACAGGTACGGATGGGCCGGCGGCTCCTTCTGCTGTTCGGCGAGATGGCTCTTCGAATTCGACGCGAGGAGGTAGACCTTCGCGCCGGAGGAGATCGGGGCGAGGAGCTTGATCCCCTCCTCGGGCTTGAAAAAGAACCGGGCCCCGGTGGCGGCCCGCGGGGTCCATCCCATCGCCCGCCGCCGGTCGATGTACTCCTGGATCTTCTTTGTGATTGCAACGGACTCCGCTCCGCCCGAGAAGAAGGTCCGCATGTCCCGGAACCGGCTGGGGTCGGCGCCCTTGACAGGATTGACCCCGAAGTAATCGCGGCAGGCCGTGTCCAAGTCGATGAAATCGCCCGCGTCGGTGACCATTCCGAAATGGAACTGGTTCGCGAGAACGAAGTGCACGAGCTTCATCGGGAGCTTCTTCGAGCGCCTCGGAACCGGGTGTGCCTATAACGATGCGGGCGGCGGCGGAATCGCGGGTGCGCTGCGCGGGCGGAACGAAATCAGGACCCCGTCGTCCAGCGGTTCGACCGACTCGCGGACCAGCTCGACCCAATCCGACGGTGACCGGCTCGCCGGACCGGCCATCAAGGACGGTGCGGCGTCCTCCCCGATCAGCACCGGCGCGACGTAGACGGTCATTCGGTCCACCAAGCGCGCCCGGAGAAAGCTCGCGATGACGTGGGACCCCCCTTCGACGAGGACTCCCCGCAGACCGTAGGCGGCCAGCGCGCGAAGCAGGGTCGTGAGGTCAACCTCGGGCCCGGGGCCCGCCAGAATGGTCTCCACCGAAGGGGGATAGCTTCGCCGGGCGCTCTTCGTCGTCGCCACGATCGTCGGCTGCGTGCCGTCCAGAAAACGGGCCGCGGCCGGGAGCCGCCCGGTGCCGTCGAGACAGATGCGGACCGGGGCCGGACCCGGGTCCTGGTGGAGCAGGTCCCAGTGGACCCGGAGCGACGGGTCGTCCAGGATGACCGTTCCCACTCCCACGAGCACCGCACCCAGTTGAACCCGGAGCGCTTGGACGCGCGCCAGGTCGCGCGGGCCCGAGAGCGCCGCTTGTTTTCCCCCAGCGAAAGCCAGGCGTCCGTCGAGAGACACTGCACAGTTGAGGTGGACGTACGGCCGCGCGGGTGCGGCGGTTTCTCCCTTCATGGATGGCCGGATAGACGGTCGCGCTCCGCCTCGAGGTCGGCGACGGGCACCCCCGCCTCGCGGAGGTCGTCGAGATTGATGGAGACATTGGCCAGGGCCGAGTCCGCGGCGGCCCGAAGCAGCGCTAGCCCGGAAACGAAGTCGCTGCCCAGGGCCACGTTCGTCAGTTCCCGGTGAGCTTCGAGTCTCTGCTGGATCCGTCGGGCGAGCCGGGCCGTGTCGAGCGGAACCTCCGCGGCGTGCCGGAGCGCGTCGAGGAACGCGCGTTGAGCGGTGGGGTCGTCGGGCTTTACCTTTCGCTCGCGGCGGGCGGCGCGCACGGCTTCGTACGAGTCCGCGTCGGCGTTGGCCAGCTCGAGAAAGGTTCCCCGACCCTCGGTCAATTCCTTGGCAAGAGCCGCCAGCGTTGGCGAAGGGGTTTCCTTCGCGGGGGTGGAATAGGCCACGACCATCTCGCCCAAGGCGGTGCCCATCGCTCCAGCGATCGCGGCAACGCTACCGCCCCCTGGCGTCGGAGTGCGGGCCGCCACTCGGCCAAGGAATTCCTGTATGGTGAGATGCTGGAAGCCTCGCCGGGGCTCGGGGCTCGCGGCGCCAGGCGCACTGGGGACGGTCCCAAGGAGCTTGCGCTCCAAGATCTGCTCGCGAGAGAACTGGTTGAGCTGGAGGTAAAATTCCGCCGCGTCCAGGAGGGCGTCTTCGGGCACCAGGCCGACGACCTCCGATTCCTCGACGCCCACGCCGTACCGATTGGCCTCGCGACGAACCGCCTCAAGGGCTCGGTGGACGGGCGTTTTCCGGTAGTCGGTGAGGTTCATCGAGACCTGGGCCCGGTTCCGTTCCTTGATCTCAAAGCCGAGCGCTTTGACCTCCGCCAACCCGCCGTCTCGCGCTCGGACGGCGTGGGCGACCTTCTTTGCGATGCTCACGTCCGGCGTCGTCAGGTAGGCATTGTACGCGATCAGCACCGGCCGGGCGCCGATCGCTATGGCCCCGGCCGAGGGATGGAGTTCCGGATTGCCGAAGTCGGGCTGGCGCGCCGGGTCGGTCTTTACGGCGTCCCGCAGTCCCTCGAAACCTCCTTGGCGGACGACCGCGAGGTCCTCCCGTTCGGGCCGTCGCGCCGCCGCCCCGTAGAGGTACACCGGCACCTGGAGCTCCGCCCACACACGCTGACCCAACCGTTCCGCGAGAGCGACCGCATCCTCGATGGTCGCGTCCCCGAGCGGAACGAATGGAACGACGTCGGCGGCTCCCATGCGCGGATGCTCCCCCCGGTGATGCCGTAGGTCGATGAGCTCCACTGCCTTTCGCACCATTCGGAAGTCGGCCTCGAGGAGGGGGTCGGCTTCGCCGACCAGGCTCACCACCGACCGGTTGTGGTCGGCGTTGAGTTCCACGTCGAGCACCCCGACTCCCGGGACCCCCCGGGCCTCGTTCACGATCGCCTGGACTCGCCCGCTGTCGCGGCCTTCGGAAAAGTTCGGCAC